>JAWOBA010000254.1:0-2675 GCA_046498285.1 Desulfatiglandales bacterium | reverse complement strand
GTCCACATCCCATCCGGTTACTTTGCTTACCCACTCACTGATGATTTTAGGTCCTATCCTCCCAGCAAGCAAGAACTTACATAGTCCCAATGCATTGAGTACATTCATATAATCCTGTAATTTGACCACTAACTCTGCTTTATTCTCACTACTGTGGGGATCTAACATATTTTTATCATCATAGCCCAAGTCAGTTGCTGGTATCCCTGATTCAATAACATAACTTAATGATTCAAGATGGCAGGCTCCCCTATTGGCTGTGGCATAGCTTAAAGCCATACCGGTAAAGGCTCTGGGGTCATGCATAGGATATTCTAAGCCTTTGGTGTGAAGGGCATATTCCTGGCTCTTTCCTCCCAGTTGATGGGATAAGGCCATTACCCCCTGTCCGATCAATTTACCTAATTTTTCATTGCGGGCAATCTGATGGGTAATATTGATAAAAGCTTCTGGGTTTCCCCAGCCTAACTGGATTCCGTATAAGTTTTCCTTTTTGAGAAGGCCTTCGTCATAGGCCTCAATAGCAAAGCCAATACTTACTCCCAGGGAAATAGTGTCTATTCCATAGCGGTTACATAAATCATTCATCAGGACAATACTATCCAAATCATCGTTTAGGAGATTAGAACCAAAGGCACTTAAGGTTTCATATTCGGGACCATGAACGATTTCTTCTTTTAAGGTTACTTCCTTACCACAGGCAATAGGACAGTAATAGCAGGCATAATGCTTTTTGAATATAGTTTCGGCAATTGCCTGTCCAGTGATTTTACTTGCTCCTGACCAGCGGCTTTGGGCAAAGTTCTTAATGGGCAGATCTCCGGTATATTCTCTTGCTTCAACAGATCCGCCTGTACCGTAATTATGCAGACCCTGGGTATACTCTCTAATAGAATGAGTCAGTTCTTTTACGCTCTTTTTCAAACCTTCCTGATCACTAACATATACTGGTTTTTTCTCTTTCTCCACAGCAACAGCCTTTAGATTTTTAGAACCCATAAGGGCACCCATTCCTCCTCTTCCTGCCAAACGGCAGTGCGGGGCATCAAAAACAATGGCTGAGATGGGAACAAGATTTTCACCTGCCTGCCCGATAGAGGCTATTTGAACCCTAGGGTGTTTTTTTTCAATCTTTTCTGAGGTTTTGTAGGTATCCAATCCCCAGATTGTTTGCGCATCTTCAAAGATAACACCATCAGAGTTAATGTAAAGATATACTGGTTGGGCAGCTTTTCCTTTGATAATCATTCCTTCATACCCGTTCTTCTTCATTGCTGCTCCCCATTGTCCGCCAACAGTAGCTTCGTTCCAGATACCGGTCAAAGGAGAACGTCCGCAAACGGAGGTCTTGCTGGCAGTAGGTATAGGAATACCGGTCAGTAATCCCGGGAAGAAAAAAAGTGGATTGTCTGAATCAAGAGGTAGAACAGACGGATTCAGATTCTGATAGAGGTACCTATCGGCTATACCACTGCCTCCCTGGTATTTTCTCAGCTCTTTTTTATCTATTTTATGTTCTTTAAAATCCTGACTGGCCAGGTTTATTACCAAAAATTTTCTTTCTTCTTTTGTCATTGTTATTCCTCCTTATAATAGACAGGTTTTATCAATGAATAATATTCTAATATATTAATATCAACTCAAATATATTTTTAAGATTATCTATTTAATTTTGAATCTTCAAATATTTACAAGGAATTTTTATAAAGGTCTATAATCTGTTCTTTTGTTGGTATTCTAACTGTATTATTGGGACTCCCACTAGCCAGAGCATCGCTAGCCATCTTATCAGCTTTGGCCATGAATTCATCAGCATCTATTCCCAGACCAGTAATAGTAGGTATCTCTACATCATCACATAGCTCTTGTACCGCTAATACTCCTTTCTTAGCAGCATCCAAGATGGACAGGTCACTTGTATTAACCCCCATGGCTTTTGATACATCAGCAAATCTTTTTGGTGTTCCCATGATTGCAAATTTCATACAAGTTGCCAGAAGTACGGCATTCGAAATGCCGTGAGGAACATGAAACAATGCACCAATTGGCCTTGACATCCCATGCACGATTGTAACAGATGAATTATTGAAGGCAATTCCTGCTTCCATTGCTGCGAGCATCATTTCACTTCTAGCTTCTATATCACTACTGTTAGACCAGGATCTGGGCAAATATCTTGCTATCCTCTTTATCGCTGAAAGTGCCATGATATCGCTAAGAGGCTGATGTTTCACTGAAGTATATGCCTCAATAGCATGTGTTAAAGCATCAATACCGGTTGCTGCAGTAGTGTTTGCTGGCATTGTTATTGTGAACACTGGGTCTACAATAGCTATTCTAGGAATGAGATATTCACTTCCAATCAACATTTTCACATTATTGGTGGTATCAGAAATAATTGTAAACCTCGTTACCTCAGAACCTGTACCAGCCGTTGTTGGTATAGCAACTAAAGGTGGTAATGCTTTGGTTATTTTACCTATTCCCATATAATCAGCAATTTCACCAGAATTAGTAACGATAGCTCCAATCGCCTTGGCTGTATCTATCGGACTACCACCACCGAGTGCTATCAAAAAATCACAGCTATTGTTTTTGTAAATCTCTGCACCCTTTCTTACAAAATTATCTTCTGGTTCAGTATTAACCTCGTTGTACAATATACTATTTATTTT
>JAWOBA010000177.1:0-4560 GCA_046498285.1 Desulfatiglandales bacterium | reverse complement strand
TAATAAATCTTATCAAGGAGGGTATAAGATGATGAGAAAGAAACTGACGAAGGGATTGCTTGGTGGAGTGATTGCGGTGGCACTAATTTTTTTATTCACACTATCAGTTTATATTCCTGCAGTAGGAGCAAAAGAGAAACCCATAAAGTTTGGCTCTGACTGTGGTTACAGCGGAGTCTGCTTTATGTACTGTGTATCGAGTCTAAAAGGTGTTCGTCTTGCCATGGAGGAGATTAATGCTGCCGGAGGGATCCTGGAAAGGCCGATTACGCTGGTAACAAGGGACAGTGAGCTGAAAGTAAGCACCGGTGTAAGAGAGCTTAAGGATTTGATATTGAGGGATAAGGTAGATTTCATCCTCGGGGATTGCAGTAGCGGGGTCTGTCTGGCTTTTCTTCCGATATTGCAGGAATACAACAAGATGATGATTCACTTTATCTGTAATACCGAGGCGATTACCGTGGAAAAGCATGTGCCCTATGCCATTCAGATGGTCCCGAATACCTATATGGAAGGCCGCGGACAGGCCCGGATGCGTGCGGAGCAACCTTACAAAAAGTACTGCTACATTGGTCCCGACTATGATTTTGGCCATAGGGAATTTCAAGCCTTTAAGGAGGAAATGGGGAGGCTGCGCCCTGATGTCAAGATCATCAAGGAATTCTGGCCAAAATTAGGCGAAAAGGATTTCACCTCCTATATCACTGCTATCCTTGCTACTGATGCTGAGGCAGTGCAGAGCTCCCACTATGGTGGTGATCTAGTGGCTTTTGTGAAACAGGCAAAGCCATACGGTTTTTTTGACAAGGTTGCTTACGCCAGTTTATTCGATGTGGATGTTTTGGCCGAGCTGGGAGATGAATGTCCGGAGGGGTTGACCGCCTATTGCCGAGCCCCATTCTTTGGGGAAAAGACCGAGAAAATGGCAGAATTTGTAGAAAATTACCGGAAGGCATACGGTGAGTATCCGTCCGACTGGGCCGTGATGGGGTATGATTCAATGTATATGTACAAGAAAATTATAGAAAAGGCCGGTACTATAGACACCGCGGCCGTTATGAAGGCTTCTGAGGGTATTGAACTGGATAGTCTGCGCGGCCCTATAAGCGTGCGTGCAATCGATCACATGGCCAGCGTACCGGTCTATGAAGGAATAACGGCAAAAGATCCAAACTACCCCTTCTTGACTTACAAGGATCTGAGGAGAATACCTGGTGAGGAAGTATGGCGTGCCGAGGAAGATATACCTAAGATCCGGAAATAATCTAAGCAATACCAGGGCGCTGCGTCGATTTGTTAGTGGCTCAAATCCCTATCTCGTGTCTTTGGAGGCTAAATGGATCCAAGCATTTTATTTGCTCAGTTCATGAGTGGATTGGCCCGGGCGATGATCCTTTTTCTCATCGCCTCAGGCTTATCCCTCATTTTCGGTGTTCTCCAAGTATTAAATTTTGCCCATGGATCTCTGTATATGCTGGGCGCCTTTATTACGTACAGCCTATGGCGCGTCATACTGGTTCCTACTGTTGGCTTCTATTTAGCCACCATTTTGGCTGCGGTTATTCTGGGCCTTATTGGATTGGTTATTGAAGTCTTTCTCCTGCGGCGAATATATGCACGCGGTTGGGCAGACCAGTTACTGGCCACCTATGCAATCATTCTGATAATTACCGACATCGTTAAGTGGGGCTGGGGAGGACAATTTTATTCCGTATCCAGACCTGACCACTTAGCTGGGGCTGTCACATTGTTTGGTTCCATTCTTCCTTCTTATTATGTATTCATGATAGTGGTCGGGATAGCCATTATTGTCGGGCTGTGGTGGCTCATTTACCAAACCCGTATGGGAGACATCATTCGGGCATCTGTCTCCGACCGGGAAATGGTGAGTGCATTGGGCATACGTGTTGCAGTGCTTTATACGGGGATCTTCGTCTTGGGATCCTTTTTGGCAGGCCTGAGTGGGGGAGTTGCTGCACCGATCGGTTCGATTTCGCTGGGAATGGACATTGAGATTATTATAGAGTGCTTCGCTGTGGTAGTCATAGGAGGAATGGGGAGTCTCCCAGGCACGCTCCTTGGCTCACTGATTGTAGGGGAGGTATATGCATTCGGTATCCTTGTTGCTCCCAGAATGGCCCTTGCTTTTGTCTTTATAGTGATGGCAGTAGTTTTGATTATTCGGCCATGGGGAATTTTAGGGAGGCCAGAGAGGTAATGCAAAAGAAGGATTCAGGACAATCATTCCTCGGTTTAGGTTTACTATGGTGGATGATTATTGGGGCAGGGATAGGAATAGTTCTGCCTTATATTATTCCAATTTTCTATCTCCATATCGTTGTGGAAGGCCTTTGCATGGCTTTACTGGCCCTAAGCTTTAATCTCCTTTTCGGGTATATGGGCCAGTTATCCTTCGGACAAGCGGCTTTTTATGGTATTGGTGGATACACCGTAGCCATGCTTGTCACAAAGACTGATATACCCTTTTTTTTAACCTTGCCAGCAGGTATCATACTTGCTAGTATTTTTGGGCTGATCGTCGGGTATTTCTGTGTTCGACTCAGGGGGATCTATTTTGCCGTGCTCACTTTGGCTTTTGGTCAGCTCATTTTTGTCATCATATACGAATGGTATGGTTTTACTGGTGGTGATGATGGAATACAAAATATCTTTCCACCAGCCTTTTTGAAATCCGCTATTTGGTATTACTACTTTGTATTGATCATATTTGTTGCTGCAACAATTTTTATGCTAAAACTGGTAAATTCTCCTTTTGGCTATACCCTCAAGGCTATGCGGGAGAATCCGGAAAGAACTGAATTCGTCGGCATCAATATCAGGAGGTACCAGCTTGTTGCATTCGTTATAGCGGCAGCCTTTGCTGGTCTGGCAGGTGTATTATGGGCTCCATTTAACCGTTCGGTAAGCCCTTTTATGTTGACCTGGATCGTATCCGGAGAGCCTGTTATGGCAACGATTCTTGGAGGGCCATATGTCTTATTGGGACCTGTTGTAGGAACGTTTATATATATTTTGATTCATAGTTTTATTCTTGGGTTTACCTATTATTGGGCTTTCATTCTTGGTTGTATTATTCTTGCGGTTGTTTTGTTTTTACCAGGTGGCATCCTGGGATATTTCCAAGAAAAAGTCCAGGCTAGAAGAGCTAAAGAGGGAAGAGCTCCCTGACAGAGAGAAAGGGTTAGAATGGGATGAGTCTACTCAAAACTGAAGATTTGAGTATAGCCTTTGATGGATTTCAGGCTGTAAGCAATGTTAACCTTACGGTTGACAAAGGTGAAATTCATGCCTTAATTGGTCCCAACGGCGCCGGTAAAACAACTACTTTTAACCTGATCAGCGGTTATCATCGCCCCGATAACGGCAGGGTGCTTTTTATGGAAAACGATATTACCAAAATGCCGACGCATAAGCGATGTCATCTCGGTTTGGTCCGATCTTTTCAGAGGGCCAGTATCTATCCCAAACTCACGGTATACGAAAGTGTGCTCATGTCGTTTTTAAGTTTTAATCATTTTACCAGAAAGTTGATCACGCCAGCCACGCGGTTTATGGAGGCGGAAGTTCACCGTGCCTTGAATGATGTGGGTCTTTCCCAACATATGGACTTACTGGGAGAGTCTCTTTCTCATGGTGATAAAAAACGGCTCGACATGGCTATTATGTTAGGCGCCAACCCGGAGCTAGTAATGATGGATGAGCCTACCGCTGGAATGGGTATAGAAGAAACCGCAAGTATCATGAAGCTCATTAAAAAGATGGCTCAGGAACGAGGTTTAACAGTCCTCTTTACTGAGCATGATATGGGAGTTGTATTCGGCATCGCTACAAGAATTACGGTGCTTCACCAAGGCAGTGTGATCGGTTATGGTAAGCCTGGAGAGGTAAGAGCCAGTGAGGAAGTGCAAAGGGTTTATTTGGGAGTAGCAGAGTGATCTTGAACGTTAATGATATTCATACATTTTACGGGTCAAGCCATGTGCTTTTTGGTATCTCTTTAAGCATAGAAGAAGGAGAGGTTGTTTGCCTTTTGGGAAGAAACGGCGCTGGCAAAACAACCACCCTCCGGAGTATCATCGGTTTAACACCTCCTCGTTCTGGGGATATTGAATTCGATGGTGAGAGCATTGTCAATAAACCAACGTATTATATTTCGCGTAAGGGGGTTGGCTGGGTTCCGGATGACCGAAGAATATTCCCGGATTTAATGGTGCGAAGGAATCTATTATTAGCTGCTCGCGGAGACAAGGAGGGAGGGTACTGGACATTAGATACAATCTATGACCTCTTTCCTAAATTAAAAGAATTAGATTTGCGCCTGGGTGGGTACCTCAGCGGTGGTGAGCAACAAATGCTTGCAATTGCTCGAACATTGATGACCAACCCTCGCCTGCTTCTGCTTGACGAGCCGGGAGAGGGATTAGCACCACTGGTAATAAAGGCACTCGGAGAGAGCCTGAATCAACTGAAAGAGCTTAATGTGACTATGCTTATGTGTGAGCACAATGTTGGGCTGGCTATAGAGATAAGTGACCGAGC
>JAWOBA010000074.1:0-6079 GCA_046498285.1 Desulfatiglandales bacterium | reverse complement strand
CTTCGGCACAAAAGCTTCTTGCCATAGTGTGTAAAAAACTTACCCTTATACACACTCTTTGTCAATCATTCGATTATAGGAAATTGCTTTTTAAAACCGGAAAAACATTAACGAAACACAAGGAGAATTGCAACCTCGTTTTCTACTTTTCCCCCTAATTGGCTTTTTCTGAGCAGAAGAAAGACTTTTGGGATCAATGTAAAGGCGGAACATATAGCAGGTTTGACATTTTGCGATTAGTATTAGTTTCTTTTTCCAAAGAATGGGCAGAAGCTAGATAGACCTCCCCTGTAACCCCTATGGATGCAAATTACAGAGTGCTCAATGAGACCTTTGAAAAACCCGGCGATTTTCACCATCCTCAAAAAGACGATGGACTTTTTTGAAGTGACTGGTGAAAGGGTCCTGTCTTTTCGTAATGTATCAGTGGGGGAACCCGCAGCTCCGAGCTTGGCGAGGGGAATGCGGGGGGGGCAAAACTCCCCCATGGATACGTTGCTGAAAAGACCAACCCGGGAGCCTTGGAACTGAAAAAAAGCCCATCGTCTTTAGATCAAGAGGGGTTACGCAAAGGTCTCTCAATGCTTTGAGAACCTCAGCACAAGTTTACCATAATAGATGGCTCTTCATAGTCGGGCCAACCATCATCAAAGGGCTCGTATACTATCTGGCCATTTTCAGGAGAGGTCTCTCGGATTGGAGGGTCCTCCATGTCTTTGTCTGCTTCCGGATCATGAGCAGATCTCTCAGGCCCTTGCTTTTTACGTATTGATTTATTTGAATACCATCCATAAAAGCGCACCATCTGAAATGATTTCTCAGGGATATGCTGTGTAATGGCTGCTATAAACTCCGCAGGTGTGTATACCTGAAAATTCTTCTTGTTAGTATTACCATGGGTCATCTTCGAACGGTAGATGACTGTAGCGGTCTCCTTGATATATGTCAGTTTCTCAACAGAGAAGGTATTACGGATAATATACTGGGTCATATCCTCCCTTCCCCCATCATCATCTCTTCGAACTCTTACACGGTTGTGGACACTAAAGCCAGAGTGTCTCCAGCCCATAAGCCTATTGGCTAAATCATCGCCTATCTTTCCCTCCTCTTTAAGCATCTTAAAGACACTGGCACGAAAGACCTTCTCAAGAGGGTTTAAATCAACCCCTGGTATAACGTAGAAGGTTCCAGTCCTTGCAAAATGTCCATCGGGGGCTACATGGCATGAATGTGTGGATGAAACTTCTCAGGATAATCCCCGAAGCTATGTATGCTCATAACCACACCAGGTACTCCATTGGTAAGTCCTATTGTGTTTCATAAAAAAATGAGCAGGCTCTCATACGTACAATGGCATAGCCTTGTAAGGGGGCCCCACTTAAAGTAGGCATGGAACATAACGGGGATAGTGAAGACATATTGCCGATGGGGGACTGGGTAGAGGATAGTATCCCGCAAAGATGCTCCAAACTGGACTACCTTTTTGGCATGACAGGCTCGCCCTGGCGCGACTAACTCCATTTTGAAGTGAAGATTCAGGTTTATTGCTCAAGAAACGATTCCTTGCAATTGACACAGGAGACCAGGTCTGGGCCAGGGAAGGGCAGAACCATCTTCCTTACAATTAAAGGCAAGCAAATACTCATCTCTACAATCGCAACAGGGGACCCTGGCGAATCCATTCTTCAGATCACCACATGTCAGATACTGCCGAACTACCTGTCCAATAACGCGACGAAAGAAACCGTACTTTCCCTCAAACCTCTGTTCATAGCATTGCTCAAAGCTATCATAATGGTTGTTAAGCAACCTCCACAATGGAGACATCCCAGGTTGTGCGGGATACTATATCGTCCTTTTGCAAGACTTATCTTCTATTATTCATAAAAAATGGCTCTCTAAAACCTATATGCTCCGGCCAACAAAGGCATGGGTTGACGCTTCTGTGAACCATCTACCATGTATTAACTCTACCTGAGTAAACCATTTCTGTTTGAGATATCTTACAATAGAATCCCCTTGCCGTCCAGGAAAAAGTAAGATATACTTTACATTATGAAGAAATTAGGTGCATTTATGAAGGAAAAGAGAGAGGCAATGGACTTGTCCCTTCGGGATGCATCAAGACTCTCAGGTGTCTCTCACACGCACATACGAGACATAGAAGATGGAAGGAGCATTCCATCCTTTGAGATGGTTATGAAGTTTCTCAAGGCGTACACGGTAGATATAAGAGAATTTCTGCAAGAGACAGGATATCTGTCTGCTGATCTGGAGCCTGCAGGTGAATCAAAACGTATCCCTGTGCTATCATGGACCCAGGCCTGCAGTTGGCAGGAGATAGGTGATACCGCTCAGTATGGGGAGTATGTAGAAACCGGCGCAAAAGGAGTCTTTGCCCTCAGGGTGAGAGGGGAGAGCATGGAGACAGAATTCCACGAGGGAGATATCATGGTGATCAACCCTTATCTGAAACCGGAACACCATGATTATGTGGTGGTCTCTAACGTGGAAGGGGAGGCAACCTTCAGACAGCTTAAAAAGTACGGCACAACACGGGTACTCCATCCTCTCAACCCCAAATACGATGACATTGCACTCAGTAAAGACACTGAATATAGGGTAGTTGGCGTGGTGGTAGAGAAAAAGAAAAGGTACAGATGATATGTGAAATGGGTTCGGGGGTAGTCGAGAAAAGAGAGGGGCTGGATAGCGGTTCACGGATTTGGCTGATACTAATTATATCTTACAATTTCATGTTGCAAGCATAATTCGTTAGCGGTTCTAGGCGATATGTTAGATACCTTAAGGTCTGGGTGAAGCTCCAATTTCAGACCTGTGAGGCCCAATCTCAGGTAATTCATATATGTGGTGTCAAGATTCCAGATACATCTTGGAAAAGCCCTCTCTGTATTTAATGGGATACTTTCCGGGAAAATAGGCCAGGTGTGAACGTGCAGTAATGTATTGAGCTAACTGGCACTAATAGGTCGTGCGGCTTGGCCATAATTATTTACCTTTTATTTACAGGCACTCGAGTGTATTCGTAAATTTGATATTTCAGTGGCAATAGCGATGAGGAAGCACCCGTTCCCATCCTGAACACGGAAGTTAAGCTCTTGAGCGCCGATGGTACTGCGTGGGGGACTGCGTGGGAGAGTAGGTCGCTGCCGAGATATTTATACCCCTTATTCATTTACTAATAAGGGGCTTTTTATCTCCCTATCCCAAATTCAAATCTCCCCATTCATACTGGATAATTGATAGTAATGACACAGCCGCTGTTTCTGCACGTAATATTCTATTTCCCAAAGAAACTATGTAAAAACCCGCATCTTTTGCGAGATTTATTTCATTCAGGGTAAAACCTCCTTCGGGGCCCACTATAACAAAAACATGAGCAGCCGAGTCTGTAGATGTTAACAATCTTCTAAGATCTACTTTATCTTCATCTTCCCATAACAGAATTTTTAGTGTCCTTATGTCCGGTACATCTTTAATCAGTGCTTCAAAACGCAAAGGAGTATGCAAATCGGGAAGAATTGCCCTTCCACATTGCTTACAGGCCGATTTTATTATTTGCATCCAGCGGTCCATTTTATTTTTTAGATGGGCTGATTTTAATTGGATGACCGTTCTTTCTGAATAGAAAGGGTGGATTGAATATATCCCTAATTCCGTCACCTTTTGGATAAGATATTCCATGGAGTGTGATTTAATAAGAGCTTGAGCCAGACTTATTTTTATTGGTGAAGGAGGTGAAGGGGGTATAAGTTTCGTAATGGTAACCCTTACTTCCTTGTAATGTACTGCTCCGATTTCTGCCTCAAACGACTGCCCTTCCCTATCTATAAGAATCAACATCTCGCCCTTCTTCATCCTCAGAACATTACGTATATGCCTGGCCTCTTTCCCCGTAATAGATAATAAGCCATCTGATGGGATAATTTTATCTACAAAAAATCTTTTCAATTATTCCCCCTTCTTTTTAAGAAGCAGAATTTCAAGCGAGGGCTAATAGATGGAAGAATATATTAGAAAAATAATCTTTTTGGAGTTAAACAATAAAAACCGTGGTTTGTAAACATAAATCCCGGATTTTGGGTCTACAATGCTTCTTTCAATTCTCACCAATTTTATGTATGGTAAGATCAAAAGGAAGAGTTGCCGGGAAGCTAATAGATTATATTTTTCTATAATATCTTCCTGTATTTTGGATAATATAGAGGTATTTGTTACGGTGATTTTGAAGCAATAAATAGGTTAGCTCATTTCTCAAAAAGGAAACAAATCCAGAAAATGAATGTTTCATCAAGCTGTGTGAGATCCAATCTTTATGGGTGCTTAAAAGACTTCCAAAGAAGTCGTTTTGAGACCTTTGCATAACCCCTATTGATCTAAAGACGATGGGCTTTTTTTCAGTTCCCTCCGGGGCGTAGGCCCTCCGGGCCGGAGGCCGAGGCTCCCGGGTTGGTCTTTTCAGCACCCTTCCACCAGTCCTTTCAAAAAAGTCCATCGTCTTTTTGGGGATGGTGAAAATCACCAGGTTTTTCAAAGGTCTCGTTTTATCTGCATGTTGAGTTTGTATTATTATTTATTGATATCAGTGATTATTTTTACTTTTCTTCACTTCATCGAGTTCGTTGTTTATAGGATGCCGCTTGTGGTATAAATTAGTTTTTTACGTTACGGTCAATCGTAATGAGAAATAAGATCACAACAACAACATAAGAGAAAGGTATCCATGTTTTTCTTTATTGGGGGAATTCAGCCTAAAACTGTCACTGTTAACAAACAGGAGAGATCATGCCCAATATGCGGTCATTTTGAGGTCTATCTCAAAAGGGTAGATCACTACGTGAGTCTTTTTTTTATACCCATCTTTCCTGTGAAGAAAGGCGCCCCATTTTTATTCTGTGAAAATTGTAATACTATCATTGATAAATATTACGATAGCATGGATGTTAATCATTTAGCAAGTGGAACGAGATGCCCTTATTGTGGAAGGCCTGTAGAACCAGATTTTTCCTTCTGTCCATATTGTGGAAAGGCGTTGTAAAAGAATAATAAGAATTATCCACCGTCATCTTATTTGTGCTGACAAGAACCTGCTCAGGCATTCAGCCGATATGCATCTAAATATGGCTGGCCATTGTCCCAATCATGCCTATCTGTTGAAGCATTGACAGCCAGCTCATGAAAAACCAGCGTTTAACAGTTAAGGGTGCAGCAAATAACCATTGAACGGTGAACCCGAAACCTTGAGCCTGTTTAGTGACGATATATTTATTATAGCACCATCATTCGTCATAAATGGCTAATGAATAGCTAAGCCAAAATAGAAGCCTTCTTGATACATCCAGCCGTTGAAAAATAATTCTTACTGGCCACAGCAAGAGCTTTGAAAAACCCGGCGATTTTCAGAATTCCACGTTGTTTAAAATAAACCACAAGCCACAAGGTACACAAAGCAAGGACTGCCCCTTAGGCAAAACTATGTATGTCCGGCGTTTAACCCAATTAGAGAAGGAAGGCATCGAGATAGCTTCTATGATCAAAGGTCTTATCAACTCCCTCTCAAAATGGCAACCCCTTTAAGCTTCGAGGTTATCAGCTAATTCGCTTTCAGCTTTCAGCTTTGCCCGCCCGCCTCACCTGAGCAAGCACGTCATCTCCATCTAGCAGAGGCGTCGGTGCAACACACGAAGAGAGTGACAACCGGCAACCACAATCACTTGCCGGATACATAATAAACGCGCTTTCTAGGCTTGGTAGGTCGCTGATAAACGACAACCTGCAAACAGTTGTGACTGCCGCAGAACTGCCGAACATCTCAAGAGAGGAGGTGGTGGATGACGGAGACGACATCGAAGAGCCTCAAAACGCGTTCAGTGATGGAGACGACGATAGCGACGACTCTACGTTCGAACCCGTTTCGGAGCCTCTCGACGACGACGACGGTGGCGACAGTGACAGTGACAATTGTAGTTATTTAAGCGATGAGGACGACTCTGAGGTTGAAGTATGTGAAAACGCTATTCCTACATTCGAGGCATCTTTGTACTTTGACACGGCAGGG
>JAWOBA010000271.1:0-14761 GCA_046498285.1 Desulfatiglandales bacterium | reverse complement strand
TCAACCTATTTCTCCCTTTAGACCTTGAAAAAACTTAGGTATCAGCAATCAGTAGCACTTTCAAGTCATGGGGGCCAATCTTATCACCCACTTAGCATGTACTATAGTAGACATACCTTTGCTTTTGGAGGCTATAAAAATCTATGCTCCTCTGCTTTGGTTTGTCTATTTGGCAAGACATATCAAAACCTTTGCATAACCCCTCTTGATCTAAAGACAATGGGCTTTTTTTCAGTTCCCTCCGGGTCGTAGGCCCTCCGCATTGCCCCGATAAATCGGGACCTGCGGGTTCCCCCACTGATACGTTACGAAAAGACAGCACCCTTCTCTCCGAGCGGGAGGCTCTCCGAGCCGGAAGCCACCAGTCACTTCAAAAAAGTCCATCGTCTTTTTGAGGATGGTGAAAATAGCCGGGTTTTTCAAAGGTCTCATATCCTTAACCAAATATCAGTAAAGAACTGACCAAGCCCCGGCTGAGTTTTAGGACCATCTTGCCCCATAAAATACAATTTTAAGAGACAGAGAGTCTTTAGTGTAGAGGGCCGAAACAGGCTATAGGAAAAAACATCGCATTGGACTCGAATTCTCTGCGGGGCATCCTTTATATGTCGAAGCAGATCTTTAACTTCTTGATCCCACTTTTGTTGCACTCACTTCTGTGATTATATTATTTTACTACATCTTCTGCTTAATCTCTCCCGCTGGTGGCTCGGTATACTTGAGATTTGCCTCTTCTTGAGCAAATATACTGCTTTGAGAGGATCTTCAGTCTTTGGGTTACAATAGGCTAGAAGACCTCCTTGGCATTCTCCATGGAGTGACTAGAGCCGTATCGAAATCCCGTTATCCCAGCGTATTTCATTCCTCACTTCAGCGACTGTAAGAATCTAAGCGCTGATGCAAATTAACCGGGTACGGCAAAACCTGCATAGGCGATAATCAATCCTGCACCCCATGCAAGATACAAGGCGAGGTCAGGCGGAGCTTTGAGCATTTCTATGTTAAACGGAACTACGGTTTTTCGTAGTATAATTTCTCACCTCGCTGGTAATGATTTACTATTGGTTTGGATAGACGTATCTTACCGAATTAACGAGGTTTTCAATCTTATTTTACTAGAATTCAGGAGTAATACTGTGATAGGGAAAAAAGAATGATCTACGTATTGAACCCAGATTATGCAGTAGCCACCTACTGCGGCCTGAAAAACCTTGCTGCAACGCTCCTTTCACGATTTTGCTTCTCAACATATTTATTAATATGCCTTCGGCGCAAAATCGCTGCAACTTCGCGTTTCGCTGAGGTTTTTCAACCCTCGTGACGATGCCTACTGCATAATCTGGGTTGAAAGGCAGTACTTCCACTTATGATTGCCCTGCTTGATATAAACAATTAATGGAGAAACTTCCCAAATACTTTGAAAATACCACCTAAAGCCCCAGGTAGGTTTTGCGGAGGACCTCATCTTGAAGCAGTTGTTGTTCCGTTCCCTCGGCAATGATTTTCCCAGAGGAGAGGACATAATTTCTGGATGCCATTTTAAATACCGTACTGACTTCCTGCTCAACGAGGAGGATGGTGATTCCGAGGTTTTTGATTTGCCCAATCTTATCGAATACCTGTCTTCGAAGAATAGGGGCTAACCCCGTAGAGGGCTCATCAATACATAGCAGCTTGGGCTGAAACATCAGGGCTCTGCCAATGGCTAGCATCTGCTGCTCTCCACCTGATAAGGTTCCCGAGATCTGTTTTGATCTCGCTTTAATCACAGGGAATAATTGATAGACTTTATCAAGATTGTCTTCGATCTTTTTTTTATCCTTAAGAAGATAAGCACCGGCATAAAGATTCTCCAAAACCGTCATCTCACGAAATGGCCTTCTTCGTTCCGGACATAGGATAAGGCCCCTCTTGACGATATCATGGGCTGGAACGCGCTCAATCCACTCCCCATCAAACAGCACCTCGCCCGTCAGGGTGACCTCTCCTCCTATGGATCCCCGTTTTATCTCCTTTTCCCATGCAACGAGTCCGGTTACTGCCCTGAGAAGCGTGGATTTGCCTGCCCCGTTTGGTCCGACCAGGCTGACCAACTCACCTTTTTCAACGTTCATGCTGAGCCGGTTGATGATCATTGCCTTATCAAAGCAAACCGTCAGATCGTGTACTTCCAACAACAACCTTATATCCCTCCTTCGCCCAGGTAAGACTCGATAACCTTTTTGTTATTCACTACTTCTTCGGGGTTACCATCAGCGATAATTATTCCATAGTTGAGTACAATGATTCGATCCACGATTTTCATCAACTGCTGAAGCTTATGCTCTATGATAATCATCGCCGGTCCCTCGCTATGCAATCGACCAAAACGGCCGCCTTTGTGCAGCCTTTTAATGGATTTGGCCATAAGATCGGTCTCGGCAGGGCTCAGACCTCCGAACGGCTCATCAAGGATAAGCAATTCCGGCTCTGTGGCTATAGCCCGTGCAACCTCCAACCGCTTGAGATCGCCTTGGGAAAGGGTAGAGGCCTTTTCCAGGGCCATATCGGAAATGCCCGCAAATTCCAAGGCATCCAGGGCCTTAGCCTCCACTCTTTTGACCCATTCCCCCCTTTTCATGGCTCGAGGGCACAGACATGAAACCATGACATTAGCAATAATGGGGAGACGGCGAAAGGGCCGCATATTCTGGAAGGTGCAGGCAATGCCCAAATTTATGATATCCCATGTCTTCAGCCCGGTAATATTCTTGCCTTTGAACCGGACACTCCCCGAATCAGGCCTTAAAATGCCGGTTATAAGCCGTACTAGAGTGGTTTTACCTGCACCATTAGGGCCTATCAAACCCACTATCTGGTCCCTATCTATGGAAAAACGGATCTTATTGAGCGCTCGAAGCCCTCCAAAGGTCTTCATGATATCGTCGAGTTCCAGGAACGGTTGGCCCATATCAGCTCTCCTCTGCCTCCTCCTCTCTCAGTTCACGGCGAGAGACCTTTCCTACGTCCGTCTTGGGAAGCTCTCCACGGAATTCGATTATATTGGGGACCTTATAGTGAGCCATATTTTCCCGACAATATTTGATAATATCTTCCTCGGAGATCTTGCCCCTTGCCTCACTCTGGAGAACCACATAAGCCTTTATTAACTGGCCCACCTTGGGATCCGGGACTCCCACCACCCCGGCGGCCTTGATTTGAGGATGATTAAAGAGGACTTCCTCTACATGCCGAGCAAAGACCGAATAGCCTTTGTACTTGATCAGATCCCGTTTTCGGTCAGAGAAGTAAAAATAGCCTTCTTCATCCATGCTGACTAAATCTCCGGTGCGCAGCCACTTTTCCCCATCAATGTCAATGATGGCCTCCTGTGTTTCCTCCGATCTGTTCCAATATCCCTGCATAATGTTGGGGCCGCTCAAAATCAACTCGCCCACCTCTCCGGGGGGGAGAAATTCCGTGCTGTCGTGATGGACAATTGCAGCCTTAACATTCGGAATGGGAATCCCGAAGGAACCGGCCTTTGGCCTGGTAAAAGGGCTCCCATGACTGAGAGAAGTGGTCTCGGTCAAACCGTAACCTTCCAATATTTTGGACCCTGTTCGTCTTTCCCATTCGTCAATCGTGGATTTGTGGAGTGTGTCGGCCCCACAAGCGATCATCTTTAATCGCTTCCAGTTGACGCGTTCGGTTTTATCATACTCCTTGAGGTATTCAAACAGTGTGGGTACTCCGTAAAAGGCAGTGGCCTGATAGCGGTCCATAGCGGAGAGGATGTCATCCATATCCGGTGTGGTGAACAGTACCATCGTGAATCCCTGAACCAGGCTATTAAGCATCACCACAACCTGCCCATAGATGTGAAAAAAAGGCAGGAAGGCGATGACCGTTTCCTGACCCTCCTTAAAAAGGGGCCAGAAGGCAATAGCCTGTTCCCTCAAAGCGGACATATTGTAGTGGGTAAGCATAGCGGCCTTGGGAAGCCCGGTTGTCCCTCCGGTATAGGGGAGGACGGCAATGTCTTTCCTGGGATCAATCTCTATCCGGGGGGGGTGGGGGTCATACTTTTTGATGATAGACTGGAATTGAAGCAGCCCTGCCTCTTCCATAAAGGTAGGTGTCGGCACGTGCATCTCCCGATAGACCTTTCCCAGAGCGCTTTTCCCCAGAAGCTTTTTGAGCGTGGGGAGGTATTCCGCGATATTGGTCAGGATCACATTCTTGAGATCAATACCGGTCTTTTCCACGTTATCATACATAATATCCTGGCAGATAATCGTCTCGGCGCCGCTGTCCTCAAGCTGATGCTTGACTTCCTTGCTCGTATAAACAGGACTGATAGGAGTGACCTTGGCCCCGACCTTTAGTGCGGCAAAATAAGCAATAACGTACTGGGGGCAATTCAACAGGTAAAGGGCTACCGTATCCCCCTTGGCCACGCCCAAGTCGGCCAATGCCGTAGCAAACCGGTCTACCAGCTCTCGAAGTAAGCGGTAGCTGATCTTCTTGCCATAGAAGATCAGGGCAATATGATTTTTGTACTTCTCAGTAACCTCGTCAAAGACCTCCGGGAGACTCGTTTCGGTAATCTTCACCTCCGATAAAACCCCTTCAGGATAGAATTTCAACCAGGGTTTCCCCATATATAATTCCTTTGCATCCATCTATTCTCTCCTCATAAAAAAGCACCGACTCTAATCAAGTGGTGCAGTGCAAACCCGGCACGTCTTACGAGTTGCTATATTCCTGACCTTACACCTGGGGCACTCTTTCTCGATCTTGTCGCGTACCCATGGGAAAAAACCGTCCGGCATGTAAAGAAGGATCAGCAGGATGACAACCGCGAACATTAACATGCGGAACTCAGGCCAAAAGCGCAAAAACTCCAGCAGGGGAAAGAGGATAAAGACCGCCCCAACAGGCCCATATATCGTGACTATTCCTCCGAATACGGCCCAGATTACAACCGTAAAAGACAGTGAGACTTCTAGGGTTGAGGGGCCGGCAATCCTCATAAAATGTGCGTAAAGCCCCCCGGATATCCCTGCAAAAAAACCACTGAGGCTGAAGGCCAGAAGCTTGTAACGGGTGGTATTGATGCCCGCAGTCCGAACAGCCAGCTCATCTTCCCGTATGGCATGGAAAATAATGCCGGTCTTGGAATCCGTGATCTTCCACATGATGGTGCACAGGCCGAGCATAAGAAGAACGGTGATATAGTAGTCATAAACGCGGGAACCGGAAAGACGGCTAAGGCCGGAGACTCCCAGCTCACCCCCCGTTATCCCAGGGATTGTGAAGATAATGCCCATCAGGATAATGGGGAAGGCCAAGGTGGTCAAGGCCAGATACGTCCCCCGCAGCCTGAGACAGGGAATGCCGATGATTAACCCAGCCAAAACTGCTGCCAAACCTCCTAGAGGTATGCTGCCATAGGGAGGTATGTGGACATGCAGATTCAAAAGGGCGGAGGTGTAAGCCCCCACACCAAAGAAAAGCGCGTGCCCAAAATTAATCTGACCGGTAAAACCGGACAGGAAATCCCAACTTGCAGCCAGAATGGCGAAGATGCTGGTCAATATCAGGATGCGAAGCAGGTAAGGATCCTGGGTAACAACAGGTAAAAAGAGCAGGACGACAAAGAAAAGGAAAACAACAATCCTGCTTGGCAGGACAAGGATTTCTCCCTTGAACAGGGTATAGATCTTTCGGAGATAAACACCCAGGACTCCCATTCTACCTCTCTTCCTCGAAGGCAACGCCGAACAGTCCTTCAGGTCGGATCAAAAGCACCAGGATCATGATAGACAGGGCAACGGATCCCTTGAGAAAAGCCCCCATTGGTAGTAAAAAGACCACGATTGACTCGGCAAATCCCAGGATATAGGCCCCGACAAAACTTCCCTTGAGGCTGCCCAGCCCTCCCAGGACCACAACAGCCAGCATAAAGATCAGAGGGTGCATCCACATATGAGGATTAACAACGGTAAGGGGAACCACTACTGCACCGGCAAAGGCAGCCAGGCCGACAGAAACACCCATGGTAATCATGGCCACCCGACTCTCATTCATTCCCATGAGATTAGCTACTTCCCTATCCTGGGCTGTAGACCGAACAGCCAATCCTAACCTGGTTTTCATCAATACTGCCCAAACCCCGGCCAGGATCAAAAGGGCAACTCCAATAGTCAGTAATTGTTGATAGGCGATTCTCACTCCGATAATATTCAGGTATCCCTTAACGAGAGCCGGCACGCTCAGGAAGTCACCGGTGAAGATAAGAAGCATGGTCTCCTGCATAGCCATGGCTAAGGCTATGGTGGCAATCAGGACTGCAGCCTCGTGCTCGCGTATGGGGTCGATAAAGAGCTTGTAGAAGATCAGCCCGATCAAGGTGACCAGGATAATGGCCACCAGCATGGCCAGAACAGGATGAATGCCCATTTTATGGGTGGCGTAATAGATGCAGTATGAGGCAACCATGTAAAAGGCGGTATGGGCAAGGTTGACAATACGGGCTGCACCGAAGATCAGGGAAAAACCGATAGCCAGAAGGGCATATACACTGCCATTAATCAGACCGCTTGTGATTATGTCCAGTATCATAATGACGTCTTCATAACTCGAGGTCTTAACATATATGTCACGTTTTTGTTACGAATGTAGGATACTATTTGAGCAGGTCAAAGACATAAGGTCAAAGACATAAGGCCGTGCGCCTTGGGCCTTTCGCCCTAAGCCACATGACTAAAGCGAATTCAGTCATGTTTTAAGCCACTCATTATTTGTCGGTTTGAGACCTTTACATAACCCCTCTTGATCTAAAGACGATGGGCTTTTTTTCAGTTCCCTCCGGGTCGTAGGCCCTCCCTTCCGGGGCGGAGTCCCCTCCAGGACGGAGTCGGGCCGGAGGCCGAGGCTTCCGGGTTGGTCTTTTCAGCAACGTATCCATGGGGGAGTTTTGCTCACTCCGCATTGCCCCGATAAATCGGGGCCTGCGGTTTCCCCCACTGATACGTTACGAAAAGACAGCACCCTTCTCTCCGAGCGGGAGGCTCTACCTTCCGGGGCGGAGTCCCCTCCAGGACGGAGTCGAGCCGGAAGCCACCAGTCACTTCAAAAAAGTCCATCGTCTTTTTGAGGATGGTGAAAATCGCCGGATTTTTCAAAGGTCTCGGTTTAAGGAGAAGTTTGCTCAGAGTTAGACTTCTCGCCCCTCTTTACTTTGCAAGGAAGGGCGAGGGTCGTTATAAGAATACGTTATTTCTTATACTTCTCGATGATCCAGGGCGCTATCTTGTAGGGAACAATGCCCTTATAGGTGATCTCGGGAGCGCCTTCGGCGGCCTTCCAGCGATTAGGCCAAACGCCCTTTAGCTCACCATCCTGCCACTGGACGCCCAGGGCTGTAACATAACCCGGCCCCCATCTCACCTCATGAAGATGACGGCCTTGAGCGTCCTTCGTGTATGCCATCTTGCCGCTGGGCACATTGTACTCGCGGTTTTCCAGTATGGCCACGATCTTATCCGAATCGAGCGTCCCGGCCTCTTCGATGCTCGGGACCAGGGCATGAATTATAGCATCATAAGTCCCTGCGGTATACGTCGGCGTCTCGCCGAATCTCTCGATGTATCTGTTAACAAAGGGTGCGGTGAGTTCATTGACTTCAACTCCACGTGCATAGGTATTCAGGGTCATTACATAATTGCCCATTCCTTCGGTTGCCTCCCAGAAACTATCCTTTTGGGCCTCCACGTTGATCCCGACCATAGCCGCCGGTATCTTGAGCTCCCCGGCCTGCCTGGCAAAGGTAATCCCTACCGAAGAGGAAAAGATGGTGAAGACAATGTGGGCCCCGGAGCGCTGGATAGCAGAGAGTTCGGCGGTGACATCCGTTGCCACAGGAGAGGGTCTCCAAATACCTACTATCTCCATACCCATTTTTGGGAGATACACTTCACACGCTTTGATCATGCTCTCGGTCCACATGGCCTTTTCCCCGACGACAGCGGCCTTTATTGTGGGTATGTTTAAGTGACCTTTCAATATGGCTGCCACGGTGCCCAAATGGATGAAGCTTGTTTTTCCAAGGTCTGAAGAATTTATAGGGGTCTGCCGGAACCAGTATTTGTAGGTATCGTAGTCCTCAGCCACCCGCGTGCAGATCTCATCAGAGGCAGCCCCACAGCCGATAAAGATCTTCTTATGGTCCATGGCCATATCCTGCATTGCCAGGACAGCCTCGGTCCTGAAACCACCCACAATAAAGTCAACCTTGTGGCGGGTGAGGAGCAACTCCATAGCATTGGTAGCATCCGTCATGCTTAAAAACTCATTAGAGTCTGCCTTCACAAGCTCAACTTTCATCTTTTTCTTGCCAACCTGGATGCCTTCTCCTGCATTGATGTCCTCAGCGGCCATTGTTGCCCCGTTCCAGTGCCCCTTTCCCTGCACAAAATTCATGGGCCCGATAACGCCGATCTTGATGGTGTCGGCCGCCCAGGCAGGAAAGCCGATTGTCATCACGAGGCAAAACGCGATCAAAACACCTAAGACAAATCTCATCGTTTTCATGATACCCTCCCTCCTTATTTAGGTTTAGATTTTGTTTAGACATCCTTGAGAGGCGCGCCAAACTCCCCTTGCTGCGCCTTTATCAGCGCCTCTCTGTAAGTATCTAATAAATCCCCTGAGGGTGGACTTTTTCAGCCCTCATATTTGCATCCCGATTGATGGCACCTGCCTCTTATTTTATACCAGGAGTTGATAAATTGATAACAACACCCTTTCTAACAAAATATCAATAGGTAATTATAGCTTTGTTTGTCAAGGAAAAAAGGTCCTTCCAGCATAGAGCACTTTTTCTTTATTCGGCCCGGCGGTTCTTCCTGAATATATTATGGCTAAAAAAACTGCTCTTTCCAATGATTGAAATGGTAAGGAAGTACAGAATTTTTACTGAATCAGGTTAAACCATTCCATTTAGTACTCTGGATAGCTGTAAATCAGTGTGCATAATTTGAATCGAACAATCAGGGTTTTTGGAGGTCAATGAAAAAAATATACTCCTCTGCAAGAATAACCAGAGATGAATTTTTGAACGCTTATTATTCTCAACTTTTTATTCCTTATCATATCCTTGCCTCGGGCGTTTGATCCGACTTTTGGTACCAAAGCTAGGGGAAGTTTGGCTGCAGAAATAGAATGTTCATAACTTATGTTCCTTTTTTGTTTTTCTCGAGATTTTGGTTTCTACAAAGGTTGTCTTGTGTTAAACTATCTATCCCAAGTTACAGACGGATCATCACCAGGGGTGAAAGTCCGGCCTTCTTCCTTAATGAAAGTGAGGTGATTTGATGCTCAAGGTAAAAGATATTATGACAAAAGACGTGATTACGGTCTTGCCTGAGATGGAGATTGCTCATGCTGCAAAGCTCCTTTTAGAAAAAGGTATCAACGGTGTTCCCGTGGTGGATGAAACCGGGAAAATGGTAGGAATCCTTTGCCAGGAGGATCTGATCACTCAGCAAAAAAGCTTTCCCATCCCATCTGTTTTTACTCTTTTGGATGGATTTATTCCCTTGACCTCTATGAAGCATATCGAAAAGGAGACGCAGAAGATCTCAGCTACTACTGTGGCCCATGCCATGACTACAGATCCATTTACTGTCAGCCCTGATATGACTATTGAGGAGATTGCCACTATCATGGTTGATAAAAATTTTCATACCCTTCCTGTGGTTGATGGGGGAAAATTAGTGGGGATTATAGGAAAGGAAGATATCCTAAGAACACTCATGTCCGGGTAAAACGATAATAGGGAATAAAACCTGCCTTTGTTTCAAGACAAAAAAGGATATATGTATTGGTAATTATTGATAAGGGGTTATTACAAAGGAGGGTCGATATTTAGAAGCTTCAATTACAAAGTTAACCTCCCAATTTTTTTACATCCTTATACCAAGAATAGAATCCCCACGCCCAACGCCGCCGGAAATGTGCCGACAACAGAACCGAGACCTTTGCATAACCCCTCTTGATCTAAAGACAATGGGCTTTTCTTCAGTTCCAAGGCTCCCGGGTTGGTCTTTTCAGCAACGTATCCATGGGGGAGTTTTGCCCCCTCCGCATTGCCCCGATAAATCGGGGCCTGCGGTTTCCCCCACGGATACATTACGAAAAGACAGCACCCTTCCACCAGTCACTTCAAAAAAGTCCATCGTCTTTTTGAGGATGATGAAAATCACCGGGTTTTTCAAAGGTCTCAGAACCTTAGCCACAACGTTTCTCGAAAACTGTATACGTAAGGGATGGCAAAAAGAGCGGCGGTGGGGCCATCAATGTGCTGTCCAACTCTACCTTAGCGCTGAACTGGCAGCCGACTTCAATTCAACACCATTGAACCAACTCTGCATCCTGCTAAGCTGAAGAATACCGAGAAAAAGGAAAAAATAAGGAAGTGGCTAAAGCAGTGATTGCGCCGGGATATGTTATTTTAATATCCATTTGTCAGTAAACAGTTATCATTGATAGATGGTCGAGGACGAGTATTTCCGAAAAATCTTTCGGTAGTAATGTGCCAAGTCTGGGTGGTTCTATTCCTATTCACTATCTTCAAATATGTAAATAGTAATGTGTTGATGTCAAGACATACGGATCGGTATTTACATATCAAATGTGTCAAGGAACGCATAGGTAGGGATGGGTGCTCATCAATGAATGTAACAATATGTACTCAATTGCCTACACACCCTGAATGCTGAGATAGTCAAGACTTAATGCCTATTAGCACCCTCTATCATGTAACAGGCGAAGGCATTGAAAAGTGTTGTGCTCGAAAAATCTTTAGGTAGTTTGTTGATATGTGAGGGCAAAGCAACTATAGTGGTCAAGTATTCACTGTGACAATTCGAAAACGATTCACTAAACTAATTATTTTCGAACTGGAGAAGGTAAACAAGGAGATATGTATTCATAAAACTTTATGGATTGCTAGAGCCCAATATGTAAATGATGACTAAAACCACTATGAAAATCGGTAGAATAGGACATGGACGTTATGAAAACTCACTTAACTCGGGCATTTATCAACCTCGATAATGTTACCCACAACATGGCTCTTTTACAAAAGCTTGCGGGAACATGTATCCTCTGGCCAGCTATCAAGGCCAATGCTTACGGCCATGGCTCAGAGATTATAGCCCGGCACCTGATAAAAATTGGCTATCCAACGCTCTGTGTGGCCCATGTCTCTGAAGCCTTAGAGCTGGTTGAAAAGGGGCTTGAGGCTCGATTCATAATCCTCTCGCCAACTCTGCAGGAGAACAGCGAATATTTCGTTCAGCATGAGTTTGAGCCGGTTGTATGTACCATTGAGCAGGCAAAAGGGCTTGCAGAAGCAGCAAAGAAGGCTGGAACTAAAATCGGGGTTCACCTCAAGGTTGATACTGGAATGGGCCGTGTTGGTATTCGGCCTGATCAGATACATGATTTTCTTGAACGATGCACTGACTTTCCCCAAGTTTTCGTAAAGGGGATGATGAGCCATTTTCCTTGTGCTTATGAGAAGGAAAAATCTTTTTCTAACGCCCAAATCGATTTATTTCACCAGGTGAAAGAGGTATCCAAAGGTTACGGAATCAAGGTGTATAGCTTAGCAAATAGCGCCGCTATATTTGATTTTCCAAATGCCTGCTTTGATGCTGCACGTCCGGGGATATCAATCTATGGCCTTAAGCCCTCGTCAACGATAATGAATCCATTAGTAAACGAACTTAAGCCTGTTTTGGAGTTAAGAACCCGAATTACCTTTCTCAAGGAAGTCCCTGCCGGCAAAGGGTTGAGTTATGGACATATATTTCATACTGATAAGCCGTCGCTGATAGGCTCAATTCCACTGGGGTATGGCGATGGCGTAAGTCGGGTTCTTTCCAACAAACTTGAGCTGTTGATTCATGGTATTCGATGCCCTCAGGTTGGTCAAATATGCATGGATCAGTGCTTGGTCGACGTAACTAACCTTCGAGGTGTGGTCAAACTGGGGGATGAGGTGGTCATCATAGGCAGGCAGGGCAGTGAAGAGATAACGGCTGATGATCTTGCAGAGAAAATTGGCACAATCAATTATGAAATAGTAACTAATATTGCTCAGCGCGTTCCCCGAATCTCCATCAAGCAGCAGCAAACATTCAGTTTGGCCTCGAACAAGTGATTTGAGACTATTGTTCCATCTATTTCGTATTTTACTTCTCTGCTGTATCTCAATTTGATAGAAGCAATGGTGGTGGGGTAGATAGAAGAACTCAGCAGATTCCCCTTTTCCGCACATTTGTTCACCAAGAAATTACGCGAGTATATCTATTTCCTAAAAATTTTTCGGTAGTAAGGTCATCAGGTCGGCTGGTCTCGGTCTCATCTCTCTTCTTTGTCTTCAAATGAGTAAACCCTGGCTTAGCTGAAAAAGGATGTTCGTATTAAAATTTTTCAACTACCCGATTTTACTTCTTTTATTCAAATTTATATCATGTTAGAAATATATTAACAATATATGAATGCTTTTACTGAGGCAAATATCAAAGTTAATGAATGTGTGTATTTTTATTTTATGCCTTTACCTTTGTGTTACCGTGGTGGAAGTTCTTTACTTTTTCAAGAGAGCAGACGTGATTGAAGAAAAGGTTGATATCACTATTATTGGGGCAGGACTTGTTGGCCTGGCACTTGCCGACCAACTTTCTTCCAATTACAACAATATTGTGGTGCTAGAAAAGAATGACTCCTATGGGCAAGAAACGAGCAGCCGGGCAGGTGAGATTATTCACTCAGGACTTTACTTTCCTGCTGGTTTTTTTAAGGGAGATTTTTGTCGGAGCGGCAACCGCGCATTATACGAAATCTGCGCTCGACGGAATGTTGCTCACAGAAAGATAGGAAAAATAATAATCGCCACAGGATTCGAGCAGATCGAAAGACTGAGCGAAATTAAGGCTAACGGCGAGGAAAATGGAGTGGAGGACCTGTCCATGATATCGAGAAGGCAGATTCGTAAGTTAGAACCTAATATAAGGGGTGAAGAGGGGCTGTTGTCCCCATCCACTGGTATTATCGATATTCACAGGTTAATGAGAAGCTTTCTTTATCAGGCAGAGACCAATGGGGCCATTGTTGCATATCGTTCTCGAGTTACTGGTATTCACCATGATGGTGCATGCTATGTGGTTGCTATAAACAAGGGTGAATACTATTTTAAAACAAAAATACTGATCAATAGTGCGGGGCTTTATTCTGACCAGATAGCAGCTTTCGCTGGAATCGACATTGAGAAACAAGGATACCGCATCCACTATAATAAAGGCTCCTTTTTTTCTTCCTCGTCTGCACCGAAATTAAACCATTTGGTATGGCCTGTAAACCCTAAAAGAGGTCATCAAACCGATACCTGCCGAGGCGTTCATACTGAAATTGACTTAGCAGGCAGCATCAAATTTGGCCCTCATTGGGAATATGTTAATGAGATCAATTATGCCGTTGATGAGTCAAAGAGAAAAGTATTTTATCAATCTATCAGGAATTACTTGCCTTCGGTGCCCTTTGAATCGATCATTCCCTCTATGAGTGGAATAAGGCCGCAGCTCCAAGGTCCTCATGATCAATACAAGGACTTTGTTATCAAGGATGAGACTAACAGTGGGTATCCTGGTCTTATAAATCTGATCGGCATTGAATGTCCGGGGCTTACAACTTGTATCCCCATTGCGCGGTATGTTGCTATGTTGGTAAAATCCTATTTTGAATAGGCCTAAAAAACAATCCCCTTTTTCTTTTATTAAAAATCTCTGCTGTCCAAAATAATTCACATCCATCGTTTTTGGACAGATACGTATTTGATTTTACACGATGCTATTTGCGTGCGGAAATTCAGGTTGTCTGTGCCTGCACATACCTTGCAGAACCGGTGACATTCAACGATGGGCATTTTCAATACATGTTAATCCCTGAAGGGCATTAAATAAGACCTTTGAAGAGCTTTTAGAGATTCAGATATAGTGAGACCTTTGAAAAACCCGGCGATTCTCAGAATTCCACGTTGTTTAAAATAAACCACAAGGCACAAGGTACACAAAGCAAGGACTGCCCCTTAGGCGAAACTATGTATGTCCGGCGTTTAACCCGCCGGACATACAATCTTTCCTTCGCCTCGCCCCGTTGAATTTTTATCCCGCCTGCCCCGCTGTGCCCCGTTGAACCGGGTTTACCCCGTGAAATGCCTTTTTCTTACCTATTTCACTGGGCTCCCTTTAGGGTGTTCAACTGGGGTAGCTCCGAAAGATGGTACTGGGGCGTATTCAACCGGGGTGCTCTTCGTGCCTTGTGGTCAAAAAAGGGAATAAGTCAACGAAGTCAACAATGTCCCTGAGATCCCGATTTATCGGGGCAATGCGGAGTGAGCAAAATTTATCCGCCTGGCGGGCTCCCCCATGGATACGTTGCTGAAAAGACCAGCCCGGGAGCCTCGGCCTCCGGCCCGGAGGGCCTACGACCCGGAGGGGACTGAAAAAAAGCCCATCGTCTTTAGATCAATAGGGGTTATGCAAAGGTTTCGAGCTGCCTCCATATCTACCCTCTCGGGTAGGATATTAAAGGGCGGCAGTAAGTAACATATGGGGAAAGAAAAAATGACATTTAAAAAAAATATTCTCTGTATAGGAGCTGGCTACGTTGGTGGTCCTACCATGGCTATGATAGCATATAAGTGTCC
>JAWOBA010000212.1:0-20646 GCA_046498285.1 Desulfatiglandales bacterium | reverse complement strand
GAAGCCATAACTTCGGGCGTGAACTCGATGGGTCCCGGAATCATTAGAAGGTTGCGTCCCTTCACTCTGAAATTCTCCTTTCCCCTAAACAACGAAAACCGCTCATCCAATAATTTGACGGCTCATTCCTCAATTACCTTTCTCGCAACGTACTTCCTTCCCCTGTCGACCGGCGTCAAGTATTATTTTTTGCGTCAATGCCAAGAAAATCTTATTCCTCAGATATTATTAGGACGCTATTAAAACTGTGGGAACTTATACAACCTATGATGAGACCTTTGCATGACCCCTCTTGATCTAAAGATGATAGACTTTTTTCAGTGCCAAGGCTTCCGGGCTGGTCTTTTCAGAAACGTATCCATGGGGGAGTTTTGCTCTACCCGCATTGCCCCGATAAATCGGGGCCTGCGGGTTCCTCCACTGATACGTTACGAAAAGACAGCACCCTTCTCTCCGAGCTGGAGGCTCTACCTTCCGGGACGGAGGCCCCTCCAGGACGGAGTCGAGCCGGAAGCCACCAGTCACTTCAAAAAAGTCCATCGTCTTTTTGGTGATGGTGAAAATCGCCAGGTTTTTCAAAGGTCTCATTGTGTAGATCCTCAATTTCTATGGATCTTGTTATCCTTGCCCGCTCGTGCCTTGCGTGGCAGGCTGGCATATGGGATGATGCAGTAATGATATCCCCAATTCATATCTATATGTCAACTATTTTCAAGCGACATATTACATGGTTCCCCTGGTTAAATTTGCTCAAATATTTTTTTTCAAAAACTTGTTGACAAATAAATAAGAAAAACGTAAACAACCAGAGCTAGTCACTCAATAGTAATAAAAATCTTTTATCAGAGTAAATATGAATCTATGGGTTTACCATTGGTATCGGTTTACGTTATTTTTTATGACTATAAAATTATAAAATAACGCAAAAGAGCCTGTCATGGAACTGAATCATACATGACGGGCTTTTTTATCGCTTATTTATCCAATTACAATAAATTTACAGCTAAATACGGAGGCTGAAGAGGTATGAACACCGCAGGTGAAGCAAAAGAGGGAGATGTTATCCTAAAACTTGAAAATATCCATATGGCATTTGGAAAGGTAGCCGCCCTGAATGGTGTTAATTTAGAGGTAAGAAAGGGAGAAATACATTCTATTATTGGTCCAAATGGTGCTGGCAAAACAGTAATGATGAACTGCATTAATGGACTTTATCGCCCCCACAAGGGAGATATTTTTTATAATGGAAAGAGGATTAATAACCTTGCCCCTCATAAGATTGCTGCTCTTGGAATTGGCAGGACTTTTCAGAAGCTCGAGCTGTATGGCGGGATGACTGTTACTGAAAATATCAGGATGGGCTCCCACATACATCTAAAGACTAACGTCCTGAATGGCTCAATTTATGTGGGTAATCCCAAAAGAGAAGAAATAGAAGACCGAAAATTTATTGAGGAGGAGATTATTGATCTACTAGAGATCGAGTCTATCCGGGATAAGGTAGCACATATGCTTCCTTATGGCGCACAAAAGAGGGTTGAGCTTGGAAGGGCGCTTGCTCTCAGGCCGGAGATAATCCTTTTGGATGAACCCATGGCAGGGTTGAATTTAGAAGAAGTTGAAGACATGGCCAGGTTTATTCTCGACATAAATGAAGAAAAACGCTGGAATATAACCTGTGTATTGGTAGAGCATGACATGGGCGTGGTAATGGATATCTCCCACAAGGTTCTTGTGCTTGATTTCGGGAATATGGTTACTGACGGAACCCCAAAGGAGGTCACCAAGAACTCAGCGGTTATTAAGGCTTATTTAGGTGAAGAAGATCTTTACGCAACAAGGAGATGAAATGGCAGAAAAGATTGAGGTAACAAAAGACCTCACTATCCCACAACTATTTTTAAAACGTTGCAAAGAATATGGAGCCACAAAGGTTGCCATGAGAGAGAAAGAGTTCGGGTTATGGTTGCCTTACACCTGGCAGGACTACTATGAGAGAGTAAAATATCTATGTCTTGGAATGGTCAGCCTCGGACTACAAAAAGGCGATAAGGTGGCCATGATTGGTGATAATAGGCCGGAAGGTGTCTGGGCAGAGATGGCTGCTATGTGTGCTGGAGCTATACCGGTGTGGCTCTTTCAGGATTGCATGATTGATGAGGTCAAATATATCATAGATCATTCAGATGCTAAATTCTTTGTAGGTGAAACCCAGGAGGAGGTTGATAAGGCATTAGGCATTATGCCTAAATGTCCAAAATTGGAATACATACTATGGGATGATCCAAAAGGGATGAGGCGGTACGACTACCCATATTTAAAGAGTATCGTAAAGGTTCAGGAGATTGGCAAAGAGCTTGATAAGAAAGAACCGGATCTATTTGAAAACCTGGTAAAAGAGGGCAACGGACAGGATATTTGCCTGCTATTTTATACCTCTGGCACCACTGCACTTCCAAAAGGGGCATTATTAACCCACTATAATATGCTCAGCATGGGGAAGAATCTCATGGCCATTGACCCATGTTATGATACGGATGATTTTGTATCCTATCTTCCCTTTGCCTGGATTGGTGAGCAGATGATGTCTATATCCTGTGGTCTTTTGATAGGTTATACTCTTAATTTTCCAGAGGAACCGGAAACATCTCAGCATAATATCCGAGAAATCGGACCACATGTAATGTTTGCTGCACCCAGACTTTATGAGGGTTTAACCCGACAAGTTCAGGTTAAATATCTGGACTCCGCCTGGATAAAAAGAAAGGCATATGAGATAGCCACAAAAATAGGGTATCATTTAGCGGATCTGAAATTCGAAAAGAAACCTATACCATTGTACTGGAAGGCGCTAAATTATTTTGCTTACGTGATTATGCAAAAGAAGCTCAAAGACCACCTTGGAATGTCGCGACTACGGTATTGTTACACGGGCGGTGCTGCAATGGGCCCAGAGCATTTTCGCTTTTTCCATGCCTTGGGTGTAAACCTCAAACAGATATATGGGCAAACAGAGGTAGCTGGAATATCCGTTACGCACAGGGATGGGGATATAAAATTTGACACCGTTGGAACTCCTATACCTGAAACTGAGATAAAAATCACGGAAGACGGTGAGATCATCTCCAAGAGCCCATCGGTGTTTCAGGGTTACTATAAAAACGATAAAGAAACAAAGAAAACATTAACGGATGGATGGCTTCACTCAGGTGATACCGGTTTTATTGATGAGGATGGTCATTTAGTTGTCTTTGACAGGACTAAGGATGTTTTAAAACTCAAAGATGGAAGACCCTTTGCGCCACAATACCTGGAAGCCAGGCTTAAATTCAGCCCATATGTACAGGATGCCTGGGTTATTGGGAATGATTTACCCTATGTAACTGCTGTTATGTGCATTGACTATTCTGTTGTTGGCAAATGGGCGGATGAGCATAAAATTAATTACACAAGCTATCCCGAACTTTCCCAGGATCCGAAGGTATATGATCTTGTTAAAAAACAGATAGAAGAGGCCAATAAAGGACTTCCTGAACCCGCCAGAATACACAAATTTGTGAACCTCTACAAGGCATTTGATGCAGATGATGATGAATTAACCAGGACAAGCAAGTTAAGGAGAGGTTTTATGAGCGATCGGTACAAAGGTATTGTAGACACCCTTTATGAAGATGCAGATACAGTTCATTTGGATATGACAATCACCTATGAGGATGGAAGAATACAGCCTATAAAGACAGATCTGCATATTGAAGAGATAAAATTTGAAGAGGAGACAGTAGGGAGTAAGAAGTAAGCAGTATGCAGGAAGAAGCAGGGAATAAAGGCAAAGGGAAATCTCTGTGACAAAGAATAAATATCGAGGATATAGGGATTTAAAAGTTTACCAAATGGCTTATCAGATTGCTCTGGATATTCATCAGATTACAAAAGCTTATCCGATAGAAGAAAAATACTCTCTAACTGACCAGATACGCCGATCTTCTAGAAGCGTGCCCGCAAACTTGGCTGAGGCATGGAAAAAAAGACGCTATGAAAAGGCCTTTATCAGCAAACTAATTGACTGTGCTGGTGAAGCTGGTGAAACTGAAGTATGGTTAGATTTTTCAAAGGATTTTGGATATATCAAAGCTGATCAATATCAGCAGCTTATGGAAAGATATGATGAAGTAAATAGAATGTTATATGGTATGATCGATAAAGCAGATAAGTTCTGCCGGTGATATCGCTTTTATTGGAAGGTACTGCCTACTGCATACTTCCTACTGCTTACTAAACAAAAGGGGGTAGAAGAGCATGGAATTATTTTTAATGACTTTAACTAGCGGTATTATGGTTGGTGGAATATATGCGTTAGTCGCCTTGGGCTGGGTTTTAATCTACAAATGTTCAGGTGTATTGAACCTGGCAATGGGAGAATTAACTCTTATTGGGGCCTATGTCACACTTAGCTTTTATGCAATGGGTTTCCCTTTTATTTTAAGCATATTATGTACCCTTATTATAGGTATTATTCTTGGTATTTTAGTGGAAAGAATCTTTTTAGATAGGCTTATTGGCGAGCCTATTTTGGCAGTAATAATGGTAACGGTGGGAATTTCTTTTTTCTTTAAAGGAACAATTGAATTTATATGGGGAACAGATATCAGAATTTTTGACCCACCCATTTTCCCTCTTAAGCCATTTACTATCGGCTTTTTAAAAATCTCAACCGTTTATTTCTGGTCATTTGTACTGGCCATAATGCTTTTCCTCATCTTTGTTGCCTTTTTTAAATATACGCGCTGGGGTCTATCCATGCAGGCAACAGCAGATGATGAAACAGCGGCGCTGTCTCTTGGTGTAAGCGCACGTTTTGTATATGCTGCGTCCTGGGCCATTGCCTTTATGTCTGCCGGTGTTGGTGGGGCGCTTTTAGGAAATATAAATGGTGTTACTATATCTGTCGGCTATTTAGGCCTCCTCGTGCTCCCCGCAGTTGTTTTAGGTGGGCTTAATTCGATTCCCGGGGCTATCGTAGGTGGAATAACTATTGGTGTCTTGCAGAATTTTGCCGGTACTTACTTGGATGCCTATTTCCCCGGAGGAGTAAAGGAGATCTTTCCCTTTGCATTCATGGCAATATTCATGTTATTTGCGCCATATGGTTTATGGGGTTGGGTAAAGATTGAAAGAATGTAGCTTATAATTGTCAATGGTCGATTGTCAATTGAAGGAGATTAGTCTATGACAAAAGTTTGGCTTCCTTGCGGGTATTACCATGAAAACTACGCAAAGGATCAAGGCTGGTGGCAGACGCCTGTGATAAAAGGGAAGATGATTTTACTTCTCTTGATTGTCTTAGTTGTGTTTCCCTTAACCTTAAGCGGATACTGGCTTGGTGTGGCTAATATGATTGGTTACACTGCCCTTGGTGCACTGGGCGTGCAACTTCTGATAGGTTATGCCGGCCTTATAACATTAGGCCATGCAGCCTTTATAGCTGTAGGCGCCTATACAAGCACCCTTTTAATCCTGCAGGTACCTTGGCCCGCATTTCTTCTTAACTGGGGCTTGGCCTATCCAATAAGCATCATAATTGCTGGGATTGTTGCTGGACTATGGAGCGTTCTCTTTGGGCTTCCCTCCGCCAGGGTCAAGGGATTTTATCTTATCTTGACCACTATGGCTGCCCAGTTTATCACGGTGGATTTTATCCTCACCCAGTATATAAGCCAGATTGGTGGCAGAGGACAGGCATTTTCCCTTCCATCCGGCACAATTAAGATAGGTCCCTGGGTTGTAGATACGGATTTGAAGATATATTTTTTGATGATTATCCTTTTGATCCTTACGATTATTGTAATGGCAAATCTGCTGAGGACACGGGTTGGGAGAGCCTGGGTTGCTATCAGGGACAATGATATTGCAGCAGAGACACTCGGGATTAATATTATCTGGTATAAGCTGTTGAATTTCTTTGTGGCAGGCTTTATTGCAGGTATTGCAGGCGCATTCTGGGTAAGCAACTGTGCGGCCCTGAGCCCGGAGCATTTTCCCTGGTTCTGGTCACTCTGGCTCGTGGGTGTTATACTCATAGGTGGCGGAGGCATAGATGGCGTAATATTCGGTTCCATCTTTATGGTCGTGGTAATGGAATTTATACAAATGGGTGTGATATATTTAGGCGACTTTTACCCTGAACTCATGATGAAATTTTTGTACATAAAAGAAGCTGCCTTTGGCTTGGCTATATGTGCCTTTTTAATTTATGAACCACGCGGCCTTTCTTACCGCTGGTGGCAGATAAAAAATTATTTTAACCTTTGGCCGTTTTCCTATTAGGATTAATGTTGACTATTTGAGAGATCAAATGGTTAAATAGCACTATACTTACAGATCAACTACGTAACTATTTAGCTCACAGTTGAAAGGAGGTGAATATTAAAGATAATAGTAAAAATTTTTGTTAGGGATTTCGAATAGGATTTTTACCTTTTAAAAAGGGGGAAGCTATGAACATGAGAAGAGTTTTGATTATTTTATGTGCTGTTGTATTTTTATTTGGCCTATCATCTCCGGTGATGGCCGAGGTTATAAAGATTGGTGGGCTTACAGATTGTACTGGTGCAACCTCTGATGTTGGTAAAGACTATGCCTTAGGTCTATCAGATGCCTGGAATTATGTTAATGATACAGGTGGCATTAACGGAAAACAGGTTAAATATACATGGTTTGATTATGGCTACCGGATTCCAGAAGCCCTCACCAAATACCAACTTCTCAAACGCATGGGCGTTATTGCCATAGAAGGCTGGGGAACTGGAGATACCGAGGCGCTTTCCGCAACTGTTTTCAAAGACAAGCTTCCATATGTATCCGCATCTTTTTCAGCCCATCTGACAGATCCCGCTAAAAGCGCCTATAATCTTTTTTTTGCCCCTGACTATTCTACCCAGGCTAGAGCCAATCTAACTGCCTGGTTTGAAACAAGATGGCCGAAACATAAGGATTATGAAAAGAGGGCCCCACGATTTGCATGTGTATATGCCTTCCCCTCTCCCTATGCAAGTGCCCCTATAAAAGCAATAAAAGACCATGCTAAAATGCTTGGTTTTGAGATAGGCCCGGATCAGGACGTAGCACTTACCGCCGTTGATGCTAAAAGTCAAATCATGGGACTTAAAAAATTTGAACCCGATGTATGCTGGCATGGAAACACTACCATGTCGGTGTCTGCAACCATGAGGGATGCCTATGCCCTTGACCTTGGTGCTGATTGGCTGGTAAACTACTGGGGTTATGATGAAAACCTGCCCAAATTAGCGCGCGAGGCGGCAGAAGGCGCTATGTGCGCAGGCCCAGCGTATTTTTTTGGCAGTGATGAGGGAATGATGAAAACCGTCAAGGAATTTGCACAAAAATATACCCCTGGTGTGCCTTTGGAGAAACGTATTAAATTTACTGTTACCGCGTGGTCAAATGTCCTTTTGCTGAGAGAAGCACTGACGCGAGCTGATAAGGCGGGAGATTTAACCGGCCCCGGGATTTTACATAAGGGGTTTGAGACTATGAAGGATTTTCCTATTGCAGATGGAGGCCTTGGCACGAGCCCTGTAACATATACGTCTACAGACCACAGAAGCACCGGAATAGTTCCTGTATTTGAGCTAAAAAGCGGCACATTTAACCATGTAAAGACAATTGATGTAAAGGGTCAGTGGCCGGAAAAATGGGCATCTGAATGGCATGGATGGTAAGCAAGGAGATTTTGAATTGGAAGCAGCAGAAAAGATATTAATGGTTAATAATATTGAGGTTAAATACCATGAGGTAATCCTTGTTCTCAAAGGCGTCTCTATTGAAATCCCAAGAGGTGGTATTGTGTGCCTCTTGGGTGCCAATGGGGCGGGTAAAAGTACAACCCTGAAATCTATCTCCGGTCTCCTTAAGGTTGAGGTCGGTGAAGTTACTGACGGGGCCATTGAGTTTGAAGGTGTGAGGATAGATAAAAAACATGCGGTGGACATTGCCAAGATGGGTATAATACAGGTAATTGAAGGACGCCGAGTATTTGAGCATCTCACGGTCGAGGAGAACCTCAAGGTTGGTGCGCATTTGAGGAAATCAGGGTCTGTCAAGGATGGCTTAGAGTTGGTCTACCACTATTTCCCCAGGCTGAGAGAAAAAAGGAATGAAGTCGCCGGATTCGTCAGTGGCGGAGAGCAGCAGATGGCGGTAGTCGGTAGAGCCCTGATGACCGAGCCAAAACTGGTACTCTTAGATGAGCCATCCATGGGACTTGCTCCCATGCTCATTCATGAGATATTTAATATTTTAACCAGGCTTAACAAGGAGGAGAAAATTTCTATCCTTCTGGTAGAGCAAAATGTAAAGCTGGCCCTAAATGTGGCGCCATATGCATACATGTTGGAAAATGGGCGCGTTGTTATGGATGATACATCTGAAAGATTAAAGCAGAATGAAGACATAAAGGATTTCTATCTCGGACTCTCTGAAAAGGGAAAGTCAAAGAGTTTTGCAGACGTAAAACATTATAAGAGGAGAAAGAGATGGCTAACATAGTCTCGAACTTTAACCAGGGAGGTTTATTATGACTAAAAAATATACATTATTATTGATAGTACTTCTATTTGGTATGGGGATGATATTTACCTCCTGTGCCGGTATACAAAGTAAGCCAACTGCGGCAAATTTTAAGACTCCCACAGTAGCACTTGACTCAGTTCAGGTTACCCAATATAATGGATATTGGTACTATGGCGGAAATATAAAGCCTGCCAAGGGTAGTGCAGGAAACAATAGTGCGGTGCTTCCGCTTAATTTTGTATTCAATATTACTAATCCTAATACGTTTCCAGTTAAATTAGATGGATTTGGATTTACTGTTGCATTTGAGGATTTTGATGTAAATATGGTTAATGCTTTTGAAACGCAATGGATTCCAGCCGGAAAAACCAACCAGCTATCCGTATACTCGATAATGGATGTTAGACAAGTCCTTTTGAGCCTTTTAGTTCCAAATGCTTTTAAGGTAAAGGAAAAAGGAACAAATGCCTGGGCCCTTCTAGAAAACTGGTGGACAGGTATTCCAGAATATAATGTTCCTATTCATGTCAAAGCAGGAGCAGCCACCTTTATTGCAGGAGAAGAACAAAAGGTAGTTCCATTCACGGCTACATTTCCAGAATAAACTACTATCTTTTCCATAGTATTGAGCCCAGAGGATGCCTTTTACGATTTTTTTAACAATCCATGGTCATCCTCGGGGCAATGAGGAAGAACGGGTATTATTTTTCTTTTAAGGCGATAATACTATAGGTGAGGGTAGAAAAGGTATTTACTATTTGATTATCATGTCGTTTTCAGAAGGTGGCTCATCCACGTAGAATAGCCCATTTTTTATGCTGCCGGATTTGCCGGGCTTCTGCTACATCAAAATTGAGGGGAACGTAAAAAAATGGGGTGGAAAGTAACTGCAACAAAACTATTTTGTGATATCGTTCAAGAATGGGTAACTGTTAGCGTATATCATGATGGATCAACCAAGTGTGGTTATTACGAAAGACATTTGGCCGAAAGAGGCGGCAATAATAAAAGAGCAATTCAATGCCGTGAGGAGTGTACTATTTTGCCTGCTTACAAGGAAGATGTCTTTCAACGGGAAAAAATAGCCAAGTAAAATGTTAGATTATTACAAAGATAATTGTATGTTTTGTATCCTTTAATAACTTACTAATATAAGGTATCAATGAACTTTAGGCAAACTACTAAATAGGAGGAGAAAATGGCAAAAAAGAGTTGGTATATGACAGGTTTATTGGTGGCAATAGTTAGTTTTGGGTTGGTTATGTCTTGCGCTTCGCTAAAGGCTGGCTCAGCCCCAACCACTCTATCTCCAGTCGAGATAATGGATGTTACCGTGGAACGACTTAACCCAATGGCCGCGGACAAGTATCAGAAGACTGATGTATTTGTTTTTAACACAACATTTACCTTTTCTAATCCGCAGGAAGCATTAGCCAGAATCAGTGATTTTAATTTTGAAGTCAGGGTGGATGATGGTACTGATGATAAGACTATTATCCAGAGTGGTTCAATGCCCATTGCATATATCCCTGCCGGAGAGGAAATTAGCTGGTCTGCTGCTTCGCCCCTTATTTATGGGGGAATGATAGGCTCTTATGCACTCCGAGGTTTAGGAGGGGGTAAAGGGATCCCGGGTGCTGTTGGAGCGCTTAATGAGGTCTGGAAAGCTCTTGGTGAAGATGCAAAGACATTCTACATCAAGGCGCGTTATGCCACATCTCTCCCGGATTGTCCAGAGTTAGGTAAAAAGGTTCATGAATTCTCTTCAGAGTTCAAAGTTCCTGAATTATAGGGAGTTATAGTATGAAGGGCACCATCACAGAAGAGACATGGGCGAAACTCATGCCTCAAGCGGAATATGATACCTTTCCAAAGCTTATGCGGAATAATTACCGGAAAATGGGCGATAAGAAAGCGGCCTACCGGTACAAGGATTTTGGAATATGGCAGGAACTAACCTGGAAAGATGTTTACGAGCGTATAAAGGCATTTGCTGCGGGGCTTGCAAGCTTAGGCTTTGGGCCTGGGGATCGTATTGCTATTTGCGGTGAGAATGCGCCTGAGTGGTTTTTCGGTCAATTGGCAGCGCAATCATTAGGTGGCATGTCTGTAGGATTGTACATTGATGCAACGCCTAAGGAGTTGCAGTACATTATTAGCCACTGTGAAGCCAAGATCGTTCTGGTTGATGATCAGGAACAGGTGGATAAAATTCTTTCCATCCAGGAGGAAATCCCCAAGGTTGAAAAATTGATTTACTGGATTGCCAAGGGAATGTGGAGTTATGGTGACCCCTGGTTCATAGGCTTTGATGATATGATGGAAATAGGAAAAGACTATGAAAAGGGGCACCCTGACTTTTTCGATAAATCGATTGACTCACAAAATGGGGATAATATAGCTGTACTCCTTTATACCTCAGGCACTACAGGCGTTCCAAAAGGTTCGATGGTAACCTATAAAAATCTCTTATCAATTTTTAAGGGATGGGACGAGGCATTACCCTGGAAAGAGAAAGATGAAAATCTCTCTTTCTTACCTCCAGCCTGGATCGGGGAACAAATTTTCACCGTCGCCCCAAATCTCACGAAGGGTATTGTAGTTAATTTTATAGAAAAGGCAGAGACTATACAATCTGATCTTCGTGAGGTAGGTCCTCGGGTTATTCTATTTGGGGCAAGACAATGGGAAATGGTCTGTTCTGAGATCCAGTCCAAAATGATAGATGCACCGTGGTGGAAAAAGTCTGTGTATAATCTGTTTTCGCCTGTAGGATATAGGGTGGCTAAGTTCCAGGAAACTGGGCAAAAAGTTCCTTGGTACTGGAAGGTCTTGTATTTTATTTCCTACTGGTCTGTTTTTAGGGCACTACAGGATAAAATAGGTTTAACAAAAACAAGAACTCCAATTACCGCAGGGGCGGCACTAAGCCCGGACAACCTCAAGCTCTTACGGGCAATTGGTGTTCCCATCTCTCAGGGATATGGTGCCACGGAAGTCTCTGGGCTTGATACAGTTCAGATGCAAAAGGATTATTACAGGCCGGAGGGATCAGGAGAGCCATTTCCAGGCGTTGAGATCAGAATAACAGATGAAGGTGAGATTCTGCTCGGGGGAGTTGGTGTAGTTGAAGGTTACTATAAAATGCCCGATGAGACTGAAAAAGCCTTTCGGTCAGGTTATTTTCACACAGGTGATGGCGGTTATATGGACGATAAGGGAGAATTATATATTGTTGACCGAGTAAAGGACATGCAAACCCTCAAGGACGGAGATAAATTTTCCCCTACCTATATTGAGGGTAGATTAAAATTTAGCCCTTATATAAAAGACTGCATGGTTGTAGGCAACAAGAAAGAGAGCGTTGTAGCCATTATCAATATGGATTATGATAATACTGGTAGATGGGCTGAACGGAATCATATTGCCTATACATCCCATCAGGATCTTTCTCAGAAAAAGCAAGTGGGGGAATTGTTGAAGGGTATTGTTGGAAATGTCAATAATGTCTTGCCGGAGAAACAGCATATAGCCAGGTTTGTAGTTCTTCATAAGGATTTTGACCCGGATGAGGCCGAGCTTACCAGGACGAGAAAGCTGAGGAGAGATTTCATGGAAAAAAGGTATGAGAAACTGATACAGGCCTTATATGGCCGAGATGACAAAGTTACAATGGAAACTACTGTTACATACCGGGATGGAAGACAAGCTACCTGGAACATTGATATATTTGTCCAGGATTTAAAGGGATAAGCATATGGCAATTGATATCAGAAATGTAGCCAAAAAACGGGATCAAAGATATAGTTATGGCTTAACTCTTTTAAGAGATTGCATAGAGGAGGATAGGGAACTTCCTCGCGAGGAAGATATCTTTAAGAAGACAGTACTTAGAGTTGAAGACATAACCATAAGTTTTGGTGGGTTAACCGCTTTAAGTGATATAAATCTTGAACTAAGGGAGGGCGAACTGCTGGCCATCATTGGGCCGAATGGCGCTGGAAAAACAACCCTTTTGAACGTTATAAGCGGTTTTTACCGGGCTCAAAAAGGACAGGTTTATTTTCAAGACCAAAGGATAACCCATCATTCTTCCCACAGGATAGCATCAATGGGTATATGCAGAACCTTTCAAAATATAGCGCTCTACACAGGATTATCCGTCATTGATAACATCATTGCTGGACGGCATCCCCATATCAAATACAATTTTCTAACTGGCATGCTGTATTTCCCGTGGGCACGCAGGGAAGAGGCAAGACAGCGGGCAATCGCTGAAGACATTGTTGATTTTTTGGAGATGGAGCAAGTTAGAAATACAACGGTGGGGATGCTGTCATACGGACTGAGAAAGAGGGCAGAGCTTGGAAGGGCTCTTGCCCTCGAGCCAAGGATATTGCTCTTGGATGAGCCTATGGCTGGAATGAATCTTGATGAAAAAGAAGATATAGCGAGGTTTATTATTGATATTCATGAGTTTTTAAGAATACCTATAGTAATGATTGAGCATGATATGGGTGTGGTCATGGATATTGCTGATAGGATTGCTGTTCTTGATTTTGGATTGAAAATTGGAGATGGTCCACCTGAAGAGATAAGCAAAAATCCGAAGGTGGTTTCTGCTTATTTAGGAAAACCAGGAGAAAGATAGCATGGAATCATTCATCAAAAGTTTAATTCTCGGACTCGCATCTGGAGGAATATATGCCCTCGTAGCCGTGAGTTATGTGATCATCTATAAGGCCACACGCATATTTGCATTTTCTCAAGCAGGCATGTTAATTATAGGTTCCTATACCATGTGGCAGTGCCTCATAGTATGGAGCTTGCCTATCTGGCTGAGCATTTTGATAACCTTGGGTATTGGGGCAGCCATAGCGCTTATAATCGAACGAACCTGCATGAGGCCCCTTATTGGTCAACCTATTTTGGCACCCATTGTGGTTACCTTAGGCGTTATGCTCTTTTTTAGGGGAATAGGCCTTTTGTTTTGGCATGGCGAGGTTGAGGGATACGGCGCATCTTTTTTGCCCCTCGGGTCATGGAATATAGGGTATGTAAACCTGCCCCAGATACAGATCTATGGCTTTATAATCTGTATGATTGTAATAGCCATCCTGATTTCATTCTACAAATATACACGAATTGGGTTAGGCATGAGGGTTGCTCACGAAGATCATCTTGTTGCTCAAAATCTGGGTATCAATGTAAAACGTATTTTTCAATATAGCTGGGTTATTTCCTGCGTAGTGGCAGTTATTGGAGGCATGCTGTTAGGCAATATTCAGGGCGTTGGACTTGACCTTGATGCAAATGGACTGATTGCCATTGCAGCAGTTCTTTTTGGTGGTCTTGAGTCTTTTGGTGGAGCAGTTATAGCTGGGCTTGCTATTGGCATTATTCAGATATTTGCAATCCAATATTTAGGCGCCTTCTTCCCGGGGGAGATAACTATGCTTGTTCCCTTTGTTTTTTTATTATTAATTCTTCTTATTAAGCCTTATGGACTTTTTGGATTAGTTAGGATAGAGAGGTTGTAAAAGATGACTATTAATGTGGATAGACCATGCGGTACATTTGATAGAAATTATTACCAGGCTATGGAGATCTTTAGAACGCCTCTCAGAAAGTTCTTAATGATAGCCTTTATTTTTGCAATGTATGCAGCCGGTTTTATCTTAGATGATTATATCTTATCCATTTTGATTGTGTTTTGTGCCTTTAGTGTTGGTATGACAGGCCTTCAGATTATTACTGGATATGCAGGACAGATATCCCTTGGCCATGCTGCATTTATGGGTGTAGGTATGTATACCATGGCTATTTTTCAGGAACACATAGGTTTTAATTTTTGGATGGCACTTCCCTTAGCTGGATTAGTTCCGATGGTGGTAGGTATGCTCTTCGGCATACCTGCGGTGAGAATAAAAGGCCTGTATCTTGCGTTTGCCTCCCTGGCTGCACATTTTGTGATTGTGTATACTATTAACAACTGGAGATCCGTGACTAATGGTACAGATGGAATGTATTTGCACAGGCCTGGGCCTTTGTTCGGTATAGATTTTATGATTGATCAGTATTATTATATCTTAGTGCTAACAGTAACCATACTTATGATCTATTTTGCCAAGAATCTGTCCAGGACAAGGCTTGGACGTTCCTTTGTTGCTGTCCGCGATAATGATATTGCAGCAGAGGTAATGGGAATTAATATTGCGCAAACCAAGGTGCTTGCCTTCGGTATTGGATGTTTCTACGCAGGCATAGCTGGCGCTATAGGTGGTGGCTATTATGAATATGTAAATGTAGAGTGGTTTACGCTGAACGATTCTATCTGGTATTTAGGATTTCTTGTTGTAGGAGGGCTTGGCAGTATTTTTGGTGGCATTGCAGGCGCTGTAGTGTGGAAAACCCTCGATGAATTATCTACATTAGTGACACCGATTACTGAGGCCTTGTTGGGGGGAATGGCTTTTTATGCCTCGGCAGCCTTTTCCCTGGTAGCTTACTCCCTCATTGTAATAGTGGTACTTGTGCTCGAGCCGAGGGGGATAAACCACCGCTGGCAGATTATAAAGAGGTCTTATAGGTTACATCCCTTCCCCTATTAGAGGGGTGTAGCATTACATAAGTTTTTGTAGAATTGGATCATTATTGATTAAAAGAAAGGGGGTTATAAACAATCAGAAACATAGGATGAACATTAATATCAACAAACAAATTAAAGGAGGCAAGAAAGATGAATAAAAAAAATATGATCGGTATTATGACAGGTATCCTTGTTTCATTAAGTCTTATTTTTATCCCAATCTTTTTCTCTACCGTGTTTGCGGCTGGAAAACCATCAGTGACCATTCATAATATTACTGACCTGACTGGAGCCTACGCACCTATAGCTATACCCAGCGAGAAGGGCGGCAAGGACTATCTCTCCTGGGTGGCGGAACAAGGCGGTCTTGATGTAGATGGTGATGGCAAAGGCGATGTCGAGGTGGATTACAAGTGGGCGGAATTTGGTAATATTGATGCCAGATTTATGTCTGCTTATAAGCGTTTTCGGATTAGAAAACCCAGGCCGACTATTATTGAAATGTGGTCTTCTCCTAACCAGGAGATGATGAAGCCCGTGCTCGAGAGGGACAAAATAAATTGCTATGGGATTGGTTTTAGTGATCCCCAGCTCTATCCGCCTGCCTGGAACTACATGGACTGCTGGAGTTACGGCGAGTCTGCAGCAGGGGCCATCGAATATTATATTGACAATATCTGGCCGAATCGTGGAGAGGGAAAAAAGGCAAAGGTCGCTCATCTTACATGGGATAGCGCCTATGGCCGGGCAGCGATAGAACCTACCACAAGGCATGGAGAGAAGACGGGAAAATATGAAGTAGTAGCGGATAGATTCTGCAGCCTGTTACCTACTGACCCTGAGATTATGGCTTATCTTGCAGACTTCGAAAAAAAGGGCGTAGATATTATTTGGTCTAATAGCATTGTACATACCCCTGCAGTAATTCAAAAAGGACTCTATAAACTTGGTTTAACTGACAAAATGGTCCTTTTAGGTAATTTGTGGGCCCCAGCAGATCAATTGCTCAAAATTGTTGGCCCTGAAGCTGCCGAAGGTTATATGTGTGCGCAACCTGTCTATATACCTGCTGCGGAGCCTGATGCGCCTGGGGTTAAATTTGCCACGATGCTGAATGACAAGTATCGTCAGGAAAAAGATATGCCGAATATCCAGTATATGCGGGGTATTCGGATGAAGGCAAATATGCTTGAATCTGTGCGTCGAGCACTGGTAGGAATCATGAAGCGAGATGGAGTGGATCTGAAAACAGCGTGCAAAAAGATAACCGGAAGCGATGTAAAGGAGTTGGGACTTCAGACCCTTGCGGGATATACAGCCATGGATACTACAACCAAATATAATAGTGCGCCTGCAGGAAAGGATGACCGAAGACTGGCAAATCATGACCGAGTAATAGGAGTAAAGGATGGAAAGGTTCAAGTACTTTCACCCTGGTATCAGGTGCCAAGGTTGGTTCCCGATGATATGCTCGAAAAAGGTCTTTTCAAAGATGAAGAAATTAATATTAACTATATTGTCAAAGGAAAGTAACAGGTACAAAAAATTGTAATTCCGGAAGCGTGTGGTCCCCGGACCAAGAGCCATTATGCCTGGGACGGGGAACATACCTTTAATGATCTTGTATAATTTTACGGATTGACACTCGGCTAACTTTTTAGAGGAATTTCATATGCTAGAGCTAGAAAATGTCGAAGTAAAATATCTTAATACCATCTTGGTTCTTAAGGGTGTTAATCTTGCACTTGAAGACGGTCGTCTTGTATGCCTATTAGGGGCAAATGGAGCTGGAAAAAGCACTACCTTGAAGGCAATATCAGGCCTCCTCCGAACCGAAGAAGGTGCAGTTACTGATGGATCTATTCGCTATAATGGAACCCCCATTCATAACCGCTATCCAGAAGACATCGCTGCGCTAGGAATTCTTCAGGTAGTCGAGGGGAGACATATGGCAGAACATCTTACCGTTGAAGAGAATCTTCGTGCCGGGGGATTGATTTTTAAAGGGCCAAGGAGTCAGATGGCAAAGGATTTAGAAATGGTCTATTCCTATTTTCCTAGGCTTAAATCCCTCAAAGGCCGAACAGCAGGGTATTGTTCAGGTGGTGAGCAGCAGATGATGGTTATGGGAAGATCCTTGATGGGTCATCCCACTGTAATTCTTTTAGATGAACCTTCTTTAGGCTTAGCCCCCCTTCTTGTTCAGGAGATTGCTGATATTATTAGACGTATCAGCGAAAATGAGAATGTGGCAATTTTGCTTGTTGAACAAAATGCTGTCATGGGACTTCACTTGGCCTCCTATGGATATGTTATGGAAAGCGGAAGGATTGTACTGGATGGAACGGCAGAGGTACTTAAAGATAATGAGGATGTGAAACAATTCTATCTGGGACTAACTGGCATTGGTCAGAAGCGCAGCTATAGGGATGTGAAACATTATAAGCGCAGAAAGAGGTGGTTAGGATAACAGGAGGAACAAGTATGGGTCTGTATGATTTTACTATCTATGATGTAATAAATAGAAATGCCAGGTGTTTTACTAAGAAACCAGCCTGGTTAGAGGTATCTGACGGCAGGGAGGTAACATTTGGCGAGATAAAAGATATGGTTGATCACGTGGCTGCAGGCCTCCAACATATGGGTTTACAGAGAGGTGATCGCATAGGAATAGTTGGAAAAAATAGCCTGGAGTATTTTTTACTTTATGGTGCGGCCTCTGCACTGGGGTGCATTGTCATTGCTATAAACTGGCGGTTGTCAGCTAATGAAGTGGAAAATAACCTTGCGGAATGTACACCGCGATTAATCTTTGCTGACCCTGAATTTCAGGAAATGATCAATGGGTTAAAGGATAGACTCAAATCTGTGGAGAAGTATTATAATCTAGGTGGAGTAGGCTCTTTTGAAGATTTTAGCAACTTGCTTGACAATAATGCTGATTTTACATTGGAAGAAGTAGCTATAGATGATAGTCTCGTTATAATCCACACAGCCGCAATAGAAGGTAAACCCAGAGGTGCACTCGTAACCCATAGAAATATTCTCTCTGCAACCACCCAGTTTAGCTATGTATTCAAGGTATATAAAGAGGATATTCACCTTAACATACTTCCACTTTTTCATGTGGGAGGTCTATTTATCTCCATGACCGCATTTCATGCAGGGGCCTTGAATATTAATGTAAGTAAGTTTGATGCAGACCAGGCGGTAGACTTTATTCAGGAAAAAAAGATTACCATGTTGTTTGACTTTGCCCCGATACTGGCCTCAATCCTGGATAGCCAAGAAAAGACCGGCAAAGATATTAATGCCTTGCGGCTGGTGGCCGGACTTGACAGCCCTGAGACAATCGAAAGGTATCAAAAGGTAACTGCTGGAGAGTTTTTTGTGGTTTATGGTCAGACTGAGGTTTCAGCCTTGGTAACTGTATCTCCATATAATGAAAAACCTGGTTCTGCTGGAAGGCCTTTGCCAATTGCCGATGTGCGGCTTTTTGATGAGTATGATAGAGAAGTTGAAACTGGCCAGGTCGGTGAGATTGTGGTAAGGGGTCCTATGGTTTTTAAGGGATATTGGAATCTGCCAGAGGAAACAGCCTACACATTCCGTGAAGGATGGCATCATACTGGAGACCAAGGACGTTTTGACGAGGATGGATTTCTCTGGTATGCTGGACGCAAGGCAGAAAAAGAGCTTATTAAACCGGGCGGTGAAAATGTTTACCCAGCTGAAGTGGAAAAGATAATCCTTCAACACCCTGCGGTTGAAAGAACCGTTGTTTTTGGAGTCCCTGATCCCAGGTGGAAAGAGGGGATCAAGGCGGTATGTGAGCTGAAAGAAGGAGAAGTGCTGAAGCCGCAGGAACTAATCGATTTTGTTGGTGAACGTATAGCCAGGTATAAGAAACCTCAATATGTAGAATTTATCACAGATTTGCCCCTTCTTGAGGATGGCTCTCCTGATAGAGTCAAGGCTAAGGAATTGTACGGACAAAAATAAACATTATATTAAAATATATTAATGAGGGCCCTGCGGAGAAATAAGCAGGGCCTTTTTTCTAACTGAACAAAGAATTCTTCTTGTATTCCACTGAGCTCACAATTATAAGCTGAGAACAGAAACTATGGAGCAAAAAAAAACAGAGGCGATTATTTTAAGGACAAAAGACTTTGGAGAGTCAGACCTTATCGTTACTGTTTTTTCCTCTTATTGCGGAACTCTCAAGGGAGTGGCCAAGGGGGGTCGCAGGAGCTCCAAACGATTTGTTAACTCTCTAAGTACTTTTTCTTTGGTTAATATTGTCTTTAGAGATCGAAGAAACGACGATGTGGTTTTGCTTGAATCGTGTGAATTGATTGAAGGTTTTCCTGCAATTCGATCAGATTACAATCTTTTGTATAAGGCTAGTTATATGGTGGAACTGACAGAGACCCTGTTTCCATCTAATGTACAAAGCTCTGAGATGTTTCGGTTATTGAAATTTGGACTGGGCTCTCTATCAGAAAAGCAAAATACCGACAAGACTATGATTATGTTCCAGGCACGGGCCATGAAAATAGGAGGATTTGGTATTAATGTATCACAATGCAGCCTTTGCAATCGACGTTATGAGGGAAAGGGAAGGGCACTATTCCATCCCCCAAGTGGTTCAATAGTATGTTTAGGTTGTGAGCAGGAATCAGTAATTAATCCTGGAATGAGCCCAAAAACAGTGCAAGTCCTTGAGGATTTTCAGTCCACTGACCTATCACTGCTGAAAAATGTCAAATACGATGATGATGTAATAGCCGAGCTGAAAAAGGTTTTGAGAGTGCATGTTGAGTATAATTTAGGCAAGAGATTGAAATCTGCTCAATATATGATAGTTTCGTAAAAAATCTAATTTATGCCACTTGTGGAGTAAATTAGCTTTTTACGATGTTGTCATATATGTAAGTCATCAGCTTCTAATAGACCGCTCATATTTACCAGGTATATTTATGTATTGAAAGTTACTTTCTTTGTTCTCAAGTTACTTATGCGCAGACCTGGCTGGGTGTTTACCAGAGGACAGATAATTGATTCTGTAAAAGGTACTGATTATCCGGTCACTGATCGGTCCGTAGATGTTCAGATTACCGGGTTACGAAAAAAAATGAAATCTGCCGGCACCTATATTGAGACTGTCAGGGGAATAGGATATAGATTTAAGGAATAATACTGTGAATAAACCCAAATCACTTTTTTGGAAATATTTCCCTCTTTATATTTTAATTTTAGTTTTCTCACTGACTGTTTTAACCTGGATTATATCCAGTGAAGTAAAAGATACCTACATTCAACTTACCAGTACAGATTTAAAAAACATAGGGAAAGTACTATAATAGCTACCATTACGGCAACCACTAGAAGGAGTATAGGTTCAAGGACAGTTATTAGGGTATCTATTGAGTTGCTAACCTCTTCATCATAGAAGTCTGCAATTT
>JAWOBA010000064.1:0-3593 GCA_046498285.1 Desulfatiglandales bacterium | reverse complement strand
TTTGAGTTCCAGGATAACGTTGTCTTCCACAATGATATCCGCGATATAGTCGCCCACAATTTGATCATCATAGTAGACTTGGATCTTTTTCTCCTTTTCGGCACGGAGGCCGGCTTTTAGGAGTTCGATCAGGAGGGCATTTTGGTAAACGGCTTCAAGGAAGCCGAAGCCGAGGGTGTTGTGGACTTTGTAGGCGCACTGGATGATTTTAGATGTGAGGTCTTTTTGTTTCAATTTTTATCTGGCACGGATTTCACAGATGACACGGTTTGGACCGGGCGACAGGATTACCAGGATTACCAGACGTTAAATAATCTTCTCTGCTCATTCCTACTGTACGCATGTTGTTCTTAATAACATCCACATCTATCTCATCATATTCGGGAATAACAACGGCTCTTTTTGCTCCTGGATATGTCAACACATGATGAGAGCCCTTCTTTCGCTTGTACTTACAGCCATACGCTTTGAATATCTTGATCTGGGTTTTCCAGTTCGTCGGCGAAATTCTCATCACTATGTAGTTATCTCAATCGCCTCTTTTTGAAAACCCACCATCTGAGACAATGGCATCGCACTTCCATTTTCAAACTCGTACCCACATTCTTGAAGATACTCATCCAAGGTACCCGTCTCCTTCATTTCTTCAAACTGAATTTGGACAACTTCAAGCAGATTTCTTTTCGCTTCCTCTGCACTCCTACCTTGTGAAACAAAATCCAATTCGGGGCACTTGGCAATGAATACCATGCCCTTTTCCCAAGTCTCAATAGTCATTCTCAATTTCATTTCCGCCTCCTGTTACCGGGGACCTTCTGATTTTTTGTGGGGGTCTCCCTTTCCCTCTCTATAAAACTCGCGTCCACCAGCTTCCAACAATCGAATCAGCTGTCTTACCTTCAAGGACGGCAGGTTCTTAGGCCCCAATACCATCTCATGATAAATACCTCCTATTGTGGTTATTTGTTGGCACGGATTTCACGGATGACACGGTTATATTTTTGTTGTTGTGACGAAATTCAGGCACCTGAATTTCATCACGAACAATCCTTCGGAGTAAAGACTCTACGTTTGATCTGGACACTCTCGCCGAAATTGATTAACAGGCCGATCTCGATACTGGTGGCTTTGAGATAGTTGACAAGTTGGGCGCTATGGGCATCATGCAGTTCCTTAACTGATTTGAGTTCCAGGATGACATTGTCCTCCACAATGATATCGGCAACATAGTCACGGACAATCTGATCATCATAGTAGACTTGGATCCTCTTTTCTTTTTCGGCACTTAGGCCGGCTTTTAGGAGTTCGATCAGGAGGGCATTTTGGTTCACCCTGTTAAATAAGATTTGAGCCTGTTGTGCAAAAACTGTTTTCCAAAATAGCTTTTCAAAGCTACAGTTTATTAAGGCATGCGGCACAAAATGGTGTAACCGACTGACATCACGCCGAATAACCGAATTCCTAATTGTATACACTGAAGGGTATACTGGTTTTGAGTGGCATGTCCGTCACGCCCATGCCTTGCGCCAGATCAAGAATATCAGGATCCATGTCCTCAAGCTGATAGGTTGCCTTATACCTGCCCTTTGTTTTTGCTTTCGGACGCTCAATAAAAGTTGCAAGCCTAATAGCAGAAAGCTTCTCTAATAAGGTGTGCGGAGAGCCTGTAAACCCAGTTTGTTCTTTTGCCCGTTTATACGCGATCATTACCAAGAGAAAGGCCAACAGGCAGATAAATGCATGAACCTCAATCTTTTGATCAGTCCAGTGATACTGCGGTCTCATGGCTAAGTGAAAAGGGTTCTTCATGTTTTTGAAAGCATTTTCCACATTGGATTGGCCCCAATAGGCCGAAATAATTTGCTCAGTATTCCATGTATGCCGGTTCGTGATTAGGATCCTTCGCCCCAACCATTCTTCCCTGAGATAATTCAGTTCGTCATTATTTACCCAGAATCGCAAATCAAAAGAATCTTTTTCAAGCGGCCTTAGTTCCCAAAGGACGATATCCTTGGGAACCGATGAATTAATCATCGATGATATTTTCTTCTCCAAATCACTCTGCGTTCTTTTCTTCCCTCTTTTGGTGGGAATTGCAATTTTCGCTCGTAATTTCTCAAGGCGAGTAAAAAGCTTACTCATCTGTTGTTCAATGCCTCTGAGTTGCCCTTTGCGTAATGGTTCTGAAATATATACCACCACCTTGAGGTCCAGACCCCAAATGGTCTTTTGTAATTCACAGCATTGAACACTTCGGCCGTTTACCGTAACCTCTTCCATCAAGTTATTTGCTTCTTTTACTAATGCCTTATGCTGATGGGGAGACAACGCCCCTACAAAGTGTATGTTATCAGATACGTCCTTCAGCATCTTCTTTGAATTATTCCCTTGATCAAATACAAGTGTGATGTCCTCTAATGAACCGCTAATGGCCTTGAAACGTTTTATAACGCTCATGAAATGTTCCCTGAAAACAGTCCTGTCTACAAGATTCCCCTGGTAAACCTTATGAAACATCGGGAGATGATCCTGACGAGAAACAAGGAGTAGCAATCCAAACTGTCTCAGATCCATTCGCTTCTGCTTGTTTTTGCCTCTTTGAGCAATACTGCATCGGTGATTTGTGGAATCGATGTGAGTAAAGAAGTTGGTCGTATCACAAAGTAATGTATCCAAAGAAACCTGTTCATTTTTAAGCAGGGTCGTAACGATATCTTCTTCTATGAGTGGGATAACCTCCGATGGTAATGCGTCCATCTGGTCCCAGAAATGTTGACTGTCCAGTCGACTCAAAGACATCCTAAGAAGGTAAGAGAGGCTCGTATTTCTGGCCCAGCCTTCATACCAGTTTCTTTTACTGGTTGGCTGACAAATTCGCCCGACGGCAGCTAAGAGTAATGACCCACCAACGGTAAAGCCATCTCGAAAAGGATGAACCTTTAAATGCTTGTTGATTGTTTCGACTATTTGGAGTTCCTCAGCTATGGCCAACATAACAGCCACGCTGCCGTGGGTATAACTCCGGACTTTTTTCGGCACACCCTCATTCAACCGCCGCAGGAGCGTATCAGCAGTGCCGAGGTATTCCAGGATAATAGGCCTTGGTTTGCCATTAACTCGGCGCGATTCCACGATACTCCAGTAAGTATGGCCTCTGGAGACTCTTTTTTGGAGCGTTGCCATATCAGTGTATACATTACATGATATGGCAACCCATGTCAAGCATTTTTTCGCTTATAAAGCCATTATTGGAGCCCACAATCCTCCTTTCGCCGGATAAATGGTAGTCATATTTCAGTGTATACACAATAGCGTCAAGGTCTAAGCAGGATAACCTGTTGATATCTCAATATAACTCATACGACATCATCAAGAAAAACCAGCACATTTAATAAACTCAAGCTAGGGTCTAAGCTGAAATCCCAGGCCAACATGCTCAAAATGATCATCTGCTGTAACGATATCTCTCAGTCCGAGTTCTTTCATGACCGTCATTGAGGTGAGATCAGTGAAAGATATTCTCGGCTTATCATCAAATTTCAAACGCATTTTCTTCGCTTCTTCAAATCGCAAAGGGGTGATCCACTCAACAC
>JAWOBA010000216.1:0-14371 GCA_046498285.1 Desulfatiglandales bacterium | reverse complement strand
GACTCCGCCCCGGAAGGTAGAGCCTCCCGCTCGGAGAGAAGGGTGCTGAAAAGACCAGCCCGAGAGCCTCGGCCTCCGGCCCGGAGGGAACTGAAAAAAAGCCCATCATCTTTAGATTAATAGGGGCTATGCAAAGATCTCATGGAAACTCCTTTCAATAATCCTGAAGAATTCTATCGAACCCTTATTGAGGTAAGCCCTAACGGGATTTTTATTCAAAAGGGATGCACAATCATCTTCGCCAACCATCGCCTCCATGAAATGCTCGGCTATCACCCCGGAGAATTAATTGGCCTTGAGCATTGGCGTATCTACCATCCTGACTGCCAGAAACTCATCAGACAAAGGGTCCAAGCGTGTTTGCGAGGTGAGATGATTCCATCAATTCATGAGATAAAGCTACAGCGCAAGGATAAAACCTGGATATATGGAGAGATCGATGCCAATCCCACCACTATAGAGGGAGAACCTGGAATACAGGTCTGGGTGAGGGACATTTCCGAAAGAAAGCGTGCTGATGAAGAGCTTCGAAAAAGCGAAAAACAATACCGCTCCCTTTTCGAAAGACTGCCTTTAGGACTCTTTCGGAGTACACCGGACGGCCGATTTCTTGACGCCAACCCCGCTTTTACAAGCCTGGTCGGGTGCCCTGATCTCGAGACTCTCCTAAACACCCCTGCGACAGCGGTCTACAACGCCCCTGAGGAACGAATGCAATGGGAAAAATTTGCTGAGAGACAAGAGGGCTCCCCTGGATATGAGACGCAATGGAAAACACTGAATGGAACCACTATCTGGGTAAGAGAAAGCGCACGAGCAATCAAGGATGCAGAGGAAAATGTACTTTACTATGAAGGCGCTGCAGAGGATATCACCGAGCGCAAACAAGCAGAGAAAGGACTTCGGACAAGCGAGGAGAAGTACCGAACAATACTGGGAGCAATTAAAGAAGGTTACTATGAGTCCGATCTCAAAGGTAATTTTACCTTCTTTAATGATTCCCTCTGTGAGATATTGGGGTATTTCAAAGATGAGTTACTTGGTTTAAATTACCGAAAGCTAGCAAGCACAGAGAATGCCAAAGATGTGTACCAGGCCTTCAACCAAATTTACAGGACAGGAAACCCCTTATTGCTGATTAATTATGAAATAGTCAGAAAAGACGGGCAAAAGAAACACATTGAGCTATCAGCATCTCTAAGAATTGGTGATAAAGGCCAGCCGATCGGTTTTTATGGCATTATCCGTGACATTACTGATAGAAAACAGGCTGAAAAGGAGATTGAAAAACGGCAGAAATTCCTGGAATCCGTGCTTTATAATGCATCCGACGCAATCATAACCCTTGATGCCTCACACCATATTACCAACTGGAATCCTGGCGCTGAACAGATATTCGGCTACACCCGTGATGAAGCAATTGGCAGAAACTTAGATGAACTCATTACCCGCAAGAAGGCTGTGGATGAGGCAAAATTGCTTACCCGACATATTCTTTCCGGGAATAAAGTACCCCCGAGGGAAATAGTTCGATACCGTAAAGACGGAACTGATGTAAACGTCATTGTGTCCGGTTCGCCCATCATCATAGATGGGGAGCTCCAGGGAGTTGTGGCTATATATATTGACATCACAGAGATTAAGCAGGTAGAGGAGGAAAAAAAGAGGCTGGGGTTGCAATTGCAGCATGCACAGAAAATGGAGGCTATAGGAACACTGTCTGCGGGCATGGCCCATAATTTCAACAATCTCCTTATGGCTATCCAGGGCAACGCCTCATTGATGCTTTTAAAAACCGACCCCGGTCATCCAAACTATGTCCGGCTCAAGAACATTGAAAATGCGGTTGAAAGCGGATCAAAGCTCAACAGCCAACTTCTCGGCTATGCCAGGGAGGGACGTTATGAGGTCAAGCTGCTTGATATAAACCAGTTAGTAACAGAAACCCTTGACACATTTGCTGTAACCAAGCGTGAATTGCGGCTTCATAGAGAACTTGCCGAGGATATCTGGACAATTATGGGTGATAAGGGACAATTAGACCTGGTGATGCTCAACCTATTTATAAACGCTGCCGATGCCATGCCCAGAGGTGGAAATTTTTTTGTAAAGACTGAAAAGGCTACCCACCAGAACATGAATGATAAACCCTATAATGTGAAGCCTGGCAACTATGTCCTCATAACCTTGAGGGATACGGGTGTTGGCATGGATGAGAAAACCATGGAGCGTATCTTCGATCCATTCTTTACTACCAAGGGACTTTCCGAGGGTACGGGCCTTGGCCTTGCCTCGGTCTATGGTATCATCAAGGCTCACAAAGGTTACATCGACGTAAAATCAAAAAAGGGCCAGGGAACTACATTCAGCATTTATCTGCCGGCATCTGGAAAGAAGCTGAGAGAAGAACATGAGCGTTCTTCAGAGATTATGCCCGGCACCGAAACCATTCTCTTGGTGGATGATGAAGAGATGATCCTTGATGTAGGTGCCCAGATGCTTGAAACCTTGGGGTACAGGGTTCTGACCGCCAGAGGAGGAAAAGAGGCAATTGATGTCTACAGGGAAAATATTGACAGCATATGCATTGTCATCCTCGATATGATTATGGCGGATATGGGAGGAGACGAGACCTATGAACGGCTCAAGGAAATCAACCCTGAGGTGAGGGTCCTCCTGTCGAGTGATTACTCTATCAAGGACCGGGCGCACCAGATTATGTTAAGAGGCTGCGACAGCTTCATACAAAAGCCCTTTCGTATGAAGGGTATCTCTCAAAAGATAAGAGAAATCCTGGACAAGTGAAACCCATGATGTTATTCAATTTTCATTACTCAAGGTTTTTGAAAATAGCTGTTTTAGGAGTAAAGATAATAGATAGGCAATAACGATTGGCATGCCTCTGTTGTGAAATTTAACAAAACGCAAGATTAACCAAGTATTGCAACCCATAGTCCCTGGAAGCCAAAGGACTATTTGGGGAAAGATAAAGATAAAGCAAGGGTCAGCAAATCCATAAGAAGAAACGGTAGGATCCCCATAAATATTTCATCAAGTCGAGTATCAGCTGGAGCCAATCCTTTAACAACATATACGTTTAATCCCAAAGGGGGCGTAATAAGCGCTAGTTCCGTCATTTTTATACCATGCATGATGCCGAACCCATATTTTGAGACCTTTGCATAACCCCTATTGATCTAAAGACGATGGGCTTTTTTTCAGTTCCCTCCGGGTCGTAGGCCCTCTGCATTGCCCCGATAAATCTGGATCTCAGGGACATTGTTGACTTTGTTGGCTTATTTTTCTTGAACCCCGGTTAAATAGCCCTTCGGGGTTGAACTGGGTAAACCACGAAGACGCAAAGAACACAAAGTAAATATTGTATGTCCGGCGGGTTATACGCCGGACATACATAGTTTCGCCTCAGGGGCAGTCCTTGCTTTGAGCCTTTTGTATAACCCCTCTTGATCAAAAGACGATGGGCTTTTTTGAAGTGACTGGCGGCTTCCGGCTCGACTCCGTCCTGGAGGGGACTCCGCCCCGGAAGGTAGAGCCTCCCGCTCGGAGAGAAGGGTGCTGAAAAGACCAACCCGAGAGCCTTGGAACTGAAAAAAGTCCATTGTTTTTGTTGCGATCATGAAAATCGCCAGGTTTTTCAAAGGTCTCATTTTCTCTATCCCGAGAGACTCCGTCAGTGGGAACAGAATAGGCACCGTTAAAGCCATCATGGCCACGGCATCGAGAAATGTTCCCAAAAAGACATATACCAAAAAATCATTATTACAACAAGCAATGGGTGCACTGCCTTTGATGTTACAACGAGTGCAGGGGACATCCCTTACTATTGAAGGAGCAGGCAATGACCGTGGCAACAGAAAAGCTCCTTGGACTGCACACCTATGCTGAGGAGCTGGGCATCAATCTCGACACGGAGGAAGGGAGATTCAAGTGGTTTCTGTCCTCTATTCTGTTTGCAAAAAGGATTTCCTCTCAAATCGCCAAGAAGACCTACCAAGAGTTCGAAACTTCGGGGATTGTTGACCCGGATAGCATAATACAGGCTGGGTGGGACAAACTGGTAGAAGTGTTGGACTCAGGGGGCTATGTTCGCTACGACTTCTCCACCGCCTCAAACCTGCTTGAAATTGCCATGAGCTTCAAGGAGAAATACGGCTCATTGTGTAATCTATACGCTCAGTCAAAGGATAGTCATGATCTGGAGAAAAAACTGCGTGAGTTCAAAGGTGTGGGTCCCACAACGGTGAATATCTTTCTAAGAGAGCTGAAGGGGGTCTGGGAGAAGGCCAGGCCACCCCTTTCTCCTCAGGCCAGGGAAATTGCCCCCAGGCTAGGTATTGACAGGGATCAAATGGAGGTACCCGGGGTGGAATCGGTTTTGGTAAAACTGAACCTGGAGTTCTGCAAGCATAGAAGATGTGCTGAGTGTCCCGTGAAGGGGGAATGTCAAGCAATACAACCTGCTTGATGCAGCAAGGATACTTGCTGCATTCGTGAGGATCTAATCCCCGGGCAAAGTCAAGCTCTCCTGGTGATTGAGCGCAATCCGCAGCGCTCCTCTCCCATGGGGTTGCGTACTGTCTAACAAACTATCGATTGAGTATTACTTGACTACAATATTTATTGGTGTAAACTTTATAAAAGAAAAGGATTTTGTTGTATCTATAATGTCAGGAACCGTGGACCATGAGACCCGTCCTGAAATATGCGCTCAAAGGCCTTTATATAGGGATTTGGAGCCTCCTTCTTAGTGTCATTGTTATCATTTTCATGCTGGTTATGGATGAAACTGATACCCCCAGACTATTGATTCCCTATCTCCATAGCGTGTATAGAGATGCATTCATACCACACATAATTCCTAATGCAGAATTCACCCTGGTAACAACCTTGAACTATTACTGGCATTGGGCCCTTTTGGTGCTTCTTCTACCGCTTGTCATGGGATGCATGGTTGGTTTGATCAAGAGAAAAGCAAAAAAAGATGCAGGAGGTAGGATCTGACCCGTTTTTTTGAAGGCATTGTCCGGAAGGCGTGAAAATAGTAAGGAGTTCATCCTGAATATGGGCACTCCAGGCACGAGAAAAAATCAAGGAAAACCGAAGGGAGATAGAAATGGCTAAAAATATCGTTTTTCTCATTCTTATTGCGCTTGTTGTTATTTTTGTCCTGCAGAATACTCAGGTCGTCGAATTCCACTTTCTTGCCTGGACCATCTCCATGTCCAGAGCGTTGCTTTTGCTGCTGACATTTGTTATAGGAATTGTCGTGGGATGGCTTGCAAGGAAAGTAAGGCCTAAAGCGCGCAAAACGACATAATTTCATAGTCACCCTGCAGGTACTTTTTATAGAAAGGGTAAACATGGGCAATGAAACAAAGATTGTCAGGGGAGGATTCAGGGCAAGTCTCGCCTTGATCATTTCGATTATTGCACTCATTATTGCCATTGTCGCCTATAATCGAACAGGCGGTGAGACAGATTTTAAGGCACAGATCAACGATCTTCAGGATAGTATCAAAACCCTCAAAACGGAGACCTCTGAGACGGTAACCAAGGTCCGCCAGGAAACGTCCAAAGCCCTGGAGAAGATAGGTATTGAAATTAAAAAGGAGGGGAGCAAAGAAGCGGAATAAATCCCTTGCACTGTGCATATCCATAGTGCCGAAGCGTATAATGCTGCAGGTTATATTGAAGAACTATGGAAATCAGCTTCGTGGATATCCCAATATCAGATAGGGCATCAGGATAACGAACAGATCAAAATTGTTTATTGATCTAGCTTATATCTTTCTTTCGAACGAGTTTAATCACCTGTAAGATCAATATAATAGCAGCAGCTATGGTAGCAAATCGAATTTGCATGAAGAACAGCCGTGCAACTATGATCCAGGCAGCACAAAGCAAAACGAGATAATCAATAATTTTCTCCATCATAACGAACCTCAAACCTTTCATGATCTCTAATATAGCGATGCAAGTTCTTTTTGTGGAGAGCCACTGTATCCCGAAGAGGTTTATATGTCAATAAAAAAGGCAGGTTGATATATTGCAATTGCTCTCGTAAGGAAACGATACAGTAATTCTCTCTGTCGAGACAGGTAGGAAACCTGACCGAAAAATGGCATTTTTCATGGTGGCATAACTATCCATGTATATTTCTAATTCGATTACATACTACTAATAGCATTGAAAGGGACTATGGATATGGTATAGCTTACGCCTCAGGGCAGTAATCATTGATCATAGGATGTGGATGATTGACTATAAAACTGAACGAAAAAGGCAGGGTCCTGATGACCCTGCCTCTGCCTATAACTTTTACTTATTTTTTATCATACACAACAAGGAATAGCTCAAGACTTGGTTTACCTGCTTCGTACTAACGTCAATCTTAGAGCCATGATGCTGCAGAAGAATATCAAGGCAAATGTATATACCCTTGGCTCTGGTAGCGCGAGGTAATTATCATGAATGGAAAAGTAATGGCTTTATTTTATCCATAACATGGACGTTGCCTATTGATTGAATAATTCACTGGTATTACGCTTTGCGCCCCTGCAATGCACAGTATAAAATTTTTTTCAGCAGTTTTATACTCTTTCTGTGAACAATGCCTCAGATTTTCTGAAATTCGAAATATGTTCTTATACGTCTTTACATGTAGCTGTGCATCGGTGCCTGATTTTATTTCTTACTTCATAATCATCTACGAGGTCTTTGCTGGTAGGTAAAAATCGGCCTAGCTGTCTGGAGTTTGTTTGCATATAAAGTAACGAAAGAGATTACGCTCATATATCCGGCAGAGAAAGATAGCGGTACCTTTTCCAATTCCTATATCCCTCAGCCGGCAATAGATATGCAAAGGATTCATGTAATGCTTAATAGCTGCTCCCATAATGTACATTCTCGCCTTATCAGTTTATGTTCTAGAACATTGAGACTTAACATAGACAAGCCAAGCTAACCCATGGCGTTCTTCTTCCCTCGATGCTGTTATTATGGCAGGTAGAAATCATTATCTTTCTATAGTGCATAGAGACCCTGCACATAAGATGCACACACACCCGAGAATTCTTGTAAGTGCCCGCTCAAACTCTCTCTATCACAATAGAACCCTTGGAGGTCCTTGACCATCACGTGGTTTAATATTTTGGTGTTGAAGTTGGTTGGCACTTACTACGCACTAACATTTATTAGTATGCTAAAATCATGCCATATCATTAGAATAAAAAATTGTATTTAATTTCATATAGTTAGCTTGAGATTGATGAAATCTATACATATAACAATGGTAAATTTTCCTCTTTATAGGTGAAATACACCCACTGCAGGAAATAATTTATATCTGTATACGAGGGAGAACAGGAATAAAAAGGAAAAAGTTTATAATTTTCCCTTCTAGCTTATGAAAATACTGAATTAGAATTGCATTTGCTCTGGCTCCTCTTCCCTTTTATTCGTTATGAAAACTCTATTAGCACATTTGAGTGTTTCAATCCATTTCAAGCATAGACGTAATGATTATTCATAGGATGCAGGCTGTTTCCTAAAAAATCAAAGGACAAAGGCAGGATAACAATGACCCTGCCTTTGTCCTTAACTTCAACGTATTCGTTTTTTTTCACAAACAAAAAAGAAATACCTCAGGACTTGGTTGATCTCCTCACTGCTAAGGTTAATAGTATAGCCATGATACTGCAGAGGAATATCAAGGCACCTGTCTTTGGATGCCTCACTCCATAGACTACCGGTGTAAGTGCACATCTGGTAGCGGTTCTTATCGTTTCATGCTCCTCTATGAACTCAGCAAGAGGTGGAGAGATTGCATAATACCATTTCACAAGACCCCTTCCCAGTAAGCTCTGCAATAAGACCGTATCCCTGAAATGCTTCAGCACTATAACATCATCTGCCATCTCAGAGCCATAGGCTGCGGTGGCAATAAAGCAGCCGTCATCGTTCTCCTCTTCCTCTTCATCCTCAGGCTCTGGTGCGGGACCGGAAACCCATATCGGATAACGGGGGTACACTGCCCACAATCACGATGGTTGAAACCGTATTGCTTCCAGTATCAATCACCGAGACGGTGTTATCAAGAGAGTTTGTAATATAGGCACGGTTACCCGCAGGGTTCATGGCGATACCAAATGGGTGATTACCAACGGCAATCGTGACAGTAACAACATTGGTCGAGGTGTCAATCAAAGAGACATTATCACTAGTCGCATTCGTTACATAAAGATTTGCGAATGATTGGCTGGCACATAGTGATAAAACCATGGCCATTAGACCAAAGCCTAAGAAAAATATGCTGTGTTTTTTCATCATTTCCTCCTATTCATTCATAAAAGTAAAGCTAGCGGTTTTAGAGAATTGAGGAACAATTTTGCTGCCAGTGTAGACAATTTTGTCTTCATCACCTAGATGGTATGTCAAGGCTCCTAACAGAAAGGCTATGTTCCATTAGGAGCTGAATTGGCACATTTTGAGGGGTGGTATCTCCATGAGGCCACCTATCAATTGAAGTCAAATTCATTGACAGGAAAATCCTGTTTTCAAATAAACAACAGGATACCTTTCAAGTCAAAAAAAATACACGTTTTGACTTATCTCAAAATGAAGGGTTAAGAGGTAATAGACAGGAAGAAACAGTTTGGACATCTTTTAATAGGATAGAATACAGGTAAGGTTATGGCTATGTACCACCGTGTACACTACATGATCTTTTGTGCGGTCCGATATCTCTGCACTGAATTCAAGAGTGACCGCCATATTGGCACCTATAGTGCATGAAAAATTCTTAAATTCATGCTCTTTTGATGATGGCGTCAAACTTTTTCTGTAGCTTCATTTACCTTTGATACCATAATAGGTTCTGGGGGATGAAAATCCCTTCGCTTCGTGAAGGGAACATGCTTTTTCAAGGTATTTTCAGCTGCTTCGGACATAACTCGCTTCTTCCTGCTTTCCTTATGAGTCTTTACTCCAGTTATGCGCGCAAGGTCGTTAATAACACCCCTCATTTCTTGCGCAAGGACATTCATTTCCGCAGACGCGGCTGCGGATTCTTGTGCATTGGCTGCATTTCTCTGAGTAGCCGAGTCAATCTGGGCAATTGCCTTATTAATCTGTTCAATGCCTTCTGCCTGTTCCCGGGAAGCGGAGGAAATTTCGGCAATAAGCTGCCCCACCTCTGAAGAACTTACTGCTACCCCTGAAAAGTCATCATTAGTGATGGTAACTATTTCTGAGCCATCCTTAATATTTTTTACGGACTCCTCGATCAAGAGTGCCGTATTGCGAGCTGCGTCAGCTGCCCTCAGGGCCAAATTCCGGACCTCGCCGGCCACTACTGCGAATCCTGCTCCTGTATCTCCTGCCCTAGCTGCTTCAACAGCCGCATTAAGGGCCAGGAGATTTGTCTGGAAGGCGCTTATCTCTCCGTAGCCCTTGATATTTTGATATATAACGTTGGTTTCAAAACAACTTACGATTGGCCAATTTTCCCTTTGACTCCCCGGGCAACATATCTCCAACCTTTGCCCCGGGACAGTCAGTCATGGTGATTGGCTGCCTTTTTTTATGTCATAAGAAGGGAGAGAACATTATGGGAAATAACACAAATGGGAATCAGTTTAGAGAGGATGGATATACCGGTGGGACACGGTTTGAAATTGAATATGCAATGATACTAGAAATACTAGTCGTGGTTCACTCGGTATACGGGGCATCTCGAATGGCATATCAGCACCTTTTTCCATGTATAGAGAAAAAACAGGAATTATTCTTGGCATGGGAAGCGTTTTTTCGTAAGATCTATCCTGAGTCGGGGTAGATGGAACAAAATTTGTTCATCAGGATAAAATAACTGCAGCCTTATTACAGCTACCAGGCAGGTTACGAAGTGGTTGAACTATGAAATGATGTGAAATTCAGCATTTCTTTGTATACCATAATTTCTTAATTAAGAATTTTTAGGCAGGGGGATGAAATGGGAACAGACGATAAAGCAGTTGTAGAGAATTATCGTAAATTCAATGCGGAAACAATAAGCACAGAAAGTGCGTTAGAAAACCTAATAAACATGAAAAATGAAACCGATCCAAAGACATTCAATTCGTTGGAAAGCGAGTATAAAGAAAAACTGGCGCAAATAAAACCAGAGAAGGAGAAACTCGAAAAAGTCATCCAATCTAAAATCGAGGAGATTAATCTTGACCTAGAACGATCTCAAAATAAAATTGATGAGCTGAAAAAATCAATAGATCAGCTAAGAAAACTATATAAAGGTGGTGCTATTTCAAAAAATAATTATAAAACTAAGCTAAACCCGCTAGAACATGAACTCAGACAAGCTGAGGGTAATCATAAAAGAATAAAATTACGCATGAAGTATTTAAAAGACGCAATTACCGCCCCACCAGGTCCAACAAAGCCATCAAAAGGTCCATTTACTGGCACCCTTAATGATTTTACCACTGGGTCTAGGGTTCCGGGTAGTGGCTTTGGGCGTGATTTTGGGAGGGGATGCTTCATTATTGTATTGATACTTATTGCATTACCTTTATTAGGACTTGCCCTCTGGACCAGCAAATTGCTGATAATCCCATTAGTTATTGTTTTTGTTGGCATACTACTGATTGCTTTGTTTGGGAAGGGACTCGGCGCTATAGGAAAATGGTGGCGATAATTAACTCTTCTTCTCTATGAAATGCACACCGTTCAATTGATTACACAAACGATGTTATGCCTCAAATCTATCGAGACCTCAATCTGGAATTCGATCAAAATAACTCAATAGAATTTGCGCTACATCATTGATTGTAGCGCAACCTGGCATTTTCGGAATTGATATCTGTTACAAGAATCATCAAGCTTTTTTATAGCATTCAATTGGCGGAGTTATAGGGGTAGAAAATCTCCTAAAAACCCGAAGTCTCACTTCTTGATCTATTGCAGCTTATAAGATAGATAGAAACTATATACTGACTGATTCGGCGAGGTACATAAATCGCTTCATAAATTTCAAAGTTATGGTTAAGAATGTCTTGAAGTGACAGGGCAATCATGGTGCTATCCAGCGAAAAGAAAAAGAAATGCGGTATGAAAATCGGAATTCAGACTTGGGGTACAGAGGGGGATGTACGACCATTTATCGCATTAGCAAGCGGGTTGAGCGCTGCCGGACATGATGTGACGCTTGCCATCACGGAAATTATGAACAAAGGGTTTACCCTATTTGGCGGGCAATTGAGGTTTTCTATTCGTCACCTTGGGCATATTGATATCGATGATGCCAGATTCAAGGAGCTTGCCGTATAAGTGTTTCACGCATGGAGTCCTGTAAAAAAAAGGAGATATTCTGATTACGAATTTTTGACCCGGTTATTGAGGATATGCTCAGTGCCGCCAAAACTCTTTGCGCGGAAAATAATCTGGTGATTGGACATTTTTTTTGTCTATCCCATGAAAATAGCGGCGTTGCAGAAACAGCGACCCTATGTCATGGTCTTCACGACGCCGTTGATCCCGTCGCGCTATGCTCCACCATTAGGTATCCCTGAGTTGGCCGCGTGGATGAATCCGGTCTGGTGGAAATGCTTTGACGCGGTGGTTAATATCGCCTGGAAGCCCACAATTGACCGGCTATATCGTTGCGAGGGCGTTCAGCCGGAACGAAGCGTGTGTTACGAGATATGGAAATCTTCCCTGCTGAATCTCGTGTCGGTCAGTCCGGCACTGTTTCCTCCTCCGACGGATTGGGAGCGATGCTATCACCTATGCGGATTTTGATTATCCCGATGTCCGCGATAAATTCACAATTGTGCGGGGTGATATTTGACAGGCAGACGATTTCAACAGAGCGCTGGATGGTGTTGATATTGTGGTTCATGCCGCAGCGGCGCTCCCGCTATACAAAGCAGCCGATATTTATTCAACGGATGCGAATGGTGCTCGAACTGTTCTTTACCAGTCTGTTCGCCACTATGTTACGCGAGTCATTCATATTTCATGAACTGCTGTTTACGGCTCCTTTTGCAGGCTAACCCAAATTGTTTAGTTCAGGTAATAAAGATGTATCAACTTTGCCATCCTTTACCCAGGTAACAAAAGTGACACCATCCTTGACGATCATACGCAGATGATTTTTATATTGGTTGGAGTTGTCTTCTTGAATAGTAAAGGTGGAATCTGGGTATTTCTCTCTAAGTTTTTTAAGGGTTGATCTAACTCCCATTGTTCCCATTTCCTATTCCTTCTTTTTACACTCTAACACATTGGCAGTTCATTATTCATCTTTCTCTCTCTTATAATCTGGCCAACCCTATTTAATACTGTATTCAATCTTCTCACCCATGTATTCACCAGGACAGAGCTGTCCCCCATATATCAACGATGGATAAGGCGTCAATATGTCCCACAGCCAAAGATGGCCTTCTTTTGTATCGATGATAACAACAGCCTTCCTGCTAGTCCCTGATGTTAACTCCATAGACTGAAATTGAAATCTCCCTACTTCTTTCATGGTTGCTTTAAACTCTGATAATCGAGGTTGCCGTTTGTCTTCCCAGGCCTGCAGTTTTTCTTCAATCTCCCCTTTTCTTCGTGCCTCAATTTCCGCCTCTTTTTTTTCAGCTCCTTCAAGGGATATCAAATCTTCATCTGTAAAGACCTTCCGGCTAAAGTCCTCCTTGTCTTCAGCCAATACCAACTGCCATGTAAAAAGCGCAAAAAGAGCTATAACGCTGGCCATTATTGATTTACGCATATCTTCCTCCTTCCTCCATGTTTATAAAATGTCTCTATATTTTACCACATCCATTTTTTATCTTACACCCATTTTAGAATCAATACCAATACCATATTTATCACACCACAGCCTATGGTATGTGGAAGCATCTCTTATATCCATTCCTTACCCAATAAATCCCCTTTGACTCTTTTAGAAAATGAGAAGCATTATACAGATAGTGTATTTTTTATTGTCATTTTTATTTACCATGCCTTCGACGTCCTAATTACATAAAAGAGAGGAGAAAAGTCGGTTCAAATGTTTGGGTTGTTCAAAAAAAAAGAAAGAAAACAGGGTAACAAAGGGAAGGCTTTTCAATTTTACATTATCAATAGCTGGGATAAAAACTATTAAGATATAAAGAATAGTGATAATCATGAAAGACATGGAATCAGGAATGAAGGAGGTAGTATAAATGGAAAAGATGTCTAAGGTAATAGTAAACCCAGAGAAGTATGGATATAAGCTGTGTTCAGACTGCAATGGCTATGGATCTTCCCTGAAAAAACCGTAAGGAGTGGATACCTGCATGATAGGCCATGGTTGGGGACTGATTAAAAACGAGAAATAAGAAAATCATATATTTTAACATGACAGCATGATTGTTTTAGAAATAATTTCACCATGAAAAAAACCTAGCTGCTAACTTTGGTATAAAAGCGTACCCCCTATTGATCTAAAGACGATGGGCTTTTTTTCAGTTCCCTCCGGGGCGTAGGCCCTCCGCATTGCCCCGATAAATCTGGATCTCAGAGACATTGTTGACTTTGTTGGCTTATTTTTCTTAAACCACGAAGACGCAAAGAACACAAAGTAAATATTGTATGTCCGGCGGGTTATACGCCGGACATACATAGTTTCGCCTCAGGGGCAGTCCTTGCTTTGAGCCTTTTGTATAACCCCTATTGATCAAAAGACGATGGGCTTTTTTGAAGTGACTGGCGGCTTCCGGCTCGACTCCGTCCTGGAGGGGACTCTGTCCCGGAAGGTAGAGCCTCCCGCTCGGAGAGAAGGGTGCTGTCTTTTCGTAACGTATCAGTGGGGGAACCCGCAGCCCCGAGCTTGCGAGGGGAATGCGGAGGGCTTCCGGCTCGGAGAGCCTCCCGCTCGGAGAGGGCAAAACTCCCCCATGGATACGTTGCTGAAAAGACCAACCCGAGAGCCTTGGAACTGAAAAAAAGTCCATTGTCTTTGTTGCAATCATGAAAATCGCCAGGTTTTTCAAAGGTCTTCGCTTATATGGATGAATGAGGGAATACTGCCACGCAAATCAAAAAGCGTGTGAAGTTTGATAGCATTTTTGGCGTGCCGGAAATTGGCCCATAGAAATACTGAAAGACAAAGATCGATGGTTGTTTTTGAGATATGGGAATGTGGAAAACTTTTTCACTTTCCCATATTCCCATATCTTCTACTCTTACTCAAACTCACTACGCTTTCGGGCAGTCCACTTTTAATTCGTACATGACAAATCCGATTTGATAACTTGATAATGGTAGGGGATTATGTATAATATGAAATTATGGTAATAGGTATATTCTCGAGACCTTTGAAAAA
>JAWOBA010000213.1:0-38252 GCA_046498285.1 Desulfatiglandales bacterium | reverse complement strand
AACAGTAATAAGCGCAGGAAATCTGGGAAACAACGTGTCTATACCCCAGACTCACAGTATGATCTTATTATACCATGCTAAACTTAACACGAATCTATCCTTCTGTCTTAAAGGAACACATCATTATATCCTCCATAAGGGTTTTTTTTGTTGCGATAACCGCAGCAAATTTTAACACTAGTAATAAACACAGATTATGCAGTAGCCACCTACTGCGTCCTGAAAAACCTTGCTATAACGATCGTTTCAGGATTTTGCTTCTCAACATATGTACCAATATGCCTTCGGCACAAAATCGCTCCAACTTCTCGTTTCGCTGAGGTTTTTCAACCCTCGTGACGATGCCTACTGCATAATCTGGGATAAAATACACTTCCTGAAGTTTTTCTTCTCCAAATTTGACAAACTTGTAAAAAGTTTTTTACGAGCGATTTTGGCCGCTTTTAGAAATAGATTCACGTAATGCTGACGCCCCCCGCCCGCCTTCCCTGAGCAAGAGCGATACCGGGCGGGTTTGAGGCCTTTAGGCCGAGTTTTTGGCGATTAGCGAAGTATCTCATGAATCCTAAAATGGTCATTATGAGAGAGTAAAATGACTTCCAACGAAGTCGTTTTATCTGCATGTTGCAATCGGATTATTAGCTATTGATATAATTCCCTATTTTTAATTTTTTACATTTGATTGAGTCCACTGTTCACAGGATGCAGCTTGTAGCATAAATTAGCTTACGAAAGCATCAAATTGGATATCTGGATTTCTCGAGTTTTATGATATCCTATTTTTTTGTTGCATCTAATATTCAGTGGAGTATATGTTATCTACAAAAGTCGAGGATCCCACCCTTCCGGTCGATGCTAAAAAAATAATTCATGATCCGCCTCCATTCCATCCCCTGGATGGAGCATGAAAGGGTGGCGGAAAAAGTTAATTGTAAACAGGGAGACTAGAGTGAAAATCGTTATGATTGGAGGGGGAGGTGCATGTGTTGTAGGTGCAAACACCCTAAGGATATTGGGTAACCCTGCACAAATCGATATTTATACAAGAAGGGATAGAACTGCATATACACCATGTGAACAACCTTTTGTTCTTAGAGATATCTTGTCCTTTGATGATATGTTTTATGCGACACCACCATGGTTTGAGAAGAAGAGGATAGGATTACATACAGAAAAAAATGTGGTCTCTATTGATAGAAAAAAAAAGATTATTCAAGTCGATGGAGAAGAAATACCTTATGACATATTGGTAATTAATACCGGGGCCAGCATTAAACTGCCGGACATTCCAGGTTTGGTTGGCGATAGAGTTCAATACCTTACCACAGAATTAACCTGTGCTGAAAAGATAGAGTCGATCATGCCCGCAGGTAAAAGGGCTGTTATCCTTGGTGGAGGGATAATAGGGTTAGAGATGGCTGAAACACTGATAAAAAAGGGTTATTCATCTGTCTCCATTATCGTATCCTCGGCTAGCCTTCTCTCCCAGCAACTTGATCATGATATGGGTGAAAAATTCGTACCCATTGTAAAAAATGAAGGTGTCTCACTGCACTTTTCTACATCTGTTGTGAGAGTTGAGTCTGGTACGAGTGAGGTCAAACTCTTTCTCTCAAATGGGGAAACAGTGGAAGCAGATTGGATTCTTGTAGCAAAAGGAATTTTCCCGAATGTAGATCTTGCACGAGATGCTGGATTAAAAATCGGCAAAACCGGTGGCATTGAGGTGAATCAGTACCTCCAAACAAATGATCCCAGTATCTATGCAGGTGGAGATTGCATTGAAGCATGGAATATGTTAAATGGAGAAAAAACAATCACCGCCTTGGCAACACACTCCAACAGGAATGGGAGGATTATAGGGAGAAATATTCAATTTGGCAATTGTGTCCCTTTCATGGGATCATTAAATACATTCGGGGCGGAAATTTTTGGAACTACAGTTGTTTCTGTGGGAATAAAAGAAACTGAAGCAAAAAATGAGGGCTTGGAGGTTATATCAATCACTAGAAAGGCAACCACTCGAAAAAAGATGTTTAATGGGGAGAATTTTTGGGCTAAGTTGATTGCCGATTCAAATAAGCAGACTTTAATTGGTATTCAAATGTTGGGACCAAAGGAAGTTAGTAGGATAGGTGAGAGGGTTCTGCTCATGATAGGTGAACAGATTCCTTTAACAAAAATTTCCCAATATGAAACTATTTTTAGCCCCCCGTTAAGCAACGCCTATGATCTCATAACAAATGCGTCGGATATTCTCATTGGCGAGTTGCTAAAAATGGGAAAATCTGTTAAGTGGTAATATTCGTTGAAAGGTATATGTGGGGTGGAGAAAAACCTTACAGATCTTTCATCCATTTATATAGGCGAGACCTTTGAAAAACCCGGCGATTTTCACCAGCCCCAAAAAGACAATGGACTTTTTTGCAGTGACTGGTGGCCTCCGGCTCGTAGAGCCTCCCGCTCGGAGAGAAGGGTGCTGAAAAGACCAACCCGAGAGCCTTGGAACTGAAAAAACCCATTGTCTTTAGATCAAGAGGGGTTATGCAAAGGTCTCTTATATAGGCAAAAGGTGGTGGCATCACATAATTGACTAACTCGTAAAAAGCTAATTTATGCTGCAAATGGCATCCTATGAACAACGAACTCGACTAAGTGAAGAAAAATAAAAACAATCACTGATATCAATAAGTAATAATACAAACGCAACATGCAGATAAAACGACTTCGCTGGAAGTCTTTTGCGAGTGATTTTGACAAGGTTTGGAAACAGATTCATCAAATGCGAAGCCTTAGAAATTCCAGCCCGCCCGCCTCGCCTGAGCGGGTGCGATGGCGGGCAGGTTTGAGGCCTTTAGGCCGAGTTTTCGGCTATTAGCTAAGCATTTTATGAATCCCAAAATGGTCATTATGAGCGAGTAAAAGGACTTTTTACGAGCACATCATAATTCGTCAGCAATAAAAATAAAACGGACATTACCCATTAAATGGAATAAGGTTAAAACAAGAGGCATTTTTCCCAAACACAAGAACGACACAGGGGTAAATTAACTTTTTCTGTGTTGTTGATTCAGCGTAAGACTGCATGACAGAAAAGAAAGCAAAACATAATTAAACCTGAGTGATTTTTTCATCTCTGTGGTGAAACGCGACAAAACAATAAATAGAAAACTGAAGGAAACAATAAAATGTCAAAGGTGTGTGAAATATGCGGCAAGAGACCTGTTGTAGGCAATAATGTAAGCCATGCGCACAATAAGACAAAACGGCGCTGGTACCCAAACCTTCAAACCTTGAGGGTTAACGTAAAAGGACAGACCAAAAAAATTACAGTATGTACAAGGTGTTTACGATCCGGATTGTTATACAAGTAGGTAGTAAGACGTAGGCAATAAAGCAGTTTTTATGAAACATTTTCTTCCTGCATATTGTCTACTCCACATTACTGCTTAGTGTTTTTTTCAAATCCGCTCAACTTTCAGAACTTCCTTGATTTTCTTAATCTTTAATATAATGTCTCTTAATTGGTCATAACCAGAAACTTCAATGGTAAAGATGGATATTCCCTTTTTATCAATAGTTGTTTGCACACTTGCATCTAAAATATTAGCCTCATTTTGTGTAAATATAGTACTTAAGTGTGATAGCATACCTTTTTTAGCAATATTGGTAACCTTCAATCGTGCTAAGTAACTCATATCTTTAGAAGGTTCCCATTCTACCTCTACTAACCTATCTGGATCAGCATTTCTAATGTGCCGGCATTTTCTTGAATGAATAGTAACTCCCCTTCCCCTGGTAATATAACCTATCACTGATTCGCCAGCTAGGGGATGGCAACACTTCGCAAAGCGAATGAGCATATCACTCATCCCTTCAACCTTAATCCCCTTGTCCCCCTTTTTTCTCTTTATCTTGTGAACTACCTTTTGTACAAGGCCCTCGGTCTTATCCTCTTTTATCCCTAAATGGGGAACAAGCCTGTTAAGAACCTGTTTTGCTGAGACTTTTCCATAACCAATATTGGCCAAAAGATCGTCTACACTGTTTAATGAAAATCTATGGACTACATCTAAAAGCTGCTCGCTATTGAAATGTCTGGTTAAATTCAGATTAAATTTTTTAAGCTCTTTTCCCAGGATGTCTCTTCCAATAGCTATACTCTCTTCTCTTTCCTCGTTTTTTATCCATTGTCTGATCCTAGTCTTGGCAGTAGATGTCTTTACTAGGTTTAGCCAATCCTTACTGGGCTTATGATTTTTGGAGGTAAGAATCTGAATGATATCTCCGGTTTGAAGCTGATGTGTTAAACGAACTATTTTCTCATTTATCTTAGCACCTATGCATCTATTCCCAATCTCAGAATGGATACTATAGGCAAAATCAATAGGAGTTGCTCCCTTAGGAAGTTCCTTTACATCGCCTTTAGGGGTAAAAACATAAACCTCATTGCTGAAAAGATCCAGTCTCACGGTTTCTAAAAATTCCTTTGGATTAGTCAGGCTTTTCTGCGATTCCAGCAACTGCTTCATCCATATGTATTGATTATGCACCTCTTTATCTGATTCATCTCCTTCTTTGTATCTCCAGTGAGCGGCTATTCCCTCTTCGGCGATTTTATCCATATCCCATGTTCTTATCTGTATCTCCATTCTTTCACCTAAAGGGCTGATCACTGTGGTATGCAAAGACTGATACATATTTGCCTTGGGTAGGGAGATATAATCTTTAAAACGGCTTCCTACAGGGCTCCACATGGAATGGATCAGTCCTAAAATCTCATAACAATCTTTTACAGAATTCACTATTATTCTGAAGGCCAGGATATCATATACCTGATCTATATTCAGATCCTGCTCCATCATCTTTTGATAAATGCTATAAAAATGCTTATGCCTCCCTTTTATTGTGGCTTGTATATTGGCCTCGGTTAATTTTTTGGATAGAATTTCTTTTATCTCTTTAATAAATTTTTCTTGCCCCTCTTGCCTCTGGGCAATGCCTAACCGGATACTCTTATAAATTTTTGGTTCAAGATAAAAAAGAGATAGATCCTCCAAGGTTGATTTTAGCCAGTAAATACCCATCCTTCCTGCAAGAGGTGCATAAATATCAAGGGTTTCTCTCGCAATAGCCTCCTGTTTTTCAGGTGGTTGAAAACCTAGAGTCCGCATATTATGTAATCGGTCTGCCAACTTGACAAGAAGAACTCTGATGTCAGAAGACATAGCAAGAATCATCTTTCGTATATTTTCTGCCTGCTGTGTCTCTTTGCTTAAGAAATGTATCTTACTTATTTTAGTTACACCATCTACTATAACTGCTACATCTTTGCCAAACATACGTTCAATATCCGACAGCTCTGTTAATGTATCCTCGACGGTATCGTGGAGAAGGCCAGCGGCAATACCAACTTCATCCATTTTCATTTTGATAAGAATTCCAGCAACTTCTAAGGGGTGTGTAAGGTAGGGCTCTCCGGATAAACGAACCTGTCCCTTGTGAACCTTGGCTGAATAGACATACGCCTTTTCAATCAAAGCTACATCTGCATGAGGATAATACGAAAGAATATCTGAAGTTATGTCATTTAAGCGAATCATAGAGGCTTTTGACAACCTCCTTTATCGCTTGAGTGGTTTCGGCTATTGATATCAACCTGAGTGTTGTCTTAGAACGTAACTTAATCTCAACAGAATTAGTTTTAAGTGTTCGTAAACTGACCGCAACTCTCACAGGGATACCTAAAAGATCAGCATCTTTGAGCTTGAAGCCCGGTCTTTCATCTCTGTCATCAAGAAAAACTCCGAGACCCATATCACTCAGATGCTGGTATAAATTTTCAGCCACTTCTCTAACTCTGGCTTCGTGCATTTCAAGTGGTAAAATAGCCACATCAAAAGGAGAAATAGATATAGGAAAAATGATACCATTCTCGTCGCAACTTTGTTCAATAATTGCTGCAACGACTCTGCCAATACCTATACCATAACACCCCATTATAATGGGAGTTTCTTGGCCATTTTTATCCAAAAAATTAGCATTAAGGGCTGAGGAATATTTGGTCCCTAACTTAAAGACCTGCCCCACCTCTATACCTTTACCAAACTTTAGTTCCCCTCCACAGCGAGGGCATAAATCCGATGGAGTTATCATCCTTAAATCTGCATATTGCTCTACATGAAAATCCCTGCCCTCATTTACATTGAGGATATGTTTATCCTTCTCATTTGCCCCCATAACCATATTTTTCACATTTTTAATGGCAAAATCAGCAAGTATCCTTACCTTTAAACCAATAGCCCCTGCAAAGCCTATTGGGGCACCAGTAATATCAAATACTGTTTCTGGATCTGCCATGGCAAGCTCTTGAACATTAAGGGTATTTCTTAATTTAGTTTCATTAAGGTCATGATCTCCTCTTACCAAGGCGGCTATGGGTCCATGCTCAGTTTGATAGATGAGAGTTTTTATCACTTTTTCACGACCAACGGATAAAAATTGAGTCACCTCATCTATGGTTCTCATTTCGGGTGTCTCTACTACTTGGAGACCCTTTTCTTTTTCAATATCTCTGGAATCATCCTCCCTTATTTTTACCTCGGCCTTTTCTAAGTTGGATGCATACGGACAAGCTTGACAGTTTACAATATCATCTTCGCCACTATTTGATAACACCATGAATTCGTGAGAGAAGCTACCACCGATAGGTCCTGTATCTGCCTCAACTGCCCGAAACTCTAGTCCACATCTTTTAAAGATAGCCTCGTATGCAGCATACATTTTTTCATAGCTCAGGTTGGAACCCTCTTCATCTACATCAAAACTATAGGCATCTTTCATGATAAATTCCCGAGCTCTCATGATACCGAATCTTGGTCGAATTTCATCTCTAAACTTTGTCTGTATCTGGTATAGGTTTATAGGCATCTGCTTGTATGAATGAATCTCCCTTCGTGCTAAGTCAGTAATCACCTCCTCATGGGTCGGGCCCAGACATGATTCCCTTTTATGCCGATCTTTAAAGCGTAAAAGTTCTGGCCCATAATAATCCCATCGACCACTTTCCATCCATAAGTCGCCTGGTTGTACACTTGGAAGCAAAAGTTCTATAGCACCAGCCTTATTCATCTCTTCCCTAACAATAGTTTCTGTCTTCTTAAGGGCCATCAAGCCATAGGGAAGATAGGAATAGATTCCTGCTGTTAGTTTTCTAATCATACCAGCCCTGAGCATTAATTGATGACTTACAATCTCAGCCTCTGCAGGTATCTCTTTCACTGTTGGAATAAAAAATTCTGAATATCGTCTTGAAATGGGTGTCATAATAAGAACCAATCATTATCTGCTGGCTAATGTATAAAAAGTCTTTTGCAAACGATCTTGTCCGCTTTTGGGAACAGATTCATGAAATGCTGAGCACTAAAAATTGCAAATTGCCTACCCGCCTGTGGGCAGGTTGCAGACAAGTTTGAGGCCGTTAAGCCACGTTTTTGGAATGGTTTGATCCATCTCATGAATCCAAAAATGGATATCATGAGCCAGTAAAAAGCCTTTTTACAAAACTATCATCTGCTAATACTATAAAACCTATAATATCCAATCGAATATCGTCAACCAAAACTGTTCATCTGTTTATCATCTTTTTGACTTCCTCAACAAGTACCATAGCAAGATCCTGCTCTGGAACTTGTTTGACCACCCTACCCTTCTTGAACAATGTGCCGTAGCCTTGTCCGCCGGCTATACCAATGTCAGCCTCTTTTGCCTCTCCAGGCCCATTTACAACACACCCCATAATAGCTACCTTGATAGGGGTTGTGACCTGGATAAGACCACGTTCAATTTTATCAACCAATGGAAAAAGGTCTATTTTACATCTTCCACATGTAGGGCAGGATATAATCTCCACTCCCCTCTGTCTGAGACCCAGGGCCTTTAGAATTTCATATGCAACCCTGACCTCATCAACTGGATCACGCGTTAAAGAAACTCTAATCGTATCTCCAATACCCTCTAATAGCAATAATCCTATACCTATAGAGTTTTTAACAGTCCCTGATATGAGGGTCCCGGCCTCGGTTACGCCTACATGTAATGGATAATCAACTTGCTGACTTAAAAGTCTGTAGGCAGATATCGTTTGCAAGACATCCGATGACTTCAGTGAAATCTTAATTAAGTGGAAATCTAAATCCTCCAGGAGGTTTACATGACTCATGGCGCTCTCAACCATAGCCTCTGCTGTTGGATGCTTATATCTTTTTAGTATAGGCTTACTGAGAGATCCCGCGTTGACACCAATCCTTATAGGAATAGAACCGCTGCGAGCAGCAGCAACAATCTCTTGAATTTTCTTTTTTCCACCAATATTTCCTGGATTCAACCTTAACCCATCTGCACCGTTTTCTATAGCTGCCAAGGCAAGCTTATAGTCAAAATGAATATCGGCAATAACTGGAATAGATATCTGTGATCCTATCTTTTTAAGTGCACACGCCGCTTCCATATCTGGTACTGCCAGGCGAACAAGCTCACAGCCAGCAGTTGTTAGCCGGTGTATTTGCTTTACAGTTGCAGGTATATCTTGGGTTGGTGTAGTGGTCATCGACTGTACCACTACGGGATTCCCACCACCTATTTTAACCCCACCGATCGTTATTTGTCTACTTAAGCGTCTTTTCATTATCTGGCCTATACGTGATCAAATTAACTGAAGAAATATATTCCTGTCAAGGTGATTTATCCTAACCCTTAAGCGACAAAAAGAATCGCTATACCATATACAAAACCCTTACAAATATTATATTGTATCATATCTTTTCTGATCAAGCCTGGATAAAAGAGAAGGGACATAGCAAATTTTTTTTCTTGAACTGTATAGGTAAAATCTGCTAAATATATAGAGTGAGCGTAAAAATATCAGATATAGAAATGCCACTCATGTAACACCTTGCATATATTACAGCTAAAAACTTATATCAATTAACCCCCTATAGTAAGGAGAAAAAGATGTCAGAAGAGGATGTACAGGGCCAAGGATTTGTTGTGAAAGATAAAAGAGCTTTTGACACACAGGGAGAGGTAAAGGAGAAATCTGAAAAGGCTGAGGAAGAAAAAGATAGAGGCGAGGAAAAACCAAGTGAGAAGACCAAAGAGGACAGAGGTTCTGCACCCTTGCCAGAAGTCAATTTTTCCTCCTTTCTTCTATCTCTTAGTTCCTCAACTCTGCTTCATCTTGGAGAAATTGCAGACCCGCAGTCTGGAGAAAAAAAGAAAGACTTGGTATTAGCCAAACAATCGATTGATATTATCAACCTTCTCAAAGATAAAACGAAGGGTAATCTTACCAAAGAAGAGGAAAATCTACTGGACAATCTTCTCTACGATCTCCGCATGCGTTTTGTCAAAGCAAAAGAATAATAATAATCTCCCCACTAATAAATGAAAAACTTTATGTCCATGTCATGAAGCACCCTGCTGTTAAAATCTTATCCCCAGCCAAAATAAATGTATTCTTAAAGATTACTGATCAAAGGGCTGATGGGTATCACGAGTTAGTCACTGTTTTTGTTCCTGTAGCGCTCTATGATACATTACTGGTAAATAGGTCAGATAATGGACTAGAGGTTTATTGTAAGGGAAGAGAACTGCCTAGAGGCCAAAATAATTTAGTTAATAGAGCAGCTTCATCTTTTTTACAAAAAACGGGGATCAAGGAAGGGGTTAAGATTACCTTAATCAAAAAGATACCTATCTCTTCAGGTTTGGGTGGTGGCAGTAGCAATGCAGCAGCAACTCTAAAAGCATTGAACCAGCTCTGGTCAAATCCGCTTTCAAAAGAAGATCTTGAGAGAATCGCCCTTTCTTTAGGTGCAGATGTTCCCTTTTTTCTTCTCCAGAAACCATCTATAGCCAGGGGAATTGGAGAAATTCTACAGCCGATAGAAAATTTCCCTTCGTTGTGGTATGTTATTGTCAGTCCAAATCTCATGATCTCCACAGCGTGGGCCTATCAAGAAACAAATTTAACGTTGACAAAAAATAGAAAAAAGAATATCATAAGTAGTTTTCAAAAAAATAGTTTTGATATTCCAAAGTTACTTTTTAATGATCTTGAAGAGGTTACGTTTAAAAAATATTCTTTCCTTAGCTCAATCAAAGAGTCCTTACTGAAGGTAGGTGCCCTTGGTGCATTGATGACGGGTAGTGGACCAAGCATTTTTGGTCTTTTCGATTCAGCTAAAAAGGCTCAAGAAGCTGGAAAAATCCTCGAATCATATGATAAAGGGGATGTATTTGTAGTAAAAGGAATCTGAAGTACCGATAGATCGGGGTGAGCTCGAGTGGGCTAAAGGTATGTTGGGATTATTTGGAATTGCGAATTGAGAACCTCGTGCAACGAGGATGCAATAAGCAAATAATTATGAGTTACGAGTTGTGCAATGTATTAATAGAGCATCTCGAGACAAACAATTTAATTTTCTGCCTCAGCGTTAGGCACATTGTTAACTAGTTTTTTCTGATATCAATAATCCCCCCATTCTGGACAAGGCTTAAAAGAGGGAAATAATCCATGAAACCTCTCTATCCAATGTCTTTCGGGGGATTCAAGGTGGCGATTAATGCTTGGGGTGTCGTCAAGTGGTAAGACACGGGCCTTTGGAGCCCGCATTCGGAGGTTCGAATCCTCCCACCCCAGTCAAGAATACAAGATTGTTGGCATATAAAAACAGGAAAAAGAGATAAAACTATTATGGATGATCTGGCTGATAGTTTGAAGTTGTTTGGCGGTACATCTAATATTAATCTAACCAAAGAGGTAAGTGATTATTTAAATATCCTTCCTGCGCAAATGCTGAACAAAACCTTTAGTGACGGGGAAATTCGAGTTGAAATTAATGAAAATATAAGGGGAAGAGATACTTTTATACTTCAATCTACCAGTAGTCCGGTTAATGATAATCTCATGCAGCTCCTGATAATTACTGATGCACTCAAAAGGGCATCTGCGAGAAGTATTACAGCTGTAATACCCTACTATGGGTATGCCAGACAGGATAGAAAAGTTCAGCCAAGGGTGCCTATAAGTGCAAAACTGGTAGCTGATTTGATAACAGCAGCCGGGGTAAGTCGTGTAATATCGGTTGATCTTCATGTCGGACAAATCCAAGGATACTTCGATATACCTGTGGACAATCTATTTGCAGCGCCTATCCTGCTAAACTACATTCGAAAGCATTTTAATGACAATCTATCAATAATTTCTCCTGATGCTGGAGGCGTGGAAAGAGCCCGGGCCTTTGCCAAAAGACTTAATACTTCTTTAGCCATAATAGATAAGAGAAGAGAAGAGCCTAATGTTGCAGCAGCCATGCATGTAATTGGTGATGTAAGAGGAAAGACAGCTGTTATTCTTGATGACATGATTGATACCGGTGGAACCCTGGTTCAAGCTGCTCAGATATTAACCCAAAATGGAGCAAAACATGTTTACGCCTGCTGTGTTCACCCAGTTCTCTCTGGTAATGCGATAAAAAGGATAGAGGAATCAACCATTGAGTCACTGGTAGTAACAAATACAGTTCAATTAAATGAAAAGGCATCTCAGTGTTCCAAAATAAAAGTTGTTTCTGTATCAGAGATTCTTGGGGAAGCCATAAAACGGGTCTATTATTCTAGATCCGTTAGTTCGCTATTCGTATAATTACGCGATATTGTATTTAGGAATTGTTCTCTTTCCTGGTGCGGCGTGTTTAAAGCAGCTTCCTAAATGTATCAGGTGCTAAACTCTCGGATCAATAAGGTAAGCCTATAAATCAGGCCTATTCCAGAAAATACGAATCGAAGATTTAACAAATAGTTGATGATTACGTGTTGCTGTTTTCTTGTTAGAAGACAGTAACGGATAACTTCTTACTACACGTGGAGTAATAAATGGAGACAATACAATTAGAATCAAAAGACAGATCCACAATAGGTAAAGGCTCGGCTCGGAAGCTAAGAAGCTTGGGCAGACTTCCTGCTATACTATATGGCCCCAAGACAAGCTCAATCATGCTTTCCCTAGATTACAAACAGTTTGATAAAATTCTTGGGGAAAAATCAGCTGAAAATATTATATTTGATCTAAAGATCGATTCTCTTGGGAAAACCAATTCTAAGAAAGTCATGATAAAAGAGATACAAAAGGACCCCGTTACAAGGGATCGTCTTCATGTCGATTTTTACGAGATATCCATGGAAAAGGAGCTCGAGGTATCCATTCCTATATATCTTGTAAATGAACCCATAGGAGTAACTCAGGGTGGTATTTTAGAGCATATTCGCAGGGAATTAAGAATCTCCTGTATGCCAAAGAATCTTGTAGACAAAATCGATATTGATGTCTCTAACCTCGATGTTGGGCAGTCACTTCATATAGAAGATGTTTCATTTCCACCGGGTTTGAATTCACTGGAGGATGGGGATCTCACTATTGCCACAGTGGTTGCTCCGAGCATAGAAGAAGAGATGGAAGAAGAAGTGGAAGAAGAGGTGGAAGAAGTCGAAAGTGAGGAAATAAAAGGCGAAGAGAAATCCTGAAATATGTTTGATCGTAGGGCTTGGCAATCCAGGCACTGGATACAAAAACAGTAGACATAATCTTGGATTTAAGACTGTTGATCTTTTATGTACCCAATTAAGCCTTCATTTATCTGATCAACGCTTTAAAAGCCTAAGCACAATCACAAATTATAAAGATAAAAAAACAGTATTGGCATGCCCACAGACGTTAATGAATAGATCGGGCATTGCAGTCAAATATTTGCTTACATACTACAAAGCAGAAATCAAAAATATAATGGTTATTCATGATGATATTGATTTAGATGTAGGTCGTATAAAGATCACACAGGGAGGAGGTGCAGGAGGTCACCATGGGATAGAATCTATAGCATATCATCTTGGAACAAATATGTTCAGTAGAACGAAAATCGGAATAGGCCGACCCAGATATAATGAGTCAATTGAGGATTTTGTGTTGAATCCTTTTTATGATGATCAACAAATAACAATCAATAATGCATTGCATTCAGCAACAGAGATCATTGAATCATTTATTCTGCACGGAATAGAGACAACGATGAATAAATTCAACTCTTTGAGAACCAAGAAAAAGGAGGAAGAAAAATAATGCAAAATGTAACTGTCTATGCACCTTTTTTGGGGATACTGGGACTGATAATCGCGTACCTCATATTTCTCTATGTTAAAAAACAACCCAATGGAAGTGAGCTTATGAAGGATCTGGAAGGGATGATCCATTCTGGTGCCATGGCCTTTTTAAAAAAAGAATACTCAGTGCTCATGGTTTTTATTGCAATCGTTTTACTGTTGCTTGGTTTTGGTATTTCTTGGAACACGTCTATTGCGTTTGTGACCGGGGCATTTTGTTCTATGTTAGCTGGATATTCAGGCATGAGTGCTGCTACAAAAGGGAATTCTCGCACAGCAGATGCTGCGAATAAATTTGGCCAGGCTAAGGCCCTCAATATCTCTTACTTTTCTGGCTCAGTAATGGGCCTTTCTGTAGCCAGTCTTGGCCTCCTCGGACTTGGTTTCTGGTTCTGGTATTACGGCGGCAATCCAGAAACTGCCCAATATATTAATGGATTTGCTATGGGAGCTAGCTCAATTGCCCTTTTTGCAAGGGTTGGAGGTGGGGTGTACACAAAAGCCGCAGATGTAGGAGCCGACCTCGTAGGAAAGGTGGAAGCTGGTATTCCTGAAGATGACCCCAGAAACCCTGGAGTTATTGCAGACAATGTGGGTGACAATGTGGGTGATATAGCAGGAATGGGGGCAGACATATTTGAATCCTATGTTGGCTCAGTAATTGCAACCATTGCAATTGGGGCAACATTGTCTATTACGCCTGAGTTTCTTGATCGGTTTCCTATCCTGAAGGGTTTGGACACAGTCGCCATAAAGTTAAAGTACATGGCAATGCCCATCCTTGTCGTTATGGCAGGATTACTGAGCTCCTTTGTGGGGGTATTTTCTATCAAGATCTTCCAGAAAGGAAATCCCGCTGGTGCACTTAGGTATACAACCTTTGTTGCAGCTGCTGTTTTTGTAATCTTGGCTGCTATTATTACAAGTTCTATTGGCATGCCCTGGGGAGCATTCTGGGCTATCTTTTCAGGGCTACTGTGTGGTATAGCAATTGGCCTTCTAGCAGAATATTATACCGCTGGACCACCAATCAGACGTATTGCTCAGCAATCAGCTACTGGCCCTGCAACTCTTATTATAGCTGGCCTCGCTGTGGGCATGCAATCCACTTATCTTCCCATCCTAGGTATTTGTGCAGCCACCTTTATAGGATTTCAGACCGCGGGTATATATGGTATCGGCCTTTCTGCGGTAGGAATGCTGGCAACAGTTGGTGCAACTATGACAGTCGATGCATATGGACCCATAGCAGATAATGCAGGAGGCATATCAGAAATGTCAGGCCTCGGCCCTGAAACCAGAAAGATCACCGATAGCCTTGATGCCCTTGGCAATACAACGGCCGCTATAGGTAAAGGTTTTGCGATAGGCTCCGCAGCCCTAACTGCACTAGCCCTATTTGTTGCATATACCCAGGCGACAGGCCTAAAATTAATAGATATAAAGAACCCTATGGTCATAATAGGGATTTTTATCGGTGGGATGGTACCTATGGTTTGTGCAGCCATAACAATGACCTCAGTAGGTAAAGCTGCATTTTCTATTGTAGAAGAAATCCGACGTCAGTTCAGGGAAATCCCGGGTCTTCTTGAAGGAAAAGAAGGAGTAAAGCCAGATCCAGCCACCTGTGTATCTATTGCAACCGCGGCAGCCCTTAAAAAAATGGTGTCACCTGGCCTGATTGCTATTCTTACTCCCGTGGCAGTAGGTTTCCTTTTAGGAAGAGAAACCTTAGGAGGAATGCTTCTAGGTGCAACAGTTATGGGCGCATTTCTAGCCCTTTTTATGGCAAATGCAGGCGGTGCCTGGGATAACGCTAAAAAATACATAGAAGCAGGTAACTTAGGAGGAAAAGGCAGTGATAGCCATAAGGCTGCCGTGGTTGGTGATACAGTAGGTGACCCCTTTAAGGATACCTCCGGGCCAGCAATGAATATATTGATCAAATTAATGTCAGTTGTATCCCTTGTAATTGCACCAATACTACCTGTAATAGGTTTATTCCTACGATAAAAATATAATGGAACCTTCAACTTTAATGCTCCTTATTTAGGAAAATAAATAGTTTTCCTGACTGACGACTTCACACTTAAGCTACTAGGAGGTAAGAATGTTTAAAGTAGGGGATTTGGCAGTATATCCTGCCCACGGCGTGGGTATTATTGAGAAAATTGAGAATCGGGAAATTTCTGGTTGTCAAGAAAACTTCTATGTCCTGAGAATACTTGAAAACAATATGGTTATTATGATTCCATCGTCAAACACGCAACATGTAGGACTCAGAGAGCTAATAGATCACACCGAGGTATCAAAAATTTTCTCTATACTGAAAAATAGAGATATGTATGTAGACGATAATCAGACCTGGAACAGACGTTATCGAGATTATTTGGAAAAGATTAAAAGCGGATCTGTGTTTGAGGTTGCGGAAGTCTATCGTGATTTAAGCACAATAAAACAGGACAAGGAGCTATCTTTTGGGGAAAGAAAGATGCTGGATACAGCCCGAAGTCTGCTTGTGAAGGAAATCTCCCTCGCAAAAAATATGAAGGAGGAAGATGTGGAAAAAGATATTCAATCGAATCTCTTTGTGCAAACCCCACAGAACACAGAGTAAAACCTCCATTAATAAAATATGGTGCTAACAAATTGGGAGAAAACATTTAACTTTCGTCAACCATCAGAAGAAATAAAAGTAAGGCTTGACAAGTTTCTCTCTGAAGATGAAAATATAAACTTAACAAGGGCCAGGATCCAAAACCTTATCATGAGCGGTGCAGTAACCGTTAATGGTGAGAGAAAAAAACCTAGTTATCAACCAAAACCTGGTGATAGGATAAAGATATCATTTTTATCCCAACCAGACCCTCCAAAAGTTTCTAAAAAGATTAAGTTCGGCCTTCTTTATGAAGATGACTCAATACTGGTAATCAATAAACCTCCAGGTCTAGTAGTGCATCCTTCTCCCGGACATGATACGGGAACTTTGGTCCATGGACTTCTTTATCAAGGCAGTAATCTCTCTTCCCTTGGTGCTCCAATAAGGCCAGGGATCGTTCATCGAATTGACAAAGACACCTCAGGTGTGATGGTAATAGCTAAAAGCGATAGAGCCCATGATTTCCTATCTAATCAATTCAAACGAAGGGAGTTGAAAAAAAGCTATCTCACTATTGTCCATGGTGTAGTTGAAAAAAAGAAGGAGATTATTGATTTACCTATTAGTAGGCATCCAATAAAAAGAAAAGAGATGAGCGTGTCTCTTATAAAGGGAAGGGAAGCCATAACTGAGTGGGAGGTCATATCTGTATTCTCTCTTGGTTTTTCACTTTTAAGGATACACCTCCATACCGGCAGGACTCACCAAATACGAGTTCATATGGCATATATGGGTTATCCAGTGGTAGGGGACCTTGTATATGGGTACGGAAAAAGATGGTGGAATAAACAAACTTTGCTAATGAAAGAGATCCTTCCCTTAGTAAAAAGGCAAATGCTCCATGCAGAACTATTAGGGTTTGTTCATCCTGATTCACTGCAATACGTAGAATTTAAGGCCCCTCTCCCAACAGATATGGATTGTCTTTTAACATGGCTCAATAATAACAAATAGCATATATGCTAAAACAAGTAAAATTACTTGACATCTGGAGGTGAGAGATATATTATTTTGGGTAATGATGTATTATATCCACAAGAAATGCATTCCTCGCTAAATTAAACTATTAAATTTTTCATCATTTAAGGTCCGCTTATATTCAACGCTTACAAATAATTTTCGTTACTATTCAGGGCTCTCCGTTCACTATTAATCCCGATATATCGGGATTAATAGTGAATGCCAATAGTGAGCGCATCAATTTAGGGATACAAAGGTATAGCAATGTACCTAATATGAGGTTAGACCTCTATGCCTCCTGTTGTTAAGTGGAGTGAATGGAGGTAAATACGGTAAAGATAATAATATGTGGATTTATAGAGGTATAAAAAAAGATGAATTTAGTTGAGCTTAAAAGCAAAAAAATAAGTGAATTGATAGATGTTGCAAAGACATTCGACATCAGTGATCCCACTGGCATGCGAAAACAGAACCTTATTTTTTCTATTTTGCAGGCCCAGACCAAACAGAATGGCATTATTTATGGAGAAGGGGTATTAGAGATCTTACCAGATGGCTTCGGTTTTCTCCGGTCCCCTGATTCTAACTATCTCCCAGGGCCTGATGATATGTATGTTTCACCATCTCAGATCAGACGATTCGGCTTGAAGACAGGCGACACTGTTTCCGGCCAGATAAGACCACCAAAGGATGGGGAAAGATACTTTGCTTTACTAAAGGTCGAAAATATCAACTACGAAGATCCAGAAAAAGCTGCCGATAAGATACTTTTTGATAATTTGACTCCTCTTTATCCAACAGATCGAATATTATTAGAAACAGATCCTGACAACCTTTCAACCAGGATTATGGATCTCATGACGCCGATAGGGAAAGGACAAAGAGGATTAATCGTTTCTCCACCCAGAACGGGAAAGACAATGCTGCTTAAGGATATTGCCAACGCAGTGACCAAAAATGATAGGGACATACATAAAATAGTACTTTTAATTGATGAGAGACCCGAAGAGGTTACCGATATGGCACGCTCTGTGGAAGCTGAGGTAATTAGTTCCACCTTTGATGAACCTCCTCAACGGCACGTTCAGGTAGCTGAGATGGTTTTAGAAAAATCTAAAAGATTGATCGAGCACAAAAAGGATGTTCTTATACTCTTGGATAGTATCACTCGTCTTGCCAGGGCCTATAACACCGTCGTCCCACCAAGTGGTAAAATTTTGTCTGGAGGCGTTGATTCAAATGCCCTTCATCGTCCCAAGAGATTTTTTGGGGCTGCCAGGAACATTGAAGAAGGAGGAAGCTTAACCATAATTGCCACTGCTCTGATTGACACAGGAAGCAGAATGGATGAGGTAATTTTTGAAGAGTTCAAAGGTACTGGTAATATGGAGGTCAACCTTGATAGGAAATTGAGCGATAGGAGAATATTCCCTGCCTTAGACATCAATCGTTCAGGAACAAGGAAGGAGGAGCTATTGATTGAGAAAGAAGATCTTAATCGCATTTGGATACTGCGGAAAGTCCTTGCTCCTTTAACTCCGGTTGACAGTATGGAATTTTTAATAGAGAAAATAACAGGAACAAAAAATAATAAAGAGTTTTTGGCTTCGATGAATCAATAAAATGTTTAAAGTAATGTACCAAAAATGTGCTAAGTTTTGGATAGAATTATAAAAACTCATTAAATAAAATCTAGACCTGCCTCATCCCACTCCGACGAGCGAGGCAGACGGGAATGTATTATTTTTATTAATAAATGGAGAACAAAAGTATGAAAAAAGACATACATCCAGCCTTTCAGAAGACAATTGTCCATTGTGCATGCGGTAACGAATTTGAAACTTATTCTACAGCTAAAGATATTAAGGTAGAAATATGTTCTCAGTGTCATCCTCTCTTTACGGGCCAACAAAAAATTGTTCATACCAAGGGGCGTGTTGAAAAATTTAGGCGTAAGTATCAAAACATTGGGGAAAATAACAAAGAAAATAAAACGAAAAATTAAAGAATAATTGATTATGTTCTCCCAAATTGAAGAGGCAGAAAAACGGCTTAGTAGTTTGGAGTACGAATTGAGTAGGCCAGAGGTTATTCAGCAACAAATCCTCTATCAAAAATATTTGAAAGAGCATAATAGCCTTCAACCGGTAGTAGATGCTTTCCACAAGTATAAAGCAACAAAAGAGAAGATTAATGATACTAAAAGCCTCCTTAAAGATCCTGACAGAGAGATAAAGGAACTCGCCCGAAAAGAAGTGGACGACCTGAAAGCTACCTTAATGAAGCTTGAACATGATATAAGGCTTTTGCTGCTTCCCAAGGATCCAAAGGATGAGAAAAACAGTATTCTTGAAATAAGGGCAGGTACCGGTGGAGAAGAAGCAGCCCTATTTGTTGCAGATCTATTTAGGATGTATAGCTATTATGCAGAGAGTAAAGGTTGGATAATAGATATTCTGAGCCAAAGCCCTACAGGCCGGGGTGGTTTTAAAGAACTCATTACATTGATAGAGGGGCAAAAAGTATACAGTGGGCTAAAATATGAGAGTGGGGTTCACAGAGTCCAGAGGATACCCGAAACAGAGTCAAAGGGCCGAATACATACTTCAGCTGTTACGGTGGCCGTACTTCCTGAGGCAGAAGAGGTTGATGTTTCAATTGACCCGGCTGATATCAGGGTAGATGTTTATCGATCCTCAGGTCCAGGTGGTCAGAGTGTTAACACAACAGACTCAGCTGTAAGAATCACACATATTCCTACTGGATCGGTAGTCTCTTGTCAGGATGAAAAATCCCAGCATAAAAATAAGGCAAAAGCTATGAAGGTCCTCAGAGCTCGATTATTGGATATTCAACAGACAGAACAGCGATCAAAAATATCCGAAGAGCGCAAACTTATGGTGGGTTCTGGTGATAGAAGTGAACGGATCAGAACCTATAATTTCCCCCAGGGGAGAGTAACTGACCACCGAATAGGGTTAACAGTCTATAGGCTTGACGAGATTTTGCAGGGTGAACTTGATCTCATCTTGCATCCCCTCCTTGCTCATTTTAAGGCTGAGTCTGAGAAAGATCAAGCAAAACAACTCCTATGACTCAAAAAAAATGGGCTATCCAAGATATTTTACATATAACCACCCAGTTTCTCAAGGATAAAGGCATAGAGAGCCCCCGACTTTGTGCCGAGGTATTACTATCCCACCAACTCAAAAAAAGCAGAGTAGAACTATATCTTACATTTGATCAGCCATTAACTGCTTTAGAGGTAGCCGGCTATCGTTCTCTTATTAAAAGACGTATTAAAAGAGAACCTTTGCAGTATATTACAGGACATCAAGAATTTTGGTCCCTTGACTTCTCTGTCAGCCCAGCAGTTTTGATTCCACGACCAGAGACAGAACTCCTTGTTGAAGAGGTACTTAAGCTTAGGGAACAAAATCTTTTCTCAGATAGTTGTCAGCTAAACATATTAGATTTAGGTACTGGATCTGGAGCAATAGCAATATCTCTCGCAAAAGAAATTGAAACAGCTGCAATATGGGCAAGCGATATCTCCTATGAGGCCCTGGCTTTGGCTGAAAATAATGCTCAACATCATAATCTTGAAAATAGAATAAAATTCTGCCAAGGTGATCTCTGGCAACCGTTTTCTCAGTCTTCTCTGGTCTTTGATGCAATCATAGCCAATCCCCCCTATATAAAAGCTGAAGCATTTAAAACACTACCGCCAGAGGTAAGGTGTTATGAACCTCGAGTTGCGCTTGATGGGTATAAAAATGGTATGCACTTTATCAATAGAATAATTGAAGAAAGTGGAAGGTATCTAAAACCAAGTGGATGGCTCCTAATAGAGATGGATCCGAATCAGACAGAACAGGCATTATATCTTATAGGCCTAACTCATTCCTTTATCTACAAAAAACGCATTATGGATTATCAAAAGAAATACCGGCTGGTTATGGCTAGAAAAAGGTGATAACATCATGTCCAAAAAATAAGGGCTAAGCCGAGATTTCCTCAAGCCGATTTATAGATTGAAAGGTGACAAAAGAGGTATGGATAAAATCATTATAGAGGGTGGGATTCCACTTAAAGGAGAGGTAACCATTAGCGGCTCCAAGAATGCCGCTTTACCAATATTGTCCGCCTGTCTCTTGACAGGTGGATGGCATATATTAGATAACATACCTAAATTAAGAGATATTTGGACCATGAAGGAGATCCTGTCTAATCTCGGAGTTGTATTCCAGGAGAATGGCCACTGCCTTAAGGTAAATACAGATAACCTGAATAGTCACATTGCCCCTTATAAATTAGTTAAAACGATGCGGGCCTCTATACTTTCTTTAGGCCCTCTTTTGTCTAGAATGGGAAAGGCAAAAATTTCCCTTCCTGGTGGCTGTGCTATAGGTGCTCGGCCAATCGATTTACATCTCAAGGGGCTGTCTTTAATGGGGGCAGATATACATTTAGAGCATGGATATGTAGTTGCTCAAGCAAATAAATTGAGAGGAGCTGACATATTTTTTGATATACCCACAGTCACTGGAACGGAAAACTTAATGGTAGCCGCTGTCAAGGCAGATGGAGTTACCACCTTACATAATGCAGCCAAAGAACCGGAGGTTGCCGATCTGGCTAACATGCTTAAGGAGATGGGAGCAACTATAAATGGAGCAGGTACAGACACTATAACCATTAACGGGGTAAAGGAATTACATTCTGCTAACTATGCTATTATCCCTGACCGTATCGAGGCCGGCACATTTCTAATCGCTGCAGCTATAACAAAGGGGAAATTAAAGATAAAGGGCTGCAATAAAGTTCATGTAGAAGCCATTGTAGAAAAACTCCTTGAGACAGGGACAGAAATAAATCAAGAAGGCGAGGACCTTGTCGTTATAGGACAAGATAAAATTAAAAGTGCAAATATAAAAACAATGCCCTTTCCGGGATTTCCTACAGATATGCAGGCCCAATTTATGGCTCTTATGAGCATTGCTGATGGGTGGAGTATAATTAGGGAGTCTATATTTGAAAATAGATTCATGCACGTGAGTGAATTGAGAAGAATGGGAGCAGACATTAAGATCCACGGAGACCAAGCCTTGGTATTGGGTAAAAAAAATTTATCTGGAGCCCAGGTTATGGCAACTGATTTACGTGCAAGTGCCTCTCTTGTTCTTGCTGGTCTTGTAGCAAAAGGAAAGACAGAAATTTCAAGAGTATATCATCTCGATAGAGGTTATCAAGACCTTGATGTGAAGTTGTCCCTTCTTGGGTCAAAGATTTGGCGCGAAAAGCAATAGTATGTATCGTTTTCATCAAGCGTATGATATTGCTTGTATCCTCAGTTTTTATAGGGTTTCAGCCCTGTGAATTACATAATGAGACCTTTGAAAAACCTGGCGATTTTCATTATCGCAACAAAGACCATGGACTTTTTTTCAGTTCCGAGGCTCCCGGGTTGGTCTTTTCAGCACCCTTCTCTCCGAGCGGGAGGCTCTACCTTCCGGGACGGAGGCCCCTCCAGGACGGAGTCGAGCCGGAGGCCGCCAGTCACTTCAAAAAAGCCCATCGTCTTTAGATCAAGAGGGGTTATGCAAAGGTTTCATAGAATAATCTAATGTGCTGATGCTAAATACCTCCGCAACCAGTCTTAAAATGTATGTAACACGCTATAGCAACATAGTAACCCCAAACCCAAACAATTACCTATGTTCTCTCGCCCACTAATCCCTGCACTGTGTGCAACCATCATTGGTATCCTCATTGGCCGCAATATTCTGACTCATACGAACCTGCCTATATTTTTACTCCCTTTGGTTATCTTGCTCTGCCTAGGGATAATCTTTATCATACCTCCAAAATGTACCACTTTTTGGTTAATCTCAATTTTCATATTGATAGGAATCAACACCCTAATAAGCAAACCTGCAATATCAGGGCTACTTCAAAGAATAGGTAACAATAAGAGAGTAGTTATTGAGGGAACAATCTATGGACCACCCAAGATACAATTCAATATGGCAAGTGTCCCGATCCATGCAGAAAAAATCTTTTTTTCTAACCAGGTTAGGAAAGTCAAGATAAATCTCCTTGTAAAAATGTATCAGTATGTGGATCATTTACAAGTAGGTGACAGGATACGGTTCCCTGCTAAGCTAAAACCATTCAAAAATTTAAATAACCCTGGCAATTTTGATTACCGGTTCTTTATGAAAAGCCGCGGCCTTTCCTTCCTAGCCATAGTTTCTGATGGACAATATGTTGTTCCAATGGGAAAAGGAGATCTTGGTTATATGGGAACAATATTAGAAAAGGCCAGAGGCCCTTTGAGAAAATTTTTTCGTGAAAGGCTCTCTAAAACCACGGGCCATATTTTCACTGCCCTTATTCTTGGAGAAAGGCAGGGTCTTACCTCTAAAATAAGAGAGCCATTTGATAAAGCAGGTGTAAGCCACATAATGGCTGTTTCAGGTCTCCATCTTGGTTTGGTAGCCTGGCTCTTCTTTGCTTGTCTAAAGTGGCTCTTATCTCTCTCTTATCATTTGACCCTTATGACAGACATAAAACGACTTGCAGCAGCTTTAACCGCTGTGCCAGTAATTGCTTATGCTTTACTCACTGGTCTACATATTTCTACCCAAAGGGCAATGATTATGATTCTTGTATTTTTATGGTCCGTTATTATAGGCAGAGAAAAGGATGTTTGGTCCAGTTTTTCCCTGGCAGCCCTTATAATACTTACCCTTAATGGAGACGCGCTATTTACGGTTTCTTTTCAGCTCTCCTTTGCAGCCGTAGCCGGCATTTTATGGCTGACGCCTATACTATTTTCTCAAATAACAAACCGTGGGATAGGCAAGAAATATTTTAATAAACCCCGGATAGTACATTCAAGTTTTACATATATCGCTGGGCTGATTGCTGTGACAACTGCAGCGACTATTATGACAGCGCCATTGATTGCGCATCATTTCCACCGGTTTTCTGTTGTCGCCCTACCTGCTAACCTAACAGTAGTTCCCATTATAGGACTATGGGTCATCCCTCTTGGGTTGCTCTCTTCCATTGCTCTGGTCTTCTCTTCTGCTCTGGCAGGGTTTTTGATTTCGTTTGGTGAAGTTGGTCTGAATTTAGCACTGTCTTTTGTTCAATTCTGGTCAAATATTTCATGGAGTTCAATCTGGGTGATACAACCAAGCTGGCTGGAAATCCTTATATTATATGGCTTGTTTTTCCTAAGCCTTAATTTCACACGCTTAGGCTCCTACCGAATATTGGTACTACTGTTTTTAATCCTATTATTTATTGATAGCGGATGGTGGGTCTACAAATTACGTTATAATAAGAATCTAAGAGTGACAATCCTGGATGCTGGAACAAGAGATGTCTCACTTATACAGTTTCCAGGCAAAGAGAAAATGCTTATCACAAGGAATGCATTCGATAGAAAGGGTCTTAACCTAGGCAAAATAGTGGTCGCTCCCTACCTGTGGCATAGCAAAATAAATAGAATTGACTACCTCTTTCTAAACAACACCCGAGCTCATCAACCAGAGAAGCTTCAATTTATCATTAATAACTTTCATCCCAAAGAGGTGTTCACTAACCTACCAACAGAAAAGCTAATTCGTGGGGTTAAGATTAAAACGGACAACACAAAAAAGGTTATGTTAGCCTATCGAGGATGGTCTTTCCTTTTTTATGATCAAAAAGTGCTCATTGAAAACAAAAATAAGGATCTGGCAATGCAATGGCCAAAATTTTTCATAACAACCAAAGAAAAAAGGAAGCAGTCTTCCTCTTTTCCCATCGTAAATATAAGTCAGACTGGTGCACTCACAATAACCATAGACCCAGAAGGAAATCTCACAATGAAAACTTTTCTAAAAAAGAACCTAAATGTGGATAAGGGTATACATGGCAACACATATTGATATTGAGAGCTTTGCAAAACCTAACAATTTTTGTCTCTGTACATGAAGAGGGTGGACTTTTCTGAGGTGACCGGCGGCCTCCGGCTCGTAGAGCCTCCCGCTCGGAGAGAAGGATGCTGTCTTTTCGTAACGTATCAGTAAGGGAAACCGCAGGCCCCGATTTACCGGGGCAATGCGGATAGAGCAAAATTTATCTCTGGCGGGCGCCCCCATGGATACGTTGCTGAAAAACCAGCCCGGGAGCCTTGGCCTCCGGCCCGACTCCGTCCTGGAGGGGACTCCGTCCCGGAAGGGAGGGCCTACGCCCCGGAGGGAACTGAAGAAATGTCTACCCTCTTCATGAAAATATGAGTTATGCTAAACCCTCGATACTGATATTTTGGCAATACCCCTGTATCCTAGATTCTCAGAGGGCTGTTGGAAAGTTTTCTTGTTGCAAAAATATAACAATATAAATATATATGTTGCAATATAGTTACATTATGCTAATGATATATTTATGTAATTTTTTTTACTGTCCAAATAATTCTTTAAATATTAACATGTTATACCAACCTACTAAATCAGCAATAATCTGGCACAGAAAATGCAGTTATATTTTATAAAAAAGTTAATTATAACATTTTAGGATTTTAGAAAATGTATCTTATGTGATAAGATTATGCAATTTTTTGGCTTTAAATCGCATTAATATCTTTTAGAATGGTTTATGTATTGATAATGCTTATATTTATCTTCACGTTCTATTGATACGGTGAGTTGCGGTTTCCCCCAGGGATACGTCGCATAAAAACAGTGTTTTTGCACTACGTAATTCAGAAAACGTACTGCTCTTTCTCTGTAAGGTGCGGTTTTTAAAAGTCTAAAGTGCTGTGAAGAATTGTTAAAAAAGGAGGGGTAATTTATGAAAATAGCAGTAAGTTCTACAGGAACTAATCTTGATTCTGAAATAGATCCAAGGTTTGGCAGGTGTGCTTATTTTGTTATTGTCAACCCAGATGATATGACCTTTGAGGCAGTCGAAAATGAGAGCATGTCCCTGGGAGGAGGTGCAGGTATCCAGTCAGGCCAATTTATCGCTTCCACAGGGGCGACGGTGCTTATAACTGGAGGTGTTGGCCCCAATGCAAGCAGAACCCTAAATGCAGCTGGTCTCGAAGTAATTGTTAATGTGAGTGGCTCGGTGAGAGAGGTGGTTGAAAAATACAAGAAAGGAGAGCTCTCACCTACAAGCCAGGCAAGCGTCCCGGATCACTTTGGTATGGGCGGTGGTCAAGGTAGCTATTCTGGCGCAGGCATGGGAAGAGGCATGGGAAGAGGTATGGGAAGAGGCATGGGAAGAGGTATGGGCCAAGGAATGGGTATGCAGGGAGGATATTCCCCCTCACCTCAAGATCCATCTCCACCATCCCCCAACCAAGAACTTGGAGCACTCAAAGAAGAGGCAAATGCCTTGCGAGAGCAACTTAATTTGATTCTTTCCCGTATCAAGGACCTAGAAAAAAAATAATAGAATATTAGATATCTGTTATTCATAGAGAGTGCAACTGAGAATAAAGGGAGCAATGAAAATCGCCATACCAACATGGAATGGAAGAATTTCTCCAGTTTTTGATACGGCATCAAGATTATTAGTGGTTGAAATAAAAGAGAAGAGCGAAGTAGCCAGATTCGAGACAGATATCAGTGAGCACTTTCTGCCGGGTAAAACTATGAGGCTTACTGGGCTGGAGATAGATACCCTTATTTGTGGGGCAATATCACGACCCCTTGCCTATATGATAACCACTGCGGGGATCAAGCTGATACCTTGGATAGCCGGCCAGGTAGAGGAAATATTAGAGGCATTCTTAAAAGACAATTTATTCGATCCTCAATATATAATGCCTGGTTGTGCCGGCTATCGGGGTAACGGTTATGGCAGACAACATGGGCGCGGTGGATGGAGAAGACAAAGACGTACCAATTTTTCGTAACAGAGACAGAAGAAAGGAGGTGAACAATATGCCAGGATTTGATGGAACCGGACCCAGAGGAATGGGTCCTATGACTGGAGGAGCCAGGGGATATTGTAATCCAAATTTTGCCAGGTCAAGACCCTACGCTACGGGGACATACCCGTATAGCACTCCTTACGGTATGGGTTATACACCACTTTATGGAGGTGGTTACGCTCCTCCCTATTCAGCCAGTCCATATGGTGCGTATGGCGGTGGCAGAGGATATGGCGGTGGCAGAGGATATGGCGGTGGCAGAGGATATGGTAGAGGTAGATGGTGATAAACTCTCCAAGGACATCATGAGAGCAGTCTTGGAGTATCTTCCGAGACTGCCTCTCTGCCGCCGAAAAGGAATGAAGAGAAATAGTTTAATCCTTGGAGGCTTGTAATAATAGACTATTTTATCCTTAGCAATACATAATACTTAAAGAAAAGGAGACAAATATGTATTATTCATATTCTCCCTGTATGGGATGGCCTTCTCCCTGGGGACCACCCATGCAAATGGGATACCCTATGGATGGGCCCTGGGCTTATCCCTATGGAGGTATGCTTCAAATGCCCTATTATCCACCCCCAGGAGGATATGGGGCACCTGGAATGTCATCACCCTATGGGCAACCTGATTATCCACCCCCAGGAGGATATGGGGCACCTGGAATGTCACCCTATGGGCAACCTATGGCACCGGAGCAGGAAATAAACTATCTAAGGGATCATGCTCAAATGCTAAAGCAACAAATGGATCAGATCGAAGACAGGATTAAAGAATTAGAAAAAAAGGCTTAGTAAAAGATCTCTCGCAATTCACAGCTGCTGATAGGGCAAAAAGACACTGGTAGCAAAAACCATGTTTAGATCTAATATGAGTTAGCTAAAAAGGATAAGAATATAGATTTGTAATAAGGCGATGGCAAAAATAGAGCCCTTTGAGAAACATGAGACAAGGTATGAAGAATGGTTTGAAAAAAACATTTTTGCCTTCGAATCTGAACTTCAGGCTATAAGATATCTGCTGCCAAAAAAAGGAATAGGGGTTGAAATTGGTGTAGGCACAGGACGTTTCGCTGTACCGCTGGCGATCAAGATTGGTGTAGAACCATCGAAAGCAATGAGGAAAGTGGCTCAGGAAAGAGATATTGAAGTGGTGGATGGTGTAGCAGAAGCTCTCCCCTTTGAAGATTGTCTGTTTGATTTTGCCCTTATGGTTACAACTGTTTGCTTTGTGGATAACATAACGGCATCTTTTAAAGAAGCTTTACGTGTTATAAAACCTGGTGGATTTTTTATCATTGGATTTGTGGATCGAAAAAGCCCTGTTGGAAAATTTTATCAACAGATTAAAGAAAGAAGTGTTTTCTATCAAATAGCTACGTTCTATTCAGTAGATGAGCTTATCTATTATCTAAAAACTACAGGCTTTCAAAATCTTACCTTCACTCAAACAATCTTTCATAGGCTTGACAAAATTACAGAAGTAGAGCCCACAGAAGAGGGGTATGGAGAAGGTTCTTTTGTGGTAGTAAGGGCAAAAAAACCAAGTATACAACAATAAATTATAGCTACAGTCAATATAAATGAAATCGAAATCTGCTGATAATAGACATGAGCGAGTTCTAAATCATGAAAGCTGCAAAACCTGATAGTATTATAAGTAAAAAAGGGGAGTTGAGAGATGTAAAAAATAGAGGTTGATGAGGAAAAATGCATAGGATGTGGTGATTGTGTGGATATTTGTCCAATGGATGTCTATGAGATACAGCATGAAAAATCAGTTCCTGTAAATGCAGAAGAATGCATTGGCTGCGAAAGCTGTATAGAAGCTTGCGAACAAGGGGCTATTACTGTTACTGAAATTGATTAAATATTGAGGAAAAATGTTAAAAGGTAACATATTTGTCGAAAACACAAACCTTTCTCAAGAAAAGAATAGTGCTATCAATAACACATATTACCAGAGCAAAACCTGACCATTTTTTTCAATTCAAATCGATGGGGGGACTTTTCTGAACTGACCACGGGATTCCAGCTCCGCTTTCAGCCCGCATGGCCTATGTCCTGGAGAGAACTAATCAAAAGTGTCTTTAAAGAAATATGAAGTGGGCAAATTTCTTAATGAAATAACATAAAATATAAAAAAAATTTGATTGTGGATAGTGTATCTAGTAATAAGAAAAACAACACATTCTATCTGCCGTTGACCGAAAAAGAATAGTTAATAACACATAAACTTGAAAAAGGAGAAAACAACACAATGCAAGAAGATGAACAGATGAAACACAAAAAGGCTATGATGCAGGCCCAGGATGAAGAAATAAAAGAAAAACTTAAAGGGTTTAAAAACAAGCTATTGGTAATGAGTGGAAAAGGCGGTGTTGGGAAAAGCACTGTTGCTGCCTATCTTGCAGTTGGACTCGCTCGAAAAGGCTTTCAGGTAGGACTCATGGATGTTGACTTACATGGTCCAAGCATACCCAGGCTTCTTGGCTTAAAAGGGGAAATAGTTTCCTCACCCGGGCTCAAAAAAGGGATTCCTCTAAATTATCTCCCAAACATGCAGGTGATGTCAATAGAATCTCTCCTTGGTGACAAGGATACAGCAACCATCTGGCGAGGCCCTTTAAAGATAGGGGTCATTAAACAGTTTATTAATGATATTGCCTGGAGCAATTCGGACTACCTCGTCATTGATTGTCCTCCCGGGACAGGTGATGAACCATTAACTATCGCTCAGACTATTCCAGATACAAAGGCACTTATTGTAACCACGCCACAGGAGATTTCTCTTTCCGATGTTCGAAAATCAATCAATTTTTGCCATCAGGTCAAAATGCAAATCCTTGGCCTGGTTGAAAACATGAGCGGCCTAAGATGTCCCTACTGCGGGAAAACCATCGATCTCTTTAAAACAAACGGTGGAATGATCACTGCCAAAAAGGCCGGCCTGACCTTACTGGGAAGTCTCCCGCTGGAGCCAGAGATTGTCGTAGAGGGTGATATAGGGAGTGTGGCATGGATGGATAAAAAAGATATGCCTTATACAATAAGTTTTAATAAGATTGTCGATAAGGTTGCTGATCTTTCAAAATAGAAATTTTCTCAACAGAGCAAAGAGTGCGTTGAATACTAAAAAGAATGGGACAAATCCAATGATTATAAGTATAGCAAGTGGAAAAGGTGGAACAGGAAAAACAACAATAGCTACCAATTTAGCAGTAGCCCTTGGAACTGATGTTAACCTCCTAGATTGTGATGTCGAAGAGCCAAATGACCATATCTTTATCCAGCCCAAAATTAACCATACTGAGAAGGTAAGTCTCAAGGTTCCTCAGGTAAATATGAATATATGTAGCCTGTGTGGAAAATGTCAAGAGATCTGCCAGTTTCAGGCCATTGTTGTAGTAGGCAAAACTACCTTAACCTTTCCAGAGTTGTGTCACAGCTGTGGTGGATGCATGGAGGTCTGTCCTGAGAATGCTATTTCTGAAATAGACCGAGAAATGGGGGTTTTTGAGGCCGGCTCCAGGAATGGTATGACCTTCGCCCATGGCCGGCTCTTTGTAGGCCAGGTAATGGCTGTTCCTGTCATTGAAAGGGTTAGGGCTGCTGTACAGCCGAATAAAGTTACTATCATTGATGCTCCTCCTGGCACCTCATGCCCGGTGATCAGTTCAGTGAAAAATACCAACTTTTTGATTCTTGTCACTGAACCCACCCCATTTGGACTCAACGATCTCAAGCTTGCCGTTGGCATGGTGAAAATTCTCAATATTCCCCACGGCATTGTCATAAACCGATCGGATCTTGGTGATGAAATGGTTAAAAAATATGCTGGAGAAGAACATATCCCCATTCTTATGGAAATACCTTTTGATCGCCAGATCGCAGAGATCTATTCTCAAGGCAAGCTCCTAGTAGAAGAGCTGCCTGAATGGAAAAAAAGATTTATTCAACTTTATAAGGACATAGTGAAGCATGCGAAAAGAGACTAATGTAAAAGAGCTGACCGTGATAAGCGGTAAGGGTGGAACCGGAAAAACCAGTTTACTTGGGGCATTTGCGTCTCTAGCACATGATAAGGTGCTGTGTGATGCTGATGTAGATGCAGCTGATCTATATTTAATCCTGGAGCCGGACATACAAGAGCGACACGATTTTCAAGAGGGACATGTAGCGGAAATAAATCCTGATAAATGTACTGAATGTGGATTATGCAGGAAATTGTGCCGCTTTAATGCCATTAGTCCTGATTTTAAAGTAAACCCCATTGACTGTGAAGGTTGTGGTGTATGTGTCTACTTCTGTCCTGAAGATGCCATCAATTTTCCTATTAAAACATGTGGTGAGGTATTTATATCAGAGACCCGGGCTGGCCCAATGGCGCATGCTAGGCTTGGCATCGCCGAGGATAACTCTGGAAAGCTCGTCACCGTAACCCGCAACAATGCCAAGGGCCTGGCACATAAAAAAAATCTCGGACTCATCCTTACTGATGGTCCACCAGGAGTTGCATGCCCTGTGATTGCATCTATTGCTGGTGCAACGGGAGTATTAATTGTGACCGAACCCACCCTCTCTGGGCAACATGATATGGACAGGGTTATTGAATTAGCAAACCATTTTCAGATTCCCGCTTTCGTGTGCATCAACAAATACGATCTTAATGAAGAAATGACAAAGACAATAGAGAAATATGCTCAGGAAAAAGGTGTGCCTGTCATGGGGAAAATTCCCTTTGATCCTGTTTTCACCAAGGCCATGGTTGAAAAGCAAACTATCATTGAATATGATGGTAGTTCTAGCGCTGCTTACGCGGTCAAGGAAATATGGAAAAGAGTGGAATCAATATTATAAAGAGAGACCTTTGAAAAACCCGGCGATTTTCACCATCCTCAAAAAGACGATGGACTTTTTTGAAGTGACTGGTGGAAGGGTACTGTCTTTTCGTAACGTATCAGTGTGGTAACCCGCAGGCCCCGATTTATCGGGGCAATGCGGAGGGGGCAAAACTCCCCCATGGATACGTTGCTGAAAAGACCAACCCGAGAGCCCCGGCCTCCGGCCCGACTCCGTCCTGGAGGGGACTCCGCCCCGGAAGGGAGGGCCTACGCCCCGGAGGGAACTGAAAAAAAGCCCATCGTCTTTAGATCAATAGGGGTTATGCAAAGGTCGCACTGCATAATCTGGGTTAAATAAACCACAAGCCACAAGATACATAATGCGAGGACTGCCCCTGAGGCGAAATTATGTATGTCCGGCGTTTAACCCGCCGGAATTACAGTCTTTCCTTCGCCTCGCCCCGTGAAATTCATGGACATGACAGCGGAGCCTATTTCACTGGGAACTTTGATCTTCTATGGTATCAGCTCATTCGCTTTTACCTTTGAGCTTTCAGCTTTGAACTTTGAGCTTCTATGCTTCGTGGTTCAAAAAAGGGAGAGCAAGAGCCAAACGGAGATTTAATCCCCATCTCATGGTCTTTAGATCAATAGTGGTTATGCAACGGTTTCGAAATGAAAGGAGGAAATTATGGCTAACCATGTAACCAAAGCGCTGGCCCTGTTTTTTCTGGCAGCATATTTGATCCTCCTGCCCGGTCCGGCCAGAGCTCAGGAAAAGCAACTGACCTGTGCCGACATTGACTCCCTTGTTGAGCAGTTTCTTCCCCGGGGCGTAAGCTTTGAAGAAGCTACCGACAAGCACATCGATTCAGCGATATACCAGGCTGTTTTGGCCCGGCCCGATATCGCCATTCGTATCGTATCCTGTTCTTGTGCCAGAATACCTGGCCAGGCAAGCGTGATAGTGTTCGCCGCAGTCGCGGCCCTGCCTGATAAAAAAGATGCCATGGTAGCGGCTGCAAAAGAGCAGGTGCCTGCAGAACAAGCCGGGGGCATTGAAAAGGCAGCTCAGGCCGCTTTTACCCTTGTCTCACGAACCGAAGGGAGTGAAAAGGCTGCCATACGAGGATTTGCTCGTGTTTATCGGGAGTGGACCCCCTTAACTTCCCAGGAAGATGCACTGGCCAGTCCCTCTCGTGCTTATAGGGAGTGGAGCCCCTTAACTTCCCGGGAAGATGCACCGGCCAGTCCCTTTAGTCCCTGAAACGGCAAAACATGAGGTAGGAATATCACCCTTAGAATCAAGCGATGGATGTTTGTGGGAGCCCTTATTGTTCTCATGATCCCCGGGGCAGCCAAGGCACAAAGAGTGGTGTCCACTGTTGACAGATCCAGACTGGACTGCGAACCCATGGGTATCAGGGCCGGCGCCTTCACCATCAATCCGCATCTTACCCTGTGCACTGAATACAACGACAATATCTATGCCGCCAGGAATGACACGAAGTCGGGCTGGATCATCTCCCTGAGCCCGGAGGTTGATGTCCAGTCCAATTGGTCCAGGCATTCTCTTAAACTGAATGCGGAACTAGATCCCGGTCAGTATGCCTCTGAATCCAAAGAAAACTTTATGGACAGCCATATCTTTATGGACGGCAGGGTTGACATGCGCAGGGAGTCATTTTTCAGGGCCAGGGCCGGGTATCAACACCTGCACGAGGAACGCGGTTCCATGGACGTTTCAGAGACCTGGGATGAACCCGCGGTTTATAACCGAACCCAGGGAAAGATCTCGTATTATCACGGTCTGAACCGGTTTTCGCTCACTGCCGGGGCCGCCATAACCACCCTGAGCTGGCAAAGAGTGGCCCTCAAGGAGGGCGGTTCCCAGTGTCTGAATATCAAGGACCGCAATCTCTATAATATCAACGCCCGAATAGCCTATGAACTCCACCCGGACGTCCATCCATTTATTACAACGACCTTTGATTGGCGGCATTATGATAAACCCGAAGCCATGCGCGATTCCCGGGGTTACCGGATCGGTATCGGAACAGGCTTCGGCATAACCGGAACAACCTCTGGCGAAGTTTTTGGCGGATATATGCTGCAGGATTATGATGACCGTGACAAAATCTCCGGGGCCTGGTACGGGATGTCCCTTCTCTGGAACCTGAGCCGGCTGACGTCTATCGAGGCCAGGGCAGAAAGTTCGGTCATCGAAACCACCAGGGTCGACTCTTCAGGGGTAAGCGCTGTGGAAACAAAAATCAGTATTGATCATGAATTATTGCGAAACCTTTTGATCGGGGCTTCTATGGATTACAGGCGGTATTCCTACCAGGGCGAAGACATAACCGACAACTACTATACGCTGGGTCCCGGTCTCACCTACCTCTGGAACCGGAACCTGAGCGCCAAAGCCGAATTCAACCGCTGGATCAGGAGTAGCAATATCTCTGATAGAGAATTTACCGAAAACAGGTTTGTCATATCCATTACGGGCAGTTTTTAGCAAATCCCTCGATACTATAATAGCGTAAAAACCTTGCATGACTTCTATTTGTTTAACGACAATAAACTTTTCTGAATGACAAAAATTGAGAGCTCTGCAAAGCCGGACCATTTTTTTACTTCGAATAGAGACAAAATCCCCATGGATACGACCTTTGAAAAATGTTATAATTCCTGTCATCATATGAAAGATGATGGACTTTTTTGAAGTGACTGGCGGCCTCCGGCTCGACTCCGTCCTGGAGGGGACTCCGCCCCGGAAGGGAGAGCCTCCCGCTCGGAGAGGGCAAAACTCTCCCATGGATACGTTGCTGAAAAGACCAGCCCGGGAGCCTCGGCCTCCGGCCCGGAGGGAACTGAAAAAAAGCCCATCGTCTTTACATTAATAGGGGTTAGGTAAAGACCTCAAAGCAAGGACTGCCGCTGAGGCGAAACTCTGTATGTCCGGCGTTTAACCCGCCGGACATACAATCTTTCCTTTGTGCTTTCCTTCGCCTCGCCCCGTTGAATTCCGAAGGACAGCGAAGCGTATTCAACTGGGGTGCTCTTTGTGTCTTCGTGGTTTACCCAGTTCAATCCCGAAGGGCTATTTAACCGGGGTTCAAAAAAAGGGAGCGTACGAGCCAAAGGGAGATTTGCCCCCCATCTGACATCTTCTTTCGATCAAGAAGGGTTTTGCAAAGGAGTACATGCATCAATGATCATGAATGCGAAACATATAGGGTATGCACTCGTTCTTCTGGTTTTTTGTTTGGCCGGGCTGGCCTGGACAGCTGCTGCACAGAAAAATCCCGAACCTCAGGAGATTTTGAAAACCACCTACACCCTCGGATCCGGGGACAGGCTCAAGATTACAGTCTTTAGAGAGGATGATCTTTCCGGAGAATTTCGGGTGGACGGCTCAGGATACATTTCCTTTCCTCTGATCGGGGAGGTTAAGGCCAGGGGGCTCACCATGCGGGAACTGGAAGAGAGCCTGGTCAATAAACTGCGGGACGGATACTTGGTAGATCCCAGAATCAGCCTGGAAGTCCTTAATTACCGTCCATTCTACATCCTGGGCGAAGTAAAAAATCCCGGGAAGTACGAATATGTCAGCGGCATAAATCTTCAGAATGCAGTGGCCATGGCCGGGGGCTACACCCACAGGGCAAGGCAGAACAAAGCCGAGATCAGGCGATACAATCCGGAAAAAGTCATTGAAAACGCAGACCATTCCACGGTTATACTGCCCGGAGATACAATCACCATCCGGGAGAGGTTTTTTTAGTTCAAGCCCACCGTTTACCAATAATCAATAACAGGTAACGAGCCATGCAAAACACTGACCCGCAAAAAGAGCGCATTTCAGGTATGAATCAATACCAGCCTTTACAGCAGCTCATAGATACCGAAGAAGAGTTTAATATTCGGGAATTCTTCCTGAAATTATATCGGCGGCGTATGACCATTGCCGGGATTTTTCTCCTGGTGGCGGTTATAACCTGGCTCTACCTGTCCCAGCAAATACCGAGATACACGGCCCAGAACCTGATTGTCCTCGAGTTTCAAAATTCCTCGCTTTTCAATATCGATGATTTCTATACAAGAGGGGGATGGACGAGCCCTTCCGTTATTGGCACGGAATTGGACATCATTCGTTCCACTTCCATTCTGGAGAAGGTCGCGGACAAACTTAAGCTCGAAAGAAAACCTGAATTCAATCCGGCCCTTGTAGAAAACAAGAAGGTTAGCCACACCCAAAGGCTCAAGACCTGGCTTAAAGATCTATGGTCGGGACTGTTCTCCTTCCTGGGAGAAGAAGATCCGGAAGCTGCGGATGATATACCTGAAGAACTCAGCCCTGAGGAACAGGAACAAAGACTCAGGAAAGGCATGGTGGGAAGACTCCTGGGAGGTTTGCAGGTTGAAAACCGCAGGGATTCATACACCATATCCATATCCTACACCTCCCAAAATCCACAGGTAGCTTCTCAAGTGGCCAATGCCGTGGCTGAGATTTATATCAATGACCAGCTTGAAGCCAAGTTCGAGGCCACTCGCCGGGCCAACGAATGGCTGGCCCAGCGCCTTGAAGGCTTGCGCAAGGAACTCAAGTCCTCCGAACAAGCCGTTAAAGACTTACGCCAGAAAAGCGACATGATTCTGACCGGGGAAGGGACCCTTCTGGAACAGCAAATACGGGACGTCAACAACCAGCTGATTCAAGCCAGGCTAAAGAAGTCCCGGGCCGAGGCCATGCTTGCCCAGGCCAGGGAAGTCATGGACCGGGCCGGCGGGATTGAAACCCTGGGCGAGGTTCTGGACTCAGGCAATATCCAGGAGTTGCGCTCGGAAGAAAGTTCTCTGCGCCGCAAAAAGGCTGAGCTCAGCCAGCGCTACGGGGAAAAGCATCCCCGAATGATCCAGATCGATGCGGAAATACGTAATTCGCAGGATAAAATCAAAGAAGAAACCAACCGTGTCCTGAAATCTCTTGAGAACAAGGTGCATGGCGCCAGGGCCGAAGAACAGTCACTTACCAGATCGTTGAATCAGCTCAAGACACAAGCGGGCCAGGCCATGCAGGCCGAGCTGCAGCTTCGGGAACTGGAAAGACAAGCCAAGTCGTCCAGGACATTGTATGAAAACTATTTGAGCCGCTTTCAGGAGACCCAGGAGAAGGACGAGCTGCAGCGTCCCAACGCCAGGATCATATCCCAGGCCGAGGTACCATCATTACCTTCCCATCCCAGGAGAACCAGGACCATGGCCCTGGGGTTAGCTGCCGGGCTCATGTTCGGAATCATGGGCGCGTATTTACTGGAGGCACTGGATCGGGGCTTCCGCACCGAAGAAGAGGTGGAACAAAACACAGGGCTTCCTGTTCTGGGAATTTTCCCCAGGCTGGGCAGATATCAGGGAACGCCCTTTGATTATGTGGTTTCCAAGCCGTATTCTTTGCTGGCTGAATCCCTCAGGGCCTTTCGCACGGCCATACAGTTATCCAACGTGGATCACCCGCCCAAAACAATCATTGTTACATCTGCAATTCCCAAGGAAGGTAAATCTATATTTAGCCTTACTTTTGGCCGCATTGCCGCGATGACTGGTTCCCGGACCCTGCTCCTGGAGGCGGATTTAATGCACCCTACCCTGTGCAAAATCTTTCCCAACCTGGAGCCCGGGGCCGGGCTCGAGGAGCTGCTGCAAGGCCAGGCCGAGCTCGAAGAAGCCATAGGCAAAGACCCTGAAACCAGCCTTTCCTGGATCATGGCACATGGCAAGGCTTCAACTGCCAGGGGTATGCTGGGTTCCACGCGCATGCAGGGTCTCCTGGAAAAACTGAAGGAATCATTTGACCTTATTATTCTGGATACCCCGCCCATCATGGGCATCTCCGATTCCTGGACACTGGCCCGGAATGGCGATGCAGTGGTGCTTTTGTTTCGCTGGGCGGAAACCCCGCGCGATATTATAAAATCGGCTCTGCGGCAAATGAAACTGCTGGACATAGATGTCAGCGGTATTGTCATGTCCATGGTCAATATTCGCCAGCAGTCTAAATATGGCTACGGCGGGTACAGCTATTACTATCGCAAATACCAGAAATATTATAAAAAATAGTCAGAAACGGTTTTACTTTTCCAATTATCAAAGATCTCCTTGTGTCTGCAGATTGAGCCGGGACCTTTGAAAAATTTGGCGATTTTCACCATCCCCAAAAAGACAATGGACTTTTTTGAAGTGACTGGTGGCCTCCGGCTCGACTCCGTCCTGGAGGGGACTCCGCCCCGGAAGGGAGAGCCTCCCGCTCGGAGAGAAGGGTGCTGTCTTTTCGTAACGTATCAGTGGGGGAACCCGCAGGCCCCGATTTATCGGGGCAATGGGGAGGGCCTAGTCCAACGCTCCCGGGATGGAAGTGGAACAGGAAGCCGCCAGTCAATTCAGAAAACTCGACCCCCTCTATCTGGAATAAAAAATGGTTAGATTTGGCAAAGCTCTACTGACAGCGTTCTTCCTGGCCGGTTTCAGCGCTGCGGCCATCTGGCTGGCTACAGCCCACAAAAGCTGGCACGGGGTGATGTTTGAACGTAAGATCAAACTGGAAGAGGAAGTTTCCCGGAAAACACTCATT
>JAWOBA010000127.1:0-13931 GCA_046498285.1 Desulfatiglandales bacterium | reverse complement strand
CGCAGTAGGTGGCTACTGCATAATCTGGGTTTAACTGTTTACAAAGAAGGTAGAGAGTCTGAATGATCTTTACTTTTCTTCAAAGAGTTTCACGTATTCTCCATAGCTCTCTTTTTCTAAATCTTCATTAGGAATAAATCGTAAGGCTGCGGAATTGATGCAATATCTCAAACCCGTAGGCATTGGTCCATCAGGAAATACATGCCCTAGATGAGAGTCCCCGTGCTTGCTTCGAACTTCCGTGCGCAGGGTCAAAAGGCTTCTGTCTTCTCTTTCGACGATATTATTCGGGTTAAGAGGTTTTGTAAAGCTGGGCCATCCGGTTCCGGAGTCAAACTTGTCAAGCGAGCTGAACAAGGGTTCTCCTGAGACAATGTCAACATATATGCCGGCTCTTTTGTTATCCCAGTATTCGTTGTTAAAGGGCGGTTCAGTGCCATCCTCCTGTGTAACCTTGTACTGCATCGGCGTCAATTTTTGTCGCAAAACTTCATGGCTCGGCTTTCTATAAGTACTGTTCTTCGTATCCATTTTTGTTCCTTCTTGGGAATCCTGCCATGCATTTTTAAGAAAGGTGTCTCGACCCGAGTTAGAGCGATAATATTTGTATCTGATCGGGTTTTTCTTGTAATAATCCTGATGGTACTCCTCTGCTTTGTAGAACTTTGAAAATTGAATAACCTCGGTTACAATTGGTTTTTCAAATTTCCCTATTGTATTGAGCTCTTCTTTGGTCTGCTCTGCGAGCATCTTCTGTGTGTTATTATGATAAAAAATGGCTGTCCGGTACTGTGATCCACGATCCGCAAACTGCCCGCCGGCATCCATTGGGTCTATGTGCCTCCAGAAAATGTCCAGTATTTCTTTATACGTAACCTTCGAAGGATCATAGTGTACTTGCACTGCTTCAACGTGACCGGTTTCTCCGGATGATACACTTTCGTATGTTGGATTTTCCTGATGACCACCGGTGTAACCGGATATGACATCGACAATACCATCTATGTTCTCAAAATCTGATTCAATACACCAAAAGCAGCCGCCGGCAAATGTTGCTGTTTCAAGTTCGATGCCCTCTTTGTCCATGGTATCTCTCATTTTTTTCTCTTGGTTTGTGGCATTATGACACCCAAACTCAATTAGAAATATCAGTGTGCCTAACAATAGTATTTTTTTCAAAATCATCACAAATTTAATATAATCATGATTCAGAAAAAGTCAAAGACCTCCTGTTTTCTGCACCCGGCATCCGGATATAAGGCATATATACCTATGGCAACCAAATTTCAGGAATTTCAGCGGCTCTTTCCTTTAAAGAATGTCTTAAAATCATCAACAACCTGAATTAGGGCGGGAAAGAACACAAGAATTCCGATAGTTGCCGCTGACAGACCAAAGGCTATGGTTATGGCCATGGGAATAAGAAACTGTGCTTGTATGCTCGTCTCAAGAAGCATAGGTAGCAAGCCTGCCACAGTAGTGACTGTGGTCATAACAATAGGACGAAATCGACGCTTCACGGCAAGAACGAGGGAGGTGTGGGTTTCTCCAGTCTCAACGAGGCTGGCTTTATAGAAATCCATCAGGATGATAGCATCATTAATAACAACGCCGCTAAGGGCAATGCCTGCCATCACGCTCAGCATGATAAGCTTGTAGCCCATGAGAATGTGTCCCCAGATCATACCTACCAGACCTATGGGGATGATTGAAAGAACCAGAAGAGGTGGTACCCAGCTATCCATTACGAGTGCAAGAACGCAGAATATGATTAAAAGCCCAATAAAGGCTCCGAATTTTAGACCTTCAAAAGTTTCCCGCTGTGTTTCTTGCTGGCCTTCAAGCCGGATACTTATACCTGGGAATTTAGTTGAGATTTGGTTGAGCAGGATGGGTCGCAGGGTCTCGATTGCCTTCCCTGCCGTGGTCACATTCTCGTCGATCTCGGCCGTGATGGCAACCGCTCTCCTTCGATCCAGATGTTTGAGCTCAGCCCATCCCCTGATCTGTTCTATACGGGCCACGTTGAACAAAGGAACACGCATGGGCCTACCCTCGGGTGATTGAATGACAATGGTCAGATTTTTCAAATCCTCCAATCTATATCTCTCTCTTTCAGGAAAACGAGCCCGGACCTTGACATCGTCACTGCCTTCCTGAAAGCTCTGGACAATTACCCCGAAAAAAGCGTTCCGTACTTGCTGGGCGAGAGATGCCGAGCTAATACCTAGTCGTTGCCCCGCCTCGTTAACCGATAGAGAAATCTCGTTCTTTCCGGGCCTGAGATCTGTCTCAATATTAAAGACGCCGGGTACCGTAGCGATCTGGTTCATCAAGAACCTACCGGCTGCTTCGAGATTTTCCCAAGTAGTGCCCACAAGTCGGATATCAACTTCTTTTCCGCCCACGCCGCGTTCAAGTCTCGAAAAGCTGAGCGATGTAATGCCGGGCAGGGTTTTTGTATTTTTCCGCCAGGCTAATAGAATCTCATCGCTTGTGATGCTCCTGAGTTCCGCATCTCTCAACTCAACCTGAACCTGAGCAATATGCCCTCCTCTATCCGACTCAATCGAGGTCTCCCCAAGACGCACAAGTGTCCGCTCAATGATAGGCTTGTTTCCGCTGGGATCTCCCAGTTTTTCTTCTGTTCTTTTCAGGGCATTTTCAAGTTCGGCAACCATTTTTAGGGTGCGATCGGGCCGTGTTCCTATGGGATATCGCACCCGGGCGACAATGCTATTGGTATCCGGCATAGGGAAAAAGGTGAAAAGGAGGCGCCCCCCGGCCGGCATTCCGAAGCTCAGGAGCACTACAACAATAGAAGCCCCGATGATCCAATAGCGCGCTCGTATGAAAAATGTTGAGGCACGCCCCACCACTTTTTCAATGAAGATCTCAACGCCGGCGTCGATTTTGGCTCTCAAGGCAAAGGGCTTTTTTTTCGCAGCAGGATCCTTATCCAGCCCATGTTCTATGTGTTTGGGCAGAGAAAAAAAGACTTCGATCAAACTCACAGACAAAGCAACGACGACCACCCAGGGAAGGGCTCCCATGGTTCTTCCCATTGCGCCGGTTACAAACATGAGGGGAACGAAGGCACCAATCGTAGTCAGGCTTGAAGCAAGAATAGGCCAGAATACGCTGGTTGAGCCTCCGTAGGCTGCTTCATATCGTCCTTCACCGTTTCTGAACCGGCTGTAAATATTCTCCGAGACCACGATCGCATCATCAACGATCATCCCAAGTACGAGAATCAGTCCAAACATGGTGATCATGTTCAAGGTCATGCCCACCAGGTACATCACAAAGATTGTTCCCAGAAAGGAGACCGGTATGCCCCAGGCTACCCAGAAGGCGGTTTTGATTCCCGTAAAGAACCATAGGACTAAAAAGACAAGAACAAGCCCCATGATCCCATTTTTCACAAGTATATTCAGGCGATCCCGGATGCGAATAGATTGATCAACAAAAATATCCACGTCTATTCCCGATGGAAGGCCCTTACAAAACCCGGCAAGGTAACTCCGAACGGCATCAGCAGTGGCTATCGTGTCCTGTATTTCCGTTTTATTCACCTGGACTATGACGGCCCTTTTGCCTTTGTAGCGGGCACCGATTTCAACATCCTCCCATCCCCGGGTGATTTCAGCCAGGGTACCAAGCGTGACTTCGCTGCCTCCCGGTCCCCGGCTTATGGGAATCGTCAAAAAGTCCTTGGGATCCCTTTTTTGTTCACGGATCCTTAACAAAAAGTCCCCTCGCTCGCTGTTTATTATGCCCAAGGGAAGGTCAAGGCTGGCTGCCTTGACGGCCTCGGCCAGCTGGCCAATAGTAATTCCGAATTGTCTGAGACGGGCCTCGGTTACGGATATGAGAATTTCGGGAGCTCGTACTGCCTCAAGATCAGCTTCGGTTGCTATTCGATTGATAATCAGCTCGTCCCTCAATAGCTCGGCGTAGTGTTTAAGAGTTCGCTCAGGTGCTTGACTATAGACAATAAGGGTGGCTACCGGGTCCTTCCGTTTTACTTCACTAACGATTATATCTTCCACGCCGTCCGGAAAATTTGTTATCTTATCGATGCGATCTCTTAGTTCGATGAGGGCTGAATCAATATCGGTCCCTTCCTTGAGCTCGATTGTGGCCGAGGCAAGCCCTTCACTGGCACTGCCTGAAACGGATTTGAACCCCTCGATCCCTATGCACTGTTCCTCGATCGGCCTCAATACGCCCTGCTCCATCTCGACAGGTGTAGCGCCTTCATACCGGACAGAGACCTTAAGCGTATCAAGATCCGAGGAGGAAAATGTTTCCCTTCTAATCTGTGCCGCCCCCAAAAGGCCGAATCCAAAGATAAGGAGCATTACGACATTGGCGCCGGTCCTGCTTTTCAGAAAGAAAGAAATTAATTTCATGGTCTATCGGCTTCCTGTTCCCATATTCGTACAGAACTTCCTTCAAAGGCCCCGGGCATGTCATTGAGAACCACCTTTGAACCGGAGGGCATGGCAGGAGTCACCGCAAGAATCACATCTGCACCCAGGACGATGATAGGTTCCACATATACCTTGTTGAGTTTACCGTCTTTAACCAGATAAACGCTGTTATCTGTATCCATGGCTTTTGCAGGAATCACGACGATGTTTTCATAGCGCCTGCCGTGAATGGCAACCCTTACAAAAGTACCGGGGAGCAGTCCTCTTCCGATATTGCTTGTCCTCCGCGCATAAGGTCCCGGAATTTCAATGATTGCTGTTATTGATCTTGTTGCCTCATCCAATTGAGCTCCGATACGGCTGAGGTGGCCCGTTATTTGTTGTTCTCGGCCCAACGACATCCAGTGGACATCTGTCCTTAATTTCACCTGCTCCCAGGGAGGAGTATTCCTATCAAGTTTATCAAAATCAAAGAAGGCTGACATATGGCGTGCCTCGATAGGGATTGCCGCTTCAATGGGAGAGTCGACCGGATATATAGCGGCCAAAAGAGTATTAGTCTGTACTACTTGATACATCCTGACCCTTACAGTTTCAATCCGGCACCTGTAAGGGGCGCGGATAATGGTTTTTGAGAGCTGAATTCTCTTTGCCTTGAGCGTTGCACGGGCGGCCTGACGATTTGCTTTGAGTGCTGCCAGTTTCTGGTCTGCCTGGGCAATGGTCGCCCGGCGTTTCTCCACGGCGAGGAGCCGTTCGTTCCTTCGAGTCTCGGCAGTCTGGACCTGTTGTTCGGAAATAAGCTGTTTCTTGTAGATATTGATAAGGCGTTCATGTTCTTGTTTCGCCAGATCAAATACCTGCTTTTCAATTGCGAGAAGCCGAATATCGTTTTCCTTTTGCATTTCGGTTTCGGTAAGCTGTGCCTCTATGGAAGCTATCTGGGCCTTGATTTGCTCAATCTCTGCAGCGATCAATGAATCATCGATTCGAAACAGTAGAGCATCCTTTTCCACGAGATTCCCCTCAGCAGCATTTGGTCCCATTTCCACCACCATCCCCGGAACCTCTGACAGCACATCAAGCCGCTCTGAAGGGCGAACGGTTCCGTTGCCGTGGATCACGGCATCATAGCTTTGGGCTTTTACCGTTTTCACTTCGGCCGTCGGCCGAAGGTCCGGCGGCCTCTTTTTCTTCTGAACGGGCTGGGTGGAAATAAGTTGATAAAACAGGCCGACGCCGACACCGATGCCGATTAAAATGCCCAAAGCATTCAGTATCTTCACTCTCATTTGTTTATCCTCCCGGGCATGTATACATAGTACATAATTTCATATTATCCAGGAAACCCTGATGTAGAAGACGTCATCCATCTACCCATAGCCTCAAAAAGATGCTGGAAAAATTCTTACTATCTTAAAGAAAACGATTCCGAGCTGAATAATATAGTAACTTCTACCAATAGAATATGTACTTTACTCCTTACTGATAAAAATAGTTACTCAAAATAATTGTTACCCTGCAACTATACACAGCAAAAGATAAAAGAAGAGCCTGCCAGCAGGAGCGGTATTGAAGGACATCTTCCTGTTGCCACGTATACATCCTTATCACCCTCCTGTTTCCTCCTCCTTTCCTTTTTGGGAGGAGATTATATACTCTTCAGTGGGGTCACTTTTAAATGACGATGGGGGATCAATTGTGTTTTACGATCTGCAATCTACCCATGACGAGGGCCTAAGGAATAGGGTAGGGTCCTCACTGAGTGTGGCAGAATACATGAGTGCCCCGAGAACTGACGCAAATGGATTAACCTGCAGAGGATTTCCTCCGAGGAAAATTTGTATATAATGCTCTGGTAAAACGATGTAGGAACATACAGCTAAGGCAACTCAATTAGCATTCGGTTTCCGCAGAATGATTTCTACTGTACAGGAAAAAGCCAGTTGTTAAATCTTTCATCTTTTCCGGAGTAAATGTTTGAGAAGAGCACTTTAAGCTCCCTGCTCATCGGTCCGGGTATATTCTCAAAAACTCGATCACCAATATGACTTATCGGCAAGATTTTGCAGCTCGTAGAAGCTACGAATAGTTCATCTGCTTTCATGAATTCTTCTGGTTTTACATTTTCCTCCACGGCCTTAAGACCGGTTATAGCAGCGGCCTGAAGTATGGAAAGGCGGGAGATACTGTGGAGGATCCGACCCAGCGGTGGGGTTTTAATTACATTACCTTCTACCCAGAAGACGGACTCAGTGCTTGCTTCAGCCACAAAACCATAGGTATCAAGTAAGATTCCGATATCAAAGCCGCGGTGGATTGCCTCCTGCAGAGCCAGCATACCGTTTATGTAATTAGCGGCAACTTTGGCTTCAATAGGGACGGTATTTGGGTCGAGCTTGCGCCATCGACAAAAACATGCGCTTATGTATTGTTTAGAGGCTTTTTTGACGTCCTCATCTACTGCGAAAATAGATAAATCAAGCCTTTTCTGTTCTGGCAGAAGATGAAAGGCCTGGTTCCCATAGTAACCGATGATTTTGATTAAGCCATTTTTCAGGTTATTGGCTTTTATGGTCTCTATAACCCCATGTTCAATTTCCTGTTCTGAGTAAACCAGCTCCATGTTGAGGAGTTCAGTAGTACGGCGCAGACGTTTGAGATGCTCATCCAACCTGAAGACAGCAGTGCCGGTTGTCGTTTGATGGAAGCTGATCACCTCGAAAACAGCCGAGCCTCGTGTAAAGCTGTGTGACATGATATGGACGGTCGCCTGGTCCCAGTTAACCATTTCACCGTTTATCCAGACCTTTAACTCGCTTGACATATTTCCCTCGAAAAATAGTATAGAAAAGAATGGCTGTTAGACCTAATAGCCTTGATTTTCTCCCCTAAATCCATCGATCATTAAACAACGGATCGGTGATATAGTGTGGATTATTCGTCACCTTTTGAATATAATACTTCACATGCCATATACTCAAACCTATAAAAATATAAGTTTACTTATGCTCATCAAAATATCAACAGATTTTTGTCTCCTTGATGAAGAGGAGTATCTCGAAATTCTGTAAGTGGTAATAACATGATGGTGATATCCTGAGTCACATTTCATTCATTCATACACGATAGGGTAATGGGTAAGGTCTTTCTATGCCATAGAATCTACTACATCGCATGCAGAGTCGAAATTCAACAATTCATACCTTAATCAGAGATAAAATATGCCAATTTCTGCTCAATGTTTACTAATTTCTAGAGGACCTGCCCGATTGCATGCGGTGGGTTTAAGTTTAAGGGAAAATTTGCAATGGATTGATGACTTTGTCTTCGCCGGTTCGGATGTATCTCATACAAACTCAGTTCCTGCCTTCCCTGAGACACTGTCTTGGATCATTGCCGTTGAAGTAATGAGTGCTCTTTTGCCGGCTCGCTTGCAAAACTGGATGCAAGCCTCCACTTTGGGCACCATGGACCCTTCAGCGAAGTGAGCTTCCTTTAAAAGCCGTTCGGCAGTGACTGTGTCGAGACGGCGCATTAACTTCTGCTTTGGCGTTTCAAAGTCAATCATGACGCCTTCCACATCGGTGGCAATAACAAAGATATCAGCTCCTACCTCTTCGGCTAGAACGGCACTGGACAGATCCTTATCAATCACTGCATCTATTCCGCTGAAACCCCGCCCCTCGCGTATCACGGGTATACCACCACCACCGCAACAAATCACGATGAAGTCCATCTCGATAAGCTTTTTGATCTCACGTTTTTCCACAATGGTGATGGGATTGGGTGAGGCTACAACGCGGCGGTATCCTTTTTCCGTCTTTCGGGTGGAATAGGGAAGGGTAGCTGCCCTCTCTGCTGTGTAGACAGGCCCAATTGGTTTTGATGGATTTTGGAATGCGAGGTCTTTTTCATCCACTACCACGTAACTGATCAGGCTCACAAGGGGTTTTTGTAAGCTTATTGCCATGAGCTCGCTGTCCAAAGTAGATTCGATCATGTAGCCAATCTGACCCTGTGTTTGAGCTACGAGAATTTCCAGTGGTAAACGAGGAACGTCGTCACATTGTTCCTGCTGAAGGAGCAGGTTTCCCACCTGGGGACCATTACCGTGGGTGATGATGATGCGGTAGTCTCTTGAAAGCCGTGCAATCTGGCTGAGTGGAACCTTGAGGTTTTCGAACTGTTCATCCACTGTCCCCATTTGACCTTTTCGAATAAGGGCGTTTCCACCGAGGGCCACGAGTAGAATTTGCTTTTTCAACCTGTCCTGCATAGTGTTACCTTACCTTTTGATGCGTCAGGATGAGGCCTTGCCATCCAATCGGTCAAGCAGTGCCTCCTCTAAAAAGGGGTGGTCATGATCCTCATATTCATAGCGCACGCGAATGGTGGGTTTGTTGATTGAGAGGATTCGAGTAAGTTGAATAGGCGTTGCGAAGAGCACAAGGTCACAATCAACGCCGTTGATGGTGTCTTCCAAATCTTGAACCTGATTGCTGCTGTATCCCATGGCAGGGAGCACAGGCCCGGTATGGGGGTACAGGAGATAGATTTCATGAATTGTTCTCTTTGCATATGGTCGTGGATCAACTATCTTGGCTGCACCATACTCTTTGGCGGCAATGAAGCCTGCCCCATATGGCATTCCCCCATGGGTTAGGGTGGGTCCATCCTCCACCACGAGCACACGCTTTCCACGGATCTGTTCCGGATTGCTAACCAATACGGGCGATTCCGCGAGCACGATTCTGGCTTTTGGGGCATGTCGCTCGATGTTTTTTCGAACCAATTCCACCTGGGCTAACGATGCAGTATTCACCTTGTTGATGATGGCAATGTCAGCCATGAGCATATTGGTTTCACCGGGGAAATAGAGAAGCTCATGGCCTGCCCGATGAGGATCAAATAAGACCACGTGGATATCCGGTTTGTAGAAAGGGGTATCGTTATTTCCGCCGTCCCAAACAATAAGATCCGCCTCCTGTTCAGCATTCTTGAGTATTTGCCCGTAATCAACGCCTGCATATACCACAATCCCCTGATCAACCAGTGGTTCATATTCCTCTCGTTCCTCTATGGTGCACTTGTTTTTCTCAAAATCTTCATAAGAGGAGAAGCGTTGTACCGCTTGGGTTCGCAAATCTCCGTAGGGCATGGGATGACGCACTACCACGACCTTCTTGTTGAGCTTTTTAAGAATGGTGCAGACTTTGCGGGTAGTTTGTGATTTTCCACAACCCGTTCTCACGGCACAGATAGCTACTACCGGTTTTTCAGACTTGAGCATGGTATATTGTGCGCCAATAAGTATGAAATCCGCACCATGTGCCATCGCAATGGAGGCCTTGTGCATGACATCTATATGGGGAACGTCGCTGTATGAGAAGACTACCAGATCTACTTTGTGTGTCGTAATTAGCTCGGCCAATTGGTCCTCAGGAAAGATTGAGATACCTTCGGGGTAGAGATCTCCTGCAAGCTCAGGTGGATAGAGCCGTCCCTCTATGGTAGGAATCTGTGCTGCTGTGAAGCCGATTACCTTATATCTGGATTTATCCCTAAAATACACATTGAAATTGTGAAAGTCCCTTCCAGCAGCTCCCATGATAAGCACGTTTTCTATCATTTTCTCTCTCCTTTTTTTGGATTGGATTTAGTCAGCGGTGAATGCCCATATGGACGAGGAATCAGGTTCCCAGCGTGGAAACCATCACCGCTTTGATAGTATGAACCCGATTTTCGGCCTGATCGAAGACAATGGAAGAATCAGACTCAAAGACGTCTTCGGTGACTTCCATGCCCTCAAGGCCGAATTTCTGGAAGATTTCCTCTCCGATCACGGTTTCCCGATTGTGAAAGGCAGGGAGACAATGGAGAAACTTTACCCTCGGATTCCCTGTCATCTTCATGACCGACGTGTTGACCTGGTATGCCTTTAACAAGGTTATTCTTTCTTGCCAGGCGGATTCTGGTTCACCCATTGATAACCACACGTCGGTGTAGAGAAAATCACAACCATTGACGCCTTGTTCCAGATCATCGGTGACCATGATCCTGGCCCCGGTTTCCTTTGCAATCTCCAGTGCTTCTGAAACCAACGAGTCCTGGGGCTGAAGACTCGGAGGGGCGACAGCACGAAAATCCATTCCCATTTTGGCTGCTCCGATCAGCAATGAATTTCCCATGTTGTTTCGGGCGTCTCCCAGGTAGGCAAGGGTTACCTGGTTAAGAGGTCTTTTGGAGTGCTCCACCATGGTGAGCAGGTCTGCAAGAACTTGTGTGGGATGAAACTCGTTGGTGAGACCATTACATACCGGCACCCCGGCATACTGTGCCAAAATTTCCACTGTGGCTTGTTCAAACCCCCGGTATTCGATGCCGTCATACATACGTCCCAGTATTCTGGCCGTATCTTTTAATGATTCCTTGGTACCCATTTGTGATCCAGAAGGCCCCAGGTAGGTCACATTCGCGCCCTGGTCATATGCCGCTGTTTCAAAGGCACACCGCGTCCTCGTGGATGATTTCTCGAAGATCAAAACAATATTCTTGCCCTTTAACTGAGGCTGCTCCAGGTTGTCATACTTGGCTTTTTTGAGCTCGGCTGAAAGATCCAGCAGAAATCGTATTTCTTCTGGTGAATAATCCAGCAAGGTCAAAAAATGCCTGTTCTGCAAATTATAAGCCATCTGTTGTCAACTCCTCTATTATGGAATTTGCCATATAATCATGTTTTATGCCTGAATTGCTGCTTTATTCACTGAGCACCGGCTCGATCCGGTCCATGGCCCAATCGATTTCCTCCTTGGTGATGATCAGCGGAGGCATGAACCGAATGGTGTAGATATGGGTCTCCTTGCACAGAACTCCCTTGTTCTTAAGCTTCTCACAGAAGAGCCGGGCGCTGCCTGCATCCGGGTGAAGCTCCACGCCGATCATGAGCCCTTTTCCTCGTACTTCCCTGACATAGGGGCTGTTGATTTCCTTAAGTCGGGACTGGAAGTATTCCCCCATGGCAGCGGCGTTGTCAACCATGCCTTCATCAGTGATGACCTTGAGGGCTTCCCTGGCCACAGCGCATGCAAGAGGATTGCCGCCAAAGGTGCTGCCGTGCTCCCCAGGCCGCAGCACCCCAAGAATTTCTGTATTGGAGAGCACCGCAGAGATGGGATAGAACCCCCCTGACAAGGCCTTTCCTATGAGGGTGATATCTGCTTCGATGCCGTCATGTTCCTCAGCGAGAAGCTTGCCGGTGCGGCCAAGCCCAGTTTGAATCTCATCGGTGATCAGCACCACATTATGCTTGGCACATATCCCTTTTACCTCCTTTAGATACCCTGCAGGGGGAACGATTACCCCACCTTCTCCCTGGATGGGCTCAACGAGAAAGCCCACCGTGTTGGGTGTGATTGCCTCCTCGAGCGCTTTGGCATCTCCGAAGGGAACGATGGTGAATCCAGGGGAAAAGGGGCCGAAACCCTCCCGATACTCCTGCTCCGAGCTGAAGCCCACGATGGTGATGGTGCGGCCGTGGAAGTTGTTGGTACACACGATGATCTCGGCGCTATCCTCGGGGACGCCTTTGATATGGTAGCCCCACTTGCGCACTGCCTTGACCGCGGTCTCGACTGCCTCGGCGCCGCTATTCATTGGTAGTACCTTGTGGGAGTTGGTCAGCGCACAGAGTTCCTCGTAGAAGGGACCGAGTTGATCGTTTCTGAACGCCCTTGAGGTAAGGGTAAGTTCCTGGGCCTGATTAATCATCGTACGCATGATCCTAGGGTGGCAGTGTCCCTGGTTGACCGCGGAGTAAGAGCTCAGGCAGTCCAGATACTTGTTTCCATCCACGTCCCACACCCAGATGCCCTGGCCTTTGCTCAAGACTACGTCAAGAGGGAGGTAGTTGTGAGCTCCGTATCGCTCTTCCAGGTCAATAAAGTATTGCTGGTTCATCATTAGACTCCTTTTTTTATAGATTGGTTTTTCCTGTTCGGTTTGGCATTTCTTATGTAGCGGTGAAATCGTCTGATATGGTCATGGGCCAACAAGCGGGCCTCATCACTCTCACCGTGCTCAACAGCGCTTACGATATCGCAGAGATCCTTGTAGTTTTCCCTGAGGATCGGCTCCTTGCTTGGGGCAACCTGCAGCCACCTGCCGAGAATGCTTTCGTGGACCATCTGGAGTACGGCGGTAAAAAGGGGGTTCCGTGAAATTTGGGCGAGTGCGATGTGCAGCTTCACATCAATGCGGAAAAAATCTTTTTGGCCGTCAGTTCCCTTCTCAAGCTGCTCCGAGGCCTCGGTAAGGATATGTTTCAGCCGTTGTATATCCATTTTTGTGGCCCTTTCAGCGGCAAGGGCTGTGATTTTTCCCTCAACCTCATGACGGAATTCCTCCAGGTGTTTTGAGGATATTTTTTGATATTGCATCAGGAGATCCAGACCTTCAGTTATCTTTTCTGTACTGAGATCCCTAATAATTGCTCCCCCGCTTACACCTGTCTTTATATTTATGAGTCCCCGTTGTTCAAGTACCCGCAGGGCCTCTCTAATAGTACCCCTACTCGTATCAAACATGTCTTTCAGCTTCATCTCAGAAGGCAGTTTATCTCCTGCCTTGAGTCTTCCGTCGATGATGGCCTCCTGAATCTGGTCGACAATATTTTGAAACGACCTGATAGTTTTTGTTTTATTAAAAACGAGCTCCATAGAATTTTTTACCGCAATAGTTTGACTATGAGTGCTGTAATGTACAACGGGAAGGATAAATTGCCTAACTATTAAACTATTTAACTGTTAAACATATTACTACGTAGGTCTTATCTTATTGCATGTCAAGAAAAATCTTTAGCACCCTAGGATTTGGGAGGGTATGAGAGAAGGTGGGTATATGATCAAAAACTAAGCTCAACTATATGGTCTAAAGGATTTCTATTCAGACAAATATCCATAAAACCCTGTGATGACAGGATTCAAAAACTCAATATTTTCAAGAGGGTGTTGTGGATTATCCAGATATCTCATTTGGTGACCCCCCCCATTGTTAACACCAAGTATAGCAACCATTGCCGGGAGATCTTTACATAACCCCTATTGATCTAAAGACGATGGGCTTTTTGAGGATGGTATAAATCGCCGGGTTTTTCAAAGGTCTTGCCGGGTGACTGGAAGGATGGCAAACTACGGGTAGTGGTATTTGCTATCGTTCCTGCCAGGTAGGCCTGACTGTCACCTCATTTAATGCTACACCACCCGGTCGCGTCAAGGAGAAATAAATGGCGTTTGCAATATCTTCGGGCCTTAGAATATCCCCTTTATCCACAGGAATAGGAGAACCTCCCTTAGAAAAGGAGGGACGCCGGAGACGCCGGAAGCGGACGAGTAGCGGCAATGCTGTTCAAGTAACGAGCGGGCCGGCGCATCCCCGCATAGGCACCAGCGGAGGCGGGCTTGTGCTCATCTTGTTGGGCCCATCCCGCCGACCTCG
>JAWOBA010000091.1:0-5183 GCA_046498285.1 Desulfatiglandales bacterium | reverse complement strand
GGCACGCTGGCTGGGCTGGCTGGGAGAGGATGAGCAGGCCTGGACAGTTCAAAACTGGAAGGAGAGGATACGTTAGCGACCAATAGACCACGAAAACAAATTATAAAGCTTGACTTATCATATCAATACCTTATAATATGATTATGTGTTCCGCGAGTTCTTTAAAGAACCATGCAATTTTTGTTATCATGCAAAAGCCCCATCGTCTTTAAATCAATAGGGTTTATGCAAAGTTCTCGTTCTGCGAATAAGAAAATAGTGACAGAAAAAACATGGACAAACAAAGAGAGATCGAAAATGAAAACATGGCAAAAACCCGAACTGATTGTTCTAACCCGCAGCAAACCTGAAGAGCAAATACTTCAAGCTTGTAAGGGGGGTAGTGGGATTGTTGGGCCCGGTAGTAACCCATCTTGCAAAATCAGTGGTGTACCTTGTTCCGATAAATTTCCCTCTTAAACGAGATAATACCATCTACATTCTGAACATGGTTCCCGAGTGGTTCTCCAGGGTCGTGTTCACAGGCCTAATACTCACTTTCTAACACATATATTTCTCGTTTCGTAAAAAATCATTTCCGATTTTGTCGTATAAAACTTTATAGTAAGGTAAGACTTTTTGGCAACACAGGTAAATATGGATTCTATTTGTCTGCCGTCAGAAGACGTGGTGGCCCGCGAGATTGAGGGCGATATGATCATCGTTCCGCTGGTAGCCGGCATCGGGGACGCGGATGATGAACTGTATACCCTGAATGAAACCGGAAAAGCCATCTGGCAGGCCCTGGACGGTCAAAAGAGCCTGACCCAGGTTGCGGAATCCCTTGCCCACGAATTCTCTGCCCCTGCCGATGAAATAAGCACCGATGTCCTAGGCTTTTCCACAGAAATGGTTCAGCGGGGTATCCTTACCGTTAAAGATTGACCATGCCGGAACCTGCTTCCCCTTATGTGTCGCATGGAGCACAACTGAGCCTGTCCAACCTGGGGCAGCTGGAACTGCTGCGCGGCATGAATGAACGCGGAGTACCCTTGCGCACCACTGTTCGCGGCTTCAGCATGCATCCCTTTATTAAGGATCAGGACGTTCTGACCATTTCCCCCATCCATGATTCCGAGCCGCAGGTGGGCGATGTTGTGGCATTTATTCATCCGCACACAGGCAAGCTTGTCATTCATCGGGTAATCACCAGAACCGCTGCCGGCTGGCAGCTAAAAGGCGACAATTCCACTGAAACTGACCTCCTTAGCGCGAGAGAGCACATCATTGGCCGTGTCACCCGCATTGAACGTAAGGGACAAGATGTGCGGCTGGGACTTGGATTGGAACGCAGATTGATTGCCGCCCTTACTCGGTATCAGATACTAACAATTTTAAAAAAGCTCCGGCTTATATGCCGCCGCCTTCATAGCACCTAATCACTGCCGGGTAACGAATCACCAGGAGACCTTTGAAAAACCTGGCGATTTTCACCATCCCCAAAAAGATGATGGACTTTTTTGAAGTGACTGGTGGCCTCCGGCTCGACTCCGTCCTGAAGGGGACTCCGCCCCGGAAGGGAGGGCCTACGACCCGGAGGGAACTGAAAAAAAGCCCATCGTCTTTAGATCAAGAGGGGTTATGCAAAGGTCTCACCAAATCTATGGAAATCCAGCAATTTCCCCTCTGGGATAAAATCAAAAACAAACGCATCCCGCTGTCCTTTGATCTGGAGATCACCGCCCGCTGCAATCTGAACTGCCGCCACTGCTACATCAACCTGCCGGCCGGGGACAGGGATGCCCGGAACCGGGAGTTAACCGCGGCCGAGATCATGGGTATCGCCCGCCAGGCTGTGGACATGGGTGCGCTCTGGTGCCTGATAACCGGCGGCGAGCCGCTCCTACGCCCTGATTTCGCGGAAATCTATGTCGGATTAAAGCGCCTGGGCCTGCTGGTATCGGTCTTCACCAACGCTACCTTGATAAACCAGGAACATGTCAGGCTCTTTAAAAAATACCCACCCCGTGATATAGAAGTTACTGTCTACGGTATTACAAAAAAGACCTGGGAGGCGGTGACGCGCCGGCCAGATTCGTTTGACTCATTTATGAATGGTCTGGACAGCCTTGCAGCAGAAGGCGTACCCATCCGGCTCAAGACCATGGCCATTCAGTCCAACCTGCATGAGCAGAATGAGATTGCCACCTTCTGTCGGGCCCGCACCAAGGATTTCTTTCGCTTTGATCCACAGCTTCACCTCCGGTTTGACGGCAACCCGGTGCGCAATGACGAGATTCGGGCCGAGCGCTTGACCCCGGAACAGATTGTGACCCTGGAAGCTGCGGATGAACAGCGCATGAATGCCATGTGCAAGGAACGTGATACCCTGATCAACGAAGAATTCACCCATTACAACGATGACCGCCTGTTTCATTGCGGGACAGGCAACAGCAGCTTTAATGTGAGTTACGATGGCCGGTTTCGTCTCTGCTCTCCCCTGTGGGCCGAAGGTACGACCTATGACCTGAAAACAGGAACCCTTGCCGAGGCCTGGAATGATTTTGTTCCCATGGTCCGGGACCTGCGCTCCCGGCGTAAAGAGTTCCTGGAAACCTGCAGCACGTGTGCCCTGCTCAATCTTTGCATGTGGTGCCCGGCCCACGCCCACCTGGAAACAGGCGAGCTGGACGGCTCAACCTTTTATTTCTGCCAGGTGGCCCACAAGCGTGCCGAAAACCTCAAAAAGCAAAGATAAATGGTAGGGCTGAGATCTTTGAAAAACCTGGCGATTTTCAGTATCCTCAAAAAGACGATGGAGAGCTTCGAGGAACCATAAAAATAGGAAACGTGGCTTCATGGAGCGCGACTTTTACATACTTTTTCGGGGTACCCTGCCGTAGAAGCGAAGCGGCCTGTCCCGCTGAAAGCGGGGTTTGAGCGCTTCAGCGCGAGCGATGGCGGGCAGTCCCGCCCCGCCTTGTATAGTAAAAGTTAAATAAAAAAACTTCTTTGAAATTAAATAAAAGCTTTCTTTATTCGGTAAAACCATCACAATAACGGAAGAGGAGGTGCCTGCCTTGGGCTTCGAGCCCGTGGGGCAGTTTCTTCCTTCCGCCAGGTTTAAGTCGGGGAATAACATGGTGCTTTAGACACCGGATTTCGACAAGGCTGATGATTCCTGGCACTTTATACTTTACCGAAAAGGAGGCTTTATGAACAACTACTATTTAGGTATTGATGTAAGCAAAGGATATGCAGATTTCGTTATGCTGAATGATAAAAAACAACCGATAGAAGCCAACTTCCAACTGGATGATACCTTTGAGGGGCATTCTCGTCTCCATGAGATCCTCTTCACCTTTTGCGAGGATCACCCTGAATGTACGATCTATGCAGCGGTAGAAAGTACCGGGGGATATGAGAATAACTGGTTTAATGCACTGGTAAAATTCCAGGGAACGTTGAATCTTAGGACTGCACGGTTAAACCCCCTCGGTGTCAATGCCAATAGCAAGGCTGATTTAAAACGCAATGTCACTGATAAGATCAGCGCTCAAAACGTTGCCGAGTATATGATCGCACATCCTGAAAAGGTATCCTATCAGCACCACGATCCCCTGGCATCGTTACGAAAGCAATGGGGGTTTATCACTATGCTGAGCAAGCAGAGCACCCAACTTTTCAATCAATTGGAACCTCTCCTTTACAGCGCCAACCCAGAGCTTTTGGCCTACTGTAAAGATGGTATGCCAGGATGGGTCTTAAAGCTCCTGCTCCGCTATCCAACGGCCTCTGATTTATCGAAGGCTCGGGTAGTATCTGTAGCCCGGATCCCTTACATATCATCTGCTCGTGCACAAGAATTGGTTGCTGTTGCTCAAAGAAGTGTAGCCTCTGCTGCAGATACAATCACTGCACAGCTGATTGTAGAAACTGTCAAGCAGATTCTTCATCTGAAGAAAAGCATTGCCTCTCAAATAGATGTGATGACTCGACACTGTTCTGTGCCTGAGGTAGAGTTGCTGAAGAGCTTTATCGGAATAAAAGACTATTCCGCCATTGGTTTGCTACTCCAGATACAAACAGTGGAACGGTTTTTATCTGTTAAAAAACTGGCCTCATTCTTTGGGCTTCATCCCGTATACAAAATAAGCGGTGATGGTGTGGGTCGCTTTCGTATGAGCAAAAAAGGACGAAAAGAACCTCGAAAGATTCTCTTCATGGTGGCACTGACTGCCATTCGATCCAACCCCCTTATCCGGGGCATCTATCTGGAACATACGCAAAAGGGGATGGAAAAAATGGCTGCAATAGGAGTGTGCATGCACAAAATACTGAGAGTGATCTATGGCATGCTCAAGCACAACATGGCCTTTGATCCCGAGATCGACTGGAAAAACAGGGAAAAAAGCTACCCATTCAGCAAGAAAGTTCGCCAGGATAAAAATCGTCGCTATCAGGAGTTTGATGCCAAGGCACCCATATCAAGGCGGCAAAACAGTAAGAGGAAGGAGCAGAAGCAGTCCCATAGTGATAACCTCACTAAAAGCGGGATCATAGCCTCCGCTCCATTATCACCTTAACAGATATAGGAGCTCGTGTACAGGTTTTACCGAATTTTCAAAGAACAATTAAACAACCTTTGTGGCATAACAGAGCCACAAAAAAATCTTGACTTTCAACGGAATAACTGCCCTGTTGAACCGGGTTTACCCCGTGAAATGCCTTTTTCTTACCTATTTCACTGGGGTCCTTTTAGGGTGTTCAACTGGGGCAGCTCCGGTAGATGGTGCGGGGGTGCCTTTATGGTTCAAAAAAGGGAATACGTCAACGAAGTCAACAATGTCCCTGAGATCCCGATTTATCGGGGCCCTCGCCGCAGACGGCATACAGGGCGTTGACCAGCGAACGAATCTGGTCGTCCTGCCTGCACAACGACGCCAGACGGTCCAACTCTTTGAGGTCATTGAATTCCAGGGCCAGAAACACATCGCGGCACGCATGGGCCAATGATACGAAACGCCGCCGGCCCCATTCGTATTCCCACTCGTTAACCGCCACCTCGGAGGGCACGGCCTGCTGCAGAGCGTATCCAAGGCGAGGCAACCAGCCCTTGGTGCGGGCCAGTTCGAGAACGCGCCGACGCACCTCCGGCGAACACATCGGCGAGTTGGAATCCCACGAGTGTATCAGTCCTTTCT
>JAWOBA010000107.1:0-3877 GCA_046498285.1 Desulfatiglandales bacterium | reverse complement strand
AAGGAATGTTTTATAGCCCATTCTCCTGCTTGGGTTACACTAATAAACATACGAGCAGATATACGGTCATGTACCAGGGGATCATCTTCCCGATCTTCACATGCTTCCTGATTCTTACAAATAAACTCACTTTCCAGACCTGTTAACTGGGAAAAAGAAGGCCATATCGTATTAGTCAACTTACCTAAAATTATTTTAAACAGTGAAGGCTTGAAGACTAATCGAAGCCATGGCCCAATAACAATTATTCCTTTAAGCTTCACTTTCCGACGCAAAGCATAATTTAGTAACAAATTCCCACCCAAACTATGGCCCAATAAAAACAGTGGCAATTGGGAGAATTGCTCTCTTGCTTTTCTTTGAAAAGAGTCAATATCTCTGATTAGGGCATTATATGAAGAAGTATGTCCTCTCTGACCTTCTGAACGTCCATGTCCGCGTAAATCAAAAGCCACAATAATATAGCCAGCTTTTGTTAATCTGTCAGCTAAATCGGCATACCTTCCACTATGCTCCCCCAAACCGTGCACCAAACCTATCACAGCCCGAGCCTTTTCTTCTGGATGCCAGCTCTGAGCATACAAAGCTAAGCCATCAAAAGTTTTCAAAATAAAATCATTATGCTTCATCTCAGGGTCACTTTACTTTTTTTATTATTATAACTTTTAAATGCTGCCCTTGGCAAAAATCTATCAGGGAATTCCATTCTTCTTATTATAGCTTCGCAAATCGTAGTGGTAAAGCCAGAATGTATATTCTTCTTTTTTTCTTTATCTTCAACTCTTTTAACAATTTTATTTATAGTTGAATAATCAAACAAAAGGGTCTTCTTTATATAAAGGGAAATATAATAACCTGAAAAACTGTTACAGCAACTTCACTCTTTTTAGTAAAATAAAAAATCTTTTTTCATTTCTTATTTATCCCTCGTCTTTTTTAAATACATTCTTTTCCATTTACAAAAGATTAGTCCTATCTTAATTATTTTTACTTTATGTCAAATGTTGAAACCTGAGGCCTTTCTTTACTTTCTTTACATACTCCGATTTAATTATGTAATTATGGACATTTAGTTATACCTCTTGCCCAAAGGCAATCAGCACACGAAGGACTATTCCCCCAACAATCATATTCCGTATCATCGGTAAAGCTACAATCATACCTCAATGAACAATCTGTACAAGACGGATAAATAGCATTTTTTACATTGTATCTAAACACTGCATAACTCTTACTATTCCATATGTCAGATAGTTTTTCCTTAAAAACATTGCCGAACGAATGAGCAATCACCTTCTTTTCCCTTCCAAAAATAAATTCGCTATAGTTATGTAAAAAACGGTAACAAGGAGCAACTTCTCCATCCCATCTTATAACGGTTGACTTGTTCTGAATAAATTGACATATACGTTCAGTTTGGAGATCAAACTTAGGAAATTCAAGGTTTACATTATATTTTCCAATAACATTATTTAGATTATCTACAAGTTTTTCATAATCAATAGAACCATCATATACTATTTCATTCTTTAGAGATTCGTCAAAGGGTATCACATTTGAAAATAGAATATAGTTTATATTGAGCCGATTGGCAAGTTTTAGAATATCAAAAAGCTGATTAATATTACTTTTCATCATCACAACTTCTATGCCCATTTCTGGATAATTTTTCCTAAGGTCTTTTTTCTTTTCTTGAATCGCCATAATATTGTCTTCAATCCCAAAAAGATCTGTACCTCTTATATCCTTGTATGTAGTAGGGTCTGCTGAATCAATTGAGACCATAATTTTATCAACCCCATATTTGACTAAGCTATCAGCATATTTAGCCAGTTTGGTACCATTCGTTCCGAATTCTAACCTATATCCAGCTTCTTTGATAATTTTTACGATATTGGCAAAATCCGGGTGTATAGTTGGTTCGCCTATCCCTCCAAGAAAAACAGTTTTAAGTGACGGAAATTCTCTAAGTTGTTTAAATATCACTTGAAATTGCTTAAAACTCATCTTCCCTAAAGTGTCATCCCAAAACCTTCTAAAACACATTTTGCAGTTGAGGTTACATTCATTGGTTATTTCAAGGTAAGCTTTTTTAATATCATTTTTTCTTGGTATAACCAAAGAATAATCTTCATAATTAAGCTCAATGTCTTCCATTTTTCCACCTAAATCGAGTAGGAGGAAAATAATTAATTTATTTTCCGTCCTCTCAAACCACCGTACATACCGTTCGGTATACGGCGGTTCGTTAAGAATGAGTTACTTGTACATATCTCTCTGTAAGATTACTTAAGTATGCACTTTCACTGTTTCTTTGGTTATCTGACGCCGAAGGAATACTAAGCGCTTTTCCAATATCTCCGGCTTCCAGCCTTACCTCATGGAACTAGCCTTCCTAAGAAGTTGTCTGCTTTTATGGTATTTCTCTCGAGTCTTTCCAACCTTCCGAAACCTCTTAACGTTCAGCCCTTCAGATAGCTCTCAATATCATTCAATACCATCCTAATATGGCATCTGCTGACTTCTGACAGTTCAGGCACACATCACTGTGTGGGTTGTTGCTCCTAAATGCATATCCACAACTTATCTACCAGACCTCCCCGGGTAAGAACGATAACTTTCCTTTCATATATCCAGCAGATTTACTGTATGGGATTCGTGTAGTGTAGGACTTTGTTTTGTTTAGCAAACTCGTCCGTCCCAAACCAGCCTTATATCTGCTTTTTGTCCATCAGACCGAGATTTTGCCTCCGGCTTCCTTCAGATTCCACTTCACGGTGGACACCCTTGCCTTTGGCTAGTGGTTCCCACTACCAAGCCCACAGCGGACTTTCACCGCTAAGTTATCGCCCATGCCGGGCGCACTAAAAAAAAGGGGGAGTTTGAATCCCCCCTTATTCAACAAACTTTTATTATTTCTATTATTTCAAATTAAGTTCTCCCAATTTTGCTTCAGTAGGAATACCGGCTTCATTCCATCCCCTCAGCTCGTAGTATTCAGGAAGCGTTACATCAAGATGCACAATTTGTCCTTTTGATGCTCCAGATGATATTGGCTCTTCAAGAAATCTCGGTGGCAGCGTATCATCATCTTTCGTAAGTCCAACTTCAAGATTCCACAGCTTTTCAAGGTTCCAGATCCTCTCACCAGCTTTCAATGCCTCTTCAGCACTGTAGTTAAAACCTGTTACTGTCGAAAGAAGACTTGCATAGTCATCTAACCCTAAAGCAAAAGAAGTGAACAAACAAATTCCTTCTGCATCAATTACTGCGGTTAAATCCTGAAATGTTTTTACCCACTGAGCTTTGCCTTCGGTTATGAAAGGATCAACCTTTTCAGGTGCGCCAAGAATTTCAGGCGAGATCATATACCCTCTTACATGACATCCTCCTCTATTGGATGTTGCATACGCTAATGCATGTCCTTGAACACCTCTTGGATCGTATGCCGGGAGATCCTGTTTCTTTACACTTATAGATATCTCAGGGTGACCATGTGCCTTTGCAAACTCGTAAGATCCTTCTGCAAGTTTATCTCCTAATCCCTTTCTTAGGGCAATTGCCTTTATATATACTAACAGCGCATCTGCGTTACCAAACTTAAGCTCTGTTTCCCCTTCAAACTCCTCTTTCTTCACATATCCTTTCTGGTAAAGTTCCATCGCTGTGGCAAGAGTCGCTCCTGCTGAAATTGTATCAAGTCCCATTTTATTGCAAATATAGTTTGCCTTTATCACTGCAACAAGGTCGTCAATACCGCAATCTGCACTAAATGCCCAGCTTGTTTCATATTCTGGTCCTTCACCCTCTTCACCATCGGGAAGTTTTGTCACTCTACCACAACCAATTGGGCAACCGAAACATGCTTTATTTTTAA
>JAWOBA010000013.1:0-12836 GCA_046498285.1 Desulfatiglandales bacterium | reverse complement strand
TATCACATCCCGTACACCGACAAATACCTGGCCTATCTCGAAACCGCCATCGAGGATGCGGTGCGCAAGACCGGAATCGACGGGTTCATGATCGACTGGCTTTGGCAGCCTAAACGAAAATCCACCGGCGGCGATTGGATCGAGGCCGAGAAGAAATTGTATGAGCAGCTCATGGGGGCGCCGTTCCCAGGCAAAGAGAAGCTGACGAAAGCACAGTATCTCGCCTACAGCCGCAAGGCCATCGACCGTTGCTGGAAAACGATCCGGAAAGCCGCCAAAAAAGCGAACCCGGACTGTGTTGTCTGGCTGACCGTCAACAATATCCGGCATCCGCACGTGGTCAACTCGGACATGTACAAGGAGGCCGACTGGCTGATGAACGAGGCCGGCGGGGAGAGCGGAAACTGGCGGAAATCTAGATAGAGGTATTCCACAAACCCATCTCCCTTTCTTAAACCCAGATTATGCAGCAGCCACCTACTGCGGCCTGAAAAACCTTGCTGTCCCGCCTTGGCGGGATTTCACGATTTTGCTTCTCAACATAGTTACAAATATGCCTTCGGCGCAAAATCGCTCCAACTTCTCGTTTCGCTGAGGTTTTTCAACCCTCGTGACGATACCTACCACATAATCTGGGTTAAAAATGAGCCGGTATAGGTTTTCCGGGATCCGTCCCATAGGGCCCTACTCTCCGGCTGGGAAGCCTACAGGCTGGAAGTAGACCTGGTGGGAATAGTAAATAGCGGATTCCTTTTTTGGCAGTGCATTTGCCCTGGACGGAAATCCGGCTTTTGCCCGTCATACTTCCAGCGGGTTAACGTACCATAACCCAAAATGTTTGGAGATCTTTTTGATGACCTTTCGTCCTCGATGATAGTAATGGTCTTCATTTTCCTTTGACACACTTAACAGGTAAGTGGGTCGGATTCCAGATATCGAAATTGTATAGTTCAAGATGTGCCCTTGCCTTTGAAAGAAAACAGAAGTGGTTTAATTGCGATTGAAATCATCGAACCCCGGCTTTTGATTTCTGCTATCTATACATAGATTCTTTTAATACCAATGCATACACCATTTCTTACCCTAACCTTGATCACCCCTAATTGAGAAATATAAAAATCAACCAAACTATTGTCCGGTCAGCACTAAAGCCAAAATTACAGATAAATTGCCAATATAATCACTCTTATACAATATTGGATATTGATGTGAATACCAAAATCTTATCCTATATTTTTATTGCACGCCCCAATTTATTACTAAAGGGAATATCCTTAAATAATTCAATATGTGAATTCTTTTGTGTTACTCCAAATTTCAAGACGCTTGCTGGACCAAGGGTATGGATCAGCGAGGGGTTCAGGAATGCCTGTGATTCAAAATACAATAATATACTATTCTGACTTGTTTATTGAAAAAAATAAAAAAATCTATTAAAAATGAAGTGTAATGATCGATATAACAAAAAAGTATGTGGGCGGTATGGTTGGTAGCGCTCTGGGCGATGCAATTGGTGAGCTCGCGTTCCGCTATCATAGCAAAGATGAGCTTTGTGCACAGATAAACCGATTAAAAAGCCTCTGTTACACCGATGATACTGCAATGTCTATAGGCCTCGCAGAATCTCTTATAAAAAAAGAGGGTCTTGATCAACACGATCTGGGAGAAACATTTCGATATAACTATGAACGTGAGCCGTGGAGGGGCTATGCCTCAGGACCGCCAACTATATTCTCAAAAGTAAGACAATCAAGTAGTAGTTATACTGAGGCTGCAAGGAGTTTATTTGGAGGTACAGGGTCCCTGGGCAATGGCGCTGCCATGAGGATTGTTCCGATAGGGCTATTTTTTCACGACTCCCCTGAGCTCTATGAAAAGGCATGCATGTCAGCTGCTGTTACCCATGCACATCCAGTGGGTAAAGATGGTGCAGCTATCCAGGCACTGGCTGTTTCTTATGCAGCTAAACTTAATCCAAAGGAAGCATTCCCATATACATCATTTACTAATACATTAACTGATTTCTCTCTCACCCCACAGATAAAAGAAAAAATGCTCCTCGTTCAAAAACTAATCAATGCTCAGAGCACGCCATCTTTCGCAGCAGGGCAACTTGGTCAAACAGTTGCGGTGAATGAATCAATGCCATTTGCCCTCTTCTCCTTCCTGCGCCATCCTACATCATTTGAGGATTGTCTTTTTTGCGCTACCTTACATGGAGGAGACAGGGATACCGTCGGCGCAATGGCCTGTGCTATCTCAGGAGCTTATTTGGGTATAGAATCGATACCGCAATCTTGGGGAGAAAAACTTGAGAATCGATCATACATTGAGGATCTAGCAGTGAAGTTATCGGAGATCAGAAGGGACTCAGCTGTTGGGAAACAGTCATCAGAAAGCTGACAGCACAATCCGTATCATTTTTTTTCTGCATTGTTTGCTGAATCCCTTAATTCGTTAATAAGGGCTGGGATAATCTCTTTAATATCCCCAACGATACCATAATCTGCGATGTTAAATATATCAGCTTTTGGGTTTGTATTGATGGCTATGATAAGCTCACTATTAATCATTCCTGCAGCGTGCTGTATTGCCCCTGAAACACCACATCCTATATAAAGTTTGGGTCGTATTGTCTTGCCCGTCTGACCAATCTTTTTATCCTCAGAAACCCATCCTTCATCTACGGGAAGGCTCGTTGCCCCGATTTGTGCACCCAAAAGATCTGCAAGCTCCTTTACCATTTCAAAATCTTCTTTAGTGCCAAGGCCCATGCCTGCTACTATAACTTTTTCCGCCTCTTCTAATGATACACCCTCAGAAACTGCCTTGATCTTGTCAAGAACCTTAACCTTGATATCCCTTTCGTTACGATTCACATCAAGAGGAACTATGTTTCCACACCGTTTTCTATCAGGAATCTTTACCTCCATAACACCTGGCCGAACAGTTACAATCTGCGGCCTGTGAAAAGGGCAGATAATGTCTGCCATACGATCCCTCCCAAAGAACGGTTTTGTAGCCACCATTACTCGCATCTCGTTATCAATAGCAAGTTCAATACAGTCTGCGGTGCACCCTGTATTTAATCGGGCCGATATCCTCGGTGCCAAATCTCTCCCTACACGGGTTGCCCCAATCAACAGTATCTCTGGTTTTTCCTTTAAGGCCTGTTCAGCAATAATCTCTGTGTATACCTCTGTCCGATAATCTTTAACAATAGCATCATCTGCTATGATAACCCTGTCAGCTCCAGAAAAAATAAGCTCTTCTGCTATTTCTGAAACATGGCGGCCAATAAGGATGGCGGTAACATCCACCTCAAGACTTTCCGCCAGGTCATGCCCCTTTCCCAACAATTCAAGAGAAACCTGTGCCGGCTTTCCATCTCTTTGCTCCACAAAAACCCACAATCCATTATATTCGTTTTCGTTCCCGGTTACCATGCAAGCCTCATCAAAGGCCCTTTTGCCTTAATATTTGGATAAGGTTTCTCGCTACCTCATCAGGTTTTCCTTCCAGCATGGTCACGTTGCCTTTGTGCATCTTTTTACTGTAAACTGCTCTGGATTGGGTTGGAGAACCCTTTAACCCAAAACGAGCAGTATCTTCTCCAAGGTGCTCATGCGACCAAACTACCACCTCTTTGTCCCTATAGGCATTCATAATACTTTCCATAGAGGGAATTCGAGGTTGATTCATTTCTTTTTCCACTGTTATGAGAGCAGGAAGGGGAGATTCCAATACTCTAAAGCCATCTTCCAGCTTTTGTTTTATCGTAACCGAATTGGTGTGTATGGTAATCTCCGTTGCATAGGTTAACTGGGGTAGGTTCAGTAGTTCTGAGAGCTGAGGACCAACATGGGCTGTCATGGCATCCCATGACTCTCTCCCGCAGAGAATGAGATCAAAACGTGATATTCGTTTAATGGCCAGGTGTAAGGCATACGAGGTGGCCAAGGTATCAGATCCGGCAAATAAGCTATCATTCAATAATATTGCCTTATCAACACCCATACTCAAGGCCTCTCTAAGGGTATCCTCTGCCTGACAAGGGCCCATTGAAAGTGCAGTTATGGTACCTCCATCCTGTTCTCTTATTTGAAGGGCTGCTTCAAGGGCGTTTTTATCATTAGGATTTAAAATGCCTTCGACACCATCTCTGATAAGGCTCCCTGTTGTAGGATCCCAGGGGATGGCACTGGTTTCAGGCACTTGCTTGATGCAGACTACTATATCCATGCTTTTCGTTCTTTGCTAACCGATGAGGGGGTGATTTTGTTTACGGAAAAATGATATTGTTTCTTCAGCCTTCTTTTCAGCGAGCCAATGCAGAACCAACAATTGTTTTTTGAAGCTCAGTGCTTGAGGCAGTCACCCCTGCAGAGGCAATCGTTCTATAGAGTTTTTCTATCTTATAGTCTTTGCAATATCCATACGAGCCATGTATCTGTAACGCTTTTCTGGCAACCTCCTGAATGGTTGGGACAACAAAAAGCTTAAGGGCAGCCGAATCAACCGCGATATCACCACCTTCATCCTGCTTGGAAACCACCCTGTAGGTCCACCACCTGCTTGCCTCGATTGAGGCGTGCATCTCTGCCAGCATCCATTGAAACCCTTGCATCGCAGTCATAGGTCTGCCTCTGACTATTCTTTCTTTTGCAAATTTCAATGCCTGATTTAAGCATTCCTGACCCATGCCAACCATAAATGCCATTTGTTGAACCCTCTCGCCAGCAATCCATCTGAGCAGAATATGAAAGCCCTTGCCTTTATCCCCTAAAAGATTTTCTTTTGGCACTTTAACATCCTTCAGAAAGACATCCACTAACCCTTGCCCTGCAAGACCCATCAAATTCCATGGCTTAGACCAGGTATATCCTTCAGCCCTTTTGTCGACTAAAAAGGCAGTAACCCTTTCTGTTTCATCTTTTGCATAAAAAACTCCATATCCTTTCTTATGTCCATACGAAATGAACCTCTTGGAGCCATTTAATACATAACAATCTCCATCTGGCTTGGCAGTCATGGTAATCGCGGTTGGGTCTGATCCGGTTGCCGGCTCAGTGAATGCCATAGTCGCATAATCCGATCCACTGCACAGAGGAGGGATAAATCTTTTCCGAAGATCCTCTGAACCCCAATGATAGATGGTTTCAGAAACACTATTACTCAAGGCTACCAAAAAGGCAGCTGCCGATCCTGTCTTTGCAAGTTCCTCCAGAATCAATATAACATTAAGTGCGCTTGACCCAATACCACCGTATTCCTTTGGGATCATCACACCAAGCATCTGTGCCTTTGTAAGCTTCTGCCAGATATCGTCCGGGATTGCATCCTCTTTTTCTATGGTTTCTATGATCGGTTCAATTTCTTGCCTGGCAAAATCGCGAGCTGCTTTCACCATCATTTTACTTTCGCCTGATAGATTAAAATCCATTTTTCTTTCCTTTCCTTGAATGACTCACTCGTCTAATGTCTCTTTCGAGACTACCTTGAGTCCTCGTTTATGTAAGTCAAAAAAAACTGCTTTACATACGATGCATAGGTAATATTTAGATTCACCTTGTCCAATCCCAGTATTTAAGAGTTTTTTGTTCTAAGAGCTCTCATCTCGCTTTGCAAAATCTGACAATTTGAGTCATCGTATGAAAGGTGATTGACTTTTTTGAAGTGACTGGTAACCTCCGGCCCAAAGGGCCTATGCTCCGAGAGGGCACTGAAGAAAAGCCCATCGTCTTTAAAGAGATAGGAGTTATGCAAAGTTCTCTACCTGGATAGTAGAGAGCATTCGATTTCTGACCCAGATTACACAAACTTTTTGGACTAAGAAATAAACAATTATTATCTGCTTATGCCTGCCCACCAGGATAATACCAGGGGAACAGGTCTGCGCACTGATACAATCAAATGATCAAAGAGAGCCTACAAACCTACGATTGCTATACTGGCAACATTCATCTGTGGAAGTCCACCTAAATTATGGGTAAGGCCAATCTTTGGATCTGCGAGTTGCCTTTCTCCTGCCTTCCCTTGAAGTTGTTTGTACATCTCATACAGCATCCGTAGCCCGGATGCCCCAATAGGATGACCAAAACATTTTAGACCACCATCAGGCTGTGAAGGTATTTTCCCCTCAAGCGAGAAAAAACCGTCTTCGATATCATTCCGCGCCTTTCCTCGTGGTGATATCTGCAAATCCTCATAGGTAACCAGCTCGGTAATGGAAAAACAGTCATGGAGCTCCATCATGCTAATTTCTTTTCTGGGATTTTTTATGCCTGCCTCTTCATATGCCCTTGCTGCTGTTCTGGCTGTTGTCTCAACATACGTACCATCCCATGAAGAGTATCCCAATTCCTCACCTGAACTGATCCCAATCTGAAGTGCCTTTACAAATACAGGATCTGCGATAAAATCCTTAGCCATACCCGCTTTGCACACTATCGCTGCTGCCGCACCATCGCTGACTCCACAGCAGTCAAGAAGACCGAGAGGGGAAGCAATTATTGGGGCATTCAATACATCCTCTTCTTCGATAACCCGCTGAAGATGGGCCTTTGGGTTTTTCGCACCATTTTTATGACTATTGACCGAAATCTTTGCCAGGCTTCTTTTTCCTTCTTCAGTAGACAGGCCGTATTTGGAAAAATACCGGTTAGCCATCATTGCAAATGCACCTGGCGCGCTTATAGCTGGAAAAATAACTCTGTTTTTTGTACCCAATATTGTGCTTAACTCTGAAAGACCGCCATATCCAGTATCTTTTAGCTTTTCTGCTCCCAAGGCCAAGGCGATATCATAAGCACCAGAGGCTACCCCGTACACCGCACCTCTTAAAGCCTCGGAACCGCTGGCACAAAGATTCTCAACCCTGGTTACTGGTATAAAGGGGAACTTTAAGGTCCTGCTCAGAAACAGAGCGGACTTTCCCACATTTAATTCCTCATAACAAGAACCATACCAAGCCGCCTGAATATCTTTTTTCTCGATTCCTGCATCCTCAATTGCTTCAGTAAATGCCTCAACAATTAAATCTTCGGAACCCTTGTCCCAATGTTCTCCAAATTTAGTACAACCCATTCCAATAATGGCAACTTTATTCTTTATCCCATCACTCATGGTTATCTCCTTAAAAAATCAGCTAATCCAAAATAGGCACTACCTTCCAAAAATAGCCGATGATGCCTCCTTTTTCATCAACATACCTTCGCCTAAAACTCACCTCGACCGGCATGCCTATCGCTATTGATTCAGGATCACAATCCGTTGCATCAAACCAGAACCTGCCGCCCCCATCAAAATCAATAACCGCATATATTCCAGGCGGATTAGGCGTAAAGGCCAGAAGATCACTTGTAAAGCTGAAGATAGTACCTTTCTTATCAGAAAATCGATAGTATTCCATTTTATCAATAGCACCACAATCAGGATTAACACACACCCTTTGAGCAGGATATTGCGGGGTCCCGCATCGTTTACAACGGCTTCCACATAGGCCTAATATCTCCTTCCTGTCTCTCCATGTTAAAGACAAGGCAGTGTAGGGTATAGCCTCCGCCCTGATTCCTCCCTCTGGAGAAATAAAGCCACGAAATGCAAGATACTTCTCATAATTCGTAAGTTCTCTTTTCGAGTCTAAGTACCTTCTTACCCCTTTCCTTTGACTTTTGACGTTTTCTATCTCATCTGTCACTGTGAATAATAAGGCATCACTTCCATTGCCAAAACCTGCCACAACTATTGTGTCTCCAGGGTTTGCGTCTTCAATGGCCGAAATCAATAGCATTAAAGGATATGGGGTACCGGTATTCCCCATCCCATCCATGAGATGATCCTGAATCTGATCTGGCGTAAATCCCAATTTTTTGCTTATCTGGGCATGGTCTCGTGAATATATTCCAGGAAAGGCCACCTTAGCTATTTTTTTTGGACTTAGCCCATATTTGCCAAGAAGCCCTGAAATAACCTCATGGATAAATCTTCTATATCCTTCTTCTCGCCCAAATCGGTCCTCCCACGCCCTATCAGTTTTATCATTCTCTGTTCTCCAATGATCAGGGAAATCATAGGAAACACTATAGTAACCTTCCCAGCTTGCGATTACTCTATCATTCCCTAACAGGAGAGATGCTGCACCATCACTAAAACTTACCTCTTGAGAGCTGCCGGGCTTGCCCATCCTGACATCCGATGCACATAAAAGCATGTTATTTGCTGTGCCAGCACTGATGCAATCATTTGCAGCAATTAGTGCAGATGTCCCGGCACTGGTAGAACCACTAAAATCAGCGGTTCTAATGGTACTTTTGAGATCTAATGCGGTCCCTATGATATCAGCACAGCCTCTTTCTCTGAATGGCGCTGTAGTGGAAGCAAAGTACACACCACCAATAGAATCCCTGTCATAGCCCTCCAGACAATTCATGGCAGAGGCAACAGCCATGGTTACGCTGTCTTCATCAAAGTTGGCTACACACTTCTCCCCCTTCATATAGGTGGCCTGATGGATCCAGCCCATAGAGTTAAAAATAATATCCCTCCTTATTCTATTCAAAGGGAGATACCCACCATAAGAGACAATACCTGTCATTGCAATTGACCTCCTTCTTTGCGAGGATCTTCGTTATCAGGCCATTATGAAAATTTCAATCTTTTCCCTGATAAATCATTATACTATGAACTGGTTACATAAATTCTAACAGGATTTAAAAAAGTGAATTCTTATATTCTGAAATCTAAGACCTCACCTTTGCTCCAGATTTATGGGCTTCTTAAGGCCTTGTAAAAACATAATTGAGCTGACCATTCGGCAAGGTATTGAACGTGGTTTTTAGCTCCATTCCTACACTTAACTCCTCATAGGGTATTTCCGATGATATTCTTCCAAAAACCTTGTAATCACCATAATTAAGGAGAGCAATGGTATAAGGAAGATCATCCTCAAATCCTACCGGTCCATACTTTAGTTCACTAAAGGTTAACAGTGTTCCAGTTCCTGTTACTTCAAACCATTCCATGGTACTGTTCAAACACTTACTGCAATCTGATCTTGGGGGAAAATAAACGGCTCCACACTCTTTACATCTGGTGCCCATTACTTTACCTTCCTCAAGATAGCTTATAAAATCATTTGTCTTGCTGATAGCCGTAAAGCTTACGGTGCCAAATTTTTTAAATCTATCATCTACTTCCTTTTTTGCCATTCTCTTACCTCCCCAGTATCGTTACATTTCCATACAAACCGACACCACCAATATTATGGACAAGGCCAATCTCTGGTTCATTAACCTGCATCTGTCCAGCCTCTCCCCTGAGTTGAAGCACGATTGTCCTAATCTGTGAGCCTCCTGTTGCTCCAATTGGATGTCCTTTTGACAGAAGTCCCCCATCGACATTAACAGGAATACTTCCTTCTTTATATGTCTCCTTAGATGCGATTAACTCTCTTCCTTCACCTGGCTTTGCAAACCCTAAGTTTTCATATGCCATCATCTCTGCAATAGTAAAGCAGTCATGCACTTCAGCAACATCAATATTGTTTGGAGTAACTCCGGCCATCTTATATGCCTGTTTCCCCGCCTCAATACCTACGCTTAATCCGGATAACAGATCTCTTCCTGCCATATTAACCGCCTCAGAGGCTGCGCCGAGACCAAGTATCCAAACAGGCTTATCACAGACAGCTTTCGTCATTTCTTCATTGGCAACAATGATACAGGAGCTGCCGTCTGCATTAGCACAGCAATCTCCGACTCTCAAGGGCTTCGCAACAGTAGCGGATATATTGCTCTCTGGATCAGTAAACATCTCCATTGTTACGGGCTTTCTATATACAGCCTTCTCATTTATCTGACCATACGTGGCTGCCTTAACCCTTATTCTAGCCAGGTCTTCGGCTGTTGTTCCATATTGAGCCATATGCGCCTGAGCATACATGGCATAATATGCCGGCATCATAGTACCAAAGGGCGATTCCCACTGAATATCCGCCCCTCGCCCCATCCTCTCCTGGGATTCGCTGGACGATATTTCCGACATCTTCTGAAATCCAACAATAGCAATAACATCATGCAATTCTGATTTAATCATTGAATAGGCTACTCGTAAGGCCATGCTGCTTGAAGAGCAGACGGATTCAATATAAAAGGTAGGCTGCGGAATGAGGCCAAGATACTCAGCAATGACCCCTGCAGGAGATCGTTGCTTATCGTACTCAGGGGCGGATGCGATTATAGAGGCATTAATATCACTTATTTGTATCTTTGCATCCTCCATGGCCTCTTTAAAACCTTCAAAGGCAAGCTCCCTGATTGAACCGGGATACCCTCTTACAAAATTACTTTGTCCAACGCCAATAATTCCAACCTTCCCCATAATCATTCCTCCTCTTTAAACTATCCTGTTATTACATGGTTTTCTCTTATAGCTACATCATAACTATAAAATAGTACATGACATTGTCAATATTAAACAGATAGACACTGTTCCTACCGGTTAAATCTTTAGATACTTTAATTGATTGGTTAGTACAAAATCCTTTTACTTGCTCATGATGCCCATTTTGGAATTCATGAAATGCCTCGCTGATCGCCAAAAACTCGACCTAAATGCCTCAAACCCGCCCGCCATCGCACCCGCTCAGGCGAGGCGGGCAGGCAATTTGTCCCGCTTCCAGCGGGATTAACGCTTAACATTTAATGAATCTGTTTCCAAAAGTGGCCAAAATCGCTTGTAAAAGACTTCCAACGAGTTCGGTTTATCCGTATGTTGCAATCGGATTATGAGCTATTAATATAATTCACTATTTTTAATTGTTTAGCCACGAAGGCACAAGGCCACAAAAAAGAGATACAATCTTTCCTTCGCTTTGCCCCGTTGAATTCCGAAGGACAGCGAAGCGTATTCAACCGGGGTGCTCTTTGGGCCTTTGTGGTTCAAAAAAGGGAAGAAGTCAACGAAGCCGACAATGTCCCTGAGATCCCGACTTATCGGGGCACTGCGGATAGAGCAAAATTTATCTCTGGCGGGCTCACCCATGGATACGTTGCTGAAAAGACCAACCCGGGAGCCTTGGAACTGAAAAAAAGCCCATTGTCTTTAGATCAAGAGGGGTTATGCAAAGGTCTCATATTGAATCAGGGAGCTTTTTCATGAATGAGCCTAAGGCTCATTACTTTCAATCTCGATTTATCGGGATTGAAAAGACTATAATAAAGAACAATTTTATAGTTCTTGTGCCTTGGTGGCAAGGTATCTGAGTAGATACCGTTATTTTTACTTTTTTACATTTGATTGAGTTCGTTTTTGATAGTATGCCGCCTGCGGAACAAATTAGCTTTTTACGATTTTGTCTTATTTAAGCAGAAAATATACACTCAGGGCCATAACCGTCTGACCTTGGTTTATCTCTCCGCTTCTGATCATCTCTGGAATCTTTTGAAGTTTTACTAAACATACCTCTATATCCTCTGTGGCATCAACATTAGGTTCAGCTACCTTCTTTATATCCTTTGCCAGATATACCAGCCCATGATTCTTTATGACTGCCGGTTGGGGATAAATATGAGTTAGCAAAATAAGGTTTTCTGCACAAAATCCTGTCTCTTCTAAAAGTTCCCTCTTCGCAGCTTGACCAGGACTGAGGTCCATGTTGTCCATCAATCCTCCGGGTAACTCCAAAAAAATCCGCCCGCACCCATGCCTGTATTGCCGTACCATAACAATCTGATCATCATGAGTAATAGGAATCACCTGAACCCAGTTTGGTAAATTAATAACATAAAAATCATGCTCTTGGCCTGTCCTTGGAGAACGACAGCGGTTTGTTGTAATGGAAAAAAGACTTGTAACAAAATTGTTAGTTGATTTAATTATCGGCCATGGCTCTATCATAGGGGAAATACCTAAAATTATTAATGGTTGACGTACATACGATAAACTAAACGAACACAACAAAAAAATAACTACTAAAAACTGACAGCTACATGCTGCATGCTAATTATTGATCAACTCCCAATTCGGAAACAAGCTCTGATGAAGTACTTACCTTGAGAAGAGGATAAAGTGCAGTCCTCATATATATATGAATAGTTTCCTTGTGTATATTTTCAGATGTAGCCGCTGAACAGTCAGAGAGTATAACACTGCTAAAATCGTAACAAATTGCATCAAGGGCCGTAGCGAGCACACAAAAAGGTGTGGCTATACCAGCCATAGCGCATAGGTTAACCCTTTTTTCCCGTAAATACTTGGTTAATTCAGTCTGAAAAAAGGCAGAAAAGCGGGGCTTGGGAAGCCAGAGGTCTTCAGGTTTTCTTTCCAGTTCATCTATAACCTCGGCACCTTTTGTACCTGCTAATGACTCGGGTTCCATTCTGGCGCTAAAAATAAAGTCATCCTCCTTAAAGGAGTCTGTAGCAAAAATAACGGGCCATCCATTTGTTCGGAATATCCTGGTAAGATTGTTTATGGGATCAATGATTGCCCTGGCAAGGGGAGTTATTTTTAAATTACGGCGAGGATCAAAATAATCCTTGACCATATCTATAACCAAAATTGCTGGATTAGTCTTTGTTATCATGCTGAAAATGTTCTCCTTGTTTATACGTTTTCCCCTAATAATGTGTCCTTTGTAGATCATTTTTTCCAAATTGACAACATCTTCTTTTTGGTGCTATACCAAAACAGACATATCTATGGTGCATGTCTTTACTACCCTGTAACAAAAGGAGAAGCAGCCATGACACACTCACGAGACACAAGACTTATCCTTTGGTTTGATGAGATCAGCATAGGAGATGTTCCCCTGGTGGGCGGCAAGAATGCATCCC
>JAWOBA010000147.1:0-7820 GCA_046498285.1 Desulfatiglandales bacterium | reverse complement strand
TTAGCTTCTTGGGTGAGATTTGTCATAAACCTCCATTAACTTGTCTATACTCAAATGGGTATATTTTTGGGTAGTCGAAAGACTGACATGACCTAGAAGTTCTTGGATTGCCCTTAAATCAGCACCGCCATCCAAAAGATGGGTTGCAAAGGTATGTCGGATTGAGTGAGGGCTGATTTCCATTGTTATACCGCATTGCCTTGAATATTTTTTGACCAATCTATCAACACTCCGAGAAGAAAGCCTGCCACCCCTAAAATTAAGAAAAAGAGGCCCACGATTCTTGCTATACCCGGCCTTTTTCCTTGTGTTATACGTATTTTCGATATAGGTCTTGATAGCAAGGATAGCCTTTCTCCCAACCGGCAGCAGCCTATCTTTGCCACCCTTACCTGATACCATCACAAGACGGGAAGCAAGATCAAAATTTTCTATGTTTAAGGTAACAAGTTCGCTGACCCTGATACCAGATGAGTATAGCAGCTCCAAAATCGCCAAATCTCTGAGCCCGAGCTCTTTTTCTGTGTCAGGTTGTTTTAGCAAGGCAAACATTTCATCAATCGGCAGATACGTAGGAATGAGCTTTTCTTGTTTGGGGGTAGTTATATCTATCGCCGGATTAAAAGGTACAAGTCCTCTCAATTCCAGATACCTAAAAAATGATTTTAATGCAGAAAGCTTCCTTGCAATTGTTTTTCGCCTGCATGTAGTAAAGAGTTCTCCCAAATATGATCTAATAAGTTTATAGTCTACAAGTTCAATTCTTTGATCTTCTTCTTTAACATTCTTTTTGGTCACAACAAATTTGCTAAATTGCCTTAGATCGCTTTCATAGTTCCTAATTGTGTGTGCTGAATAGCCTTTTTCCGCCGTTATATAGTTAATAAAATTACTTATAAGCTTTCTCATGATATGTAATCCATCAAAGGCAAACAGGCCGTCAAGATATCGCTGGATAAAGCTTTAATACATGCCAGAGGCATAAATACGCCCGAAGCGCATAAATTTGCCGATCTTTGGGGCGATTATGGGTATTGCGATAATATCCCCCTGTTCTCCTTAAGGGGTAGTTTGTTATAGGCGAGTAGTGTATCGAAATATACTACTAGTTATCATATTTGTTAATATAAGCAATTAAAATTTTTTATCAATCACACCTTTGGGTTTTTAATGGTTTTTACATGAGGATTTGTGAACTTCCAACGAAGTCGTTTTATCCGTATGTTGCAATCGGATTATTAGCTATTGATATAATTCACTATTTTTAATTTTTTACATTTGATTGAGTTCGTTGTTCACAGGATGCCACTTGCGGCATGAATTAGATTTTTAGGAATAGGAATCAAAATGGATAATAGTGGCGAAGATCTTTTTCGGTAAAAAGGCCTTGAGATTATATTAGGGTTGTTAAGGTGACAAAACTAAAGGAGTTTTTTTATAGCCTCTTTAAAGAGACTATTAATGGACATCGTTAACTCAGATGCCTCTTCCAGAAGACTAACCACATCCTTTAAGCCTTCTATATCTGCCTTCTTTGACCATTCTCGATAGGTTTTCGCATGATCTTCATTGTGCTTCATCCAATATTGGAAAAGTTTGACCAGTTTTTCCTTTTTTGATAGAGAATCGTGGTCTTCCGGATCTATATCTTCATGGTAATGATGGTGATTCATTGAGAGGCCCCGTTTCTGGATAGCACCGAATTTGAAGGCAGACATTTACCAGGACTTATTCTTCTTCCAGTAAAATTCTGTGATCAACAAGATTCATCTCTTTTATCTTTGCTTTAATGGTGCGTTGTCCACCAAAAATATCCTGAAGATAGATACCTTTTTCTTCAGGTCTTAGGGTATCTACACTTTCCATGACAAGTTTTTCTTCCCCATCTTTTATGAGATAAGCATTTGCCTCACACATTTTTTTCTCCTCGTAGTTGGAATAAAAGCCAAAAGTGAATTTAAAAAAACCAGAAAGGGATTGATGTGATTTCTGTTAGATTATTCTTTCTGGTTTTTTCAATTTGTCTATCTTTTTGCAGCTATTTAGAGACCTTTGCATAACCCCTCTTGATCTAAAGACGATGGGCTTTTTTTCAGTTCCGAGGCTCCCGGGTTGGTCTTTTCAGCAACGTATCGATGGGGGAGTTTTGCCCCCTCCGCATTGCCCCGATAAATCGGGGCCTGCGGGTTCCCCCACTGATACGTTACGAAAAGACAGCACCCTTCCACCAGTCACTTCAAAAAAGTCCATCGTCTTCTTGGGGATGGTGAAAATCGGCGGGTTTTTCAAAGGTCTCATTTACTGCAATCTTCAAACTGTATTTAAAATAAAATACGTTATTTGTCAACAAAAATTGACAAAAACCGTGGGAGTTCCTTTAGGTGTAAAAGGAGGGGCAATTTGAAAAAAAGAGGCCCTCAGGGAAAAAGAGCGAGATAGCTTATAATAGTTTACCCTGACCGTAGTATGCCATAATGTTATTCCCAACCTATTCTGGTAGGGGTGGGAAGTCGTAGCACTAAGTTCCACTATTCGGGAATCAAATCGGCGAAAGTTATTGGTAGTACCGGCTTGAACCTAGGGCTCCACGCATGGTCGTTGTTTTGAATGGGAAAATAAAGGGCGAGGAGAGAGTTAGTTACAAATATGGGGAATGAAATGCATCCTTATGACCTGTAATGAGATAATTTATATAGTCTATGGCTGAGTTTGGAAAGTCGTTCAAAGCCATAGGAGTTTTCATCTTTCGAGCCTGCCTGGGTTTTCAGGATATCTTTATCAATGAAGCTTATAGCATTTTTAAAATTGAGATCGGAAAGGGCTCCAATATGATCAATAACTCCCAGTTTCTGAAATCGTTTTCCAAGGTAATTCATCTTTTTTACAAGATTTTCTTTTGTGCCATCCTTATTTTTTTGCTGGATCATCACCTTGGCAGCAATCCAATATGATTCAAGAAATGTTTTGGACAGAGCTGCCCACGTGGGTAATTTATCATAACCGAGTTTAGTTATTTTGTATCCGTCATTTGCCTGGGATCGGGATAAAAATTCGGAATCCAGGAAATATTCTGTTGAAGAGATGGCTTTTTTTTGGAGATCCTCATTTTCATCAAAAACAAACTCATTTTTAAAAAGATGTTTCAAAAAGCCATAATCTGAAATAATTGATTTGAGATCCTTATCATCTTCAGATCCAGTTAAGAGTGATATGGCTACAAAGGAGTGAGGAATGAAAAAATGGATGATACTATTTTTATAATATTCAAGTTTTACTTTTTTCTCTTCGCCTACATAGTAAAATGTTTCCTCTTCTCCTAGTGTATCTTCCAAGGAATCGACAACCCTTTGGTTGAGCAGTAATGATAGTGTTTCCTCTATTGCTTTTGATGAATCAATAAGGGTGGAGGCTGTGGGAATGTCATATCTCTTTATAAATTGTAAAAGAATATTTGTTGTTTCTGCTAGTTCAGAAAGATGGAATCCCTTTTGGTGATTAACTAAAATCGCCATAGAAATCAATGAAAGAGGTGTTACAGTAGATACAGCATTTATTGATTGAACTAAATGAAAGGCCAGATTACGAGGGGCATTTATTTCTGATGAATCTCTTTGACCCAGATATTCGTTCAATGAAAAAGGCTGGTTGAATCGAATATAAATCTTTCCATATCTTTTTTTTAAAAACTTCCTGGCTTTTATCATTTGGCTTAAACTTTCGCTTTTTTTAAGGCTTCCTCCGATCTCTTTATGATAGGCTTTCTCTTCTATAATTCGATCATAACTTATAGAGGCGGGAACAAAAATTAAATCTTTACAAAATCCTTCATGATAGGCTCGAAGCAGGATGGATAGAAACCCGGTTTTGGGAAGCATCAATTTGCCATTTCGGCTTCGACCACCTTCAATAAAGAATTCAATGGGATGTCCCTCTTCAAGAAGGGATTTGATATACCTTTGAAATACCTCCGAATACAGTTTTTTACCCTTGAAAGAGCGACGGATGAAAAAGGCACCACATTTTCTAAAAATCTGTCCCATCGGCCAAAAGGCCAAATTTTTTCCAGCAGTAATCCTGGGGGTGTGCATATGGTAATTGTAGAGTGTATGATTGAGGATAAGATAATCGATGTGGCTTTTATGGGAAGGAACATAAATCAGCGGCCCTCTTCGTGCCCATTCTCTTACTTTTGCTAGCCCGGTCATGTCTACATCTATTCCTTCAAAGATTTTTTTCCAGAACCAGTTTAATGCAGTAATAAAGGCCTGTATATAGGCCATGTTATAATCTGCAGCGATCTCTTCAAAATATTCTCCAGCCTTTTTTTTAAGTTGCTTACGCCTTTTTTCATTGCCGAGGGCTAGCCTATCAATTTCAATATTGACCCTTTCATCCATAAGGACCAATTCTTTGATTTGCTGTCTGGATTTCATGATTGGCCCTAAAATGACTCTTTTTTGTTTATCAATGCTATCGATAAGCATCTGTTTTATTTCCACAGCCATATCAAAGAGGGGTTTAGTGGGTGGTTGATTTTGTACATAGGTCTTCAGATTCAGGGGACTGCCAAAGTCGATAAAGGCACGGCGATTGTGCCTGAAGAAAAGGACAATTTTTCTTATAATACCAGGGTGGTCTTTGAACCCAAAAAATATGCCAGTGAAGCTTGAATAATCCCGCTCAGGCGTTTTTTTATAAAGGACGAGTTGTGGGATGATATAAATGGGCCGATCCATATTTTTTTGTGTCTCTAAGAGGAATTGCAAATGGTCCTTTTCTGCATGAATAAATTGTCTGATAAAGCCCTTTGGATCTACAAGAAAAATAAGAGACGTAGTTCCTTGTTTAATAGCCTTTTCATAAAACCCTGTGTGATAAGGATTTGGAAGATGACCATGATGAAGCAGAAAGGAAATGTGGGATGCAATGATTTTTATCAATCTGGAAAAAGGTAGCAACATAGCAATATTGAGGTCAAAGGCTATTGTAGGATACGGGAGGCGGTTTCTGCGGAAATTATAATGGTAGAGTAGATAATCCAAGCGCCCCCTATACTTAATTGCATAGACTACTGTACCTTCCCTGTGCATTTGCATCAGGTCTTTTTTCATGCTTTGACTAAGGCTTACTCTTTTAAATAGCCTGTAGAGAAACCAGTTGAGAAAGAATCCTGGTTTATGATCAAGCACGTAAGGATACAGTGTTTTTTCTTGAGGCGTATTCATAGATTCCTTGATTGAAAACAATGAGTCCCTGGTTTCAATAAAAAGTATAGGTATAAATAGAATTATGTGTCAAGGGAAAAGGGCTCCAGGATATGCGGCTTTGAGGTCATATTTTTCTATATTTGTGCATACCTGCATAATACTGCCAGCAATGCGTTGCAACTTTATGATTCCCTTTGGATAGAATGATGGATAACGGTTGCCTTGAAGGTCGTTGGGGGATTTATGCTTACCATAAAAAAAGAGAGTGAGACCTTTTTGCATAACCCCTCTTGATCTAAGGACGATGGGCTTTTTTTCAGTTCAATCCGGGGTATAGGCCCTCCCTTCCGGGGCGGAGTCCCCTCCAGGACGGAGTCGGGCCGGAGGCCGGAGCTCTCGGGTTGGTCTTTTCAGCAGCGTATCCATGGGGGAGTTTTGCCCTCTCCCAGCGGGAGGCCCTCCGAGCCGGAAGCCACCAGTCACTTCAGAAAAGTCTACCCTCTCTATTCGAAGTAAAAAAATGGTCAGGCTTTGCAAGGCTCTATAAAGATTGTTTCTTGATTCATGCAATGTATTCAGATAAGTAATAATAAAAAACTGACTTTCAAAGCCTGGCCTATTGTTTTATTACCTGTTTTTCACTTTCCCAAGAAGACTGGTCAACTGGGCAATGTGTCCTCGCTCTTCTCGTATTATATCATCGATCCTCTCAAGGCCATGCCCTGCAGATACGATGTCTTTGATTCCGAGGTAAAAAAGGACAGATTCTTTCTCAAGTTCAATAGCTGTAGTAAGAACCTCCTCCATGGTTTCAGTACCGGTAAGAGCATTTGCCGCAGATGGACTTCCTTCACCACCATGTGTATCTGCCATTGAAGCTAGGTACAGTGATAGCTCATCTTGGGGGTCAAAAACCTTTCCGCCTTTTTCTTTATCAGTAAGTGTTTTTTGGATTTCGATAAATGTTGCTTTATGCACATCCTCCATAGCAGCCAAGTTCTCGAAAAAATCCCGATTCTCTGGATTTGATTGTAATCCCGCAGCTTTTCGATAGAAAGCAGCGCCGTTTTCCTCGATCCGAATCGCCATCTCGAGTACCTCATCCGCATTAAAACCTGTGGCCATTGTATTCTCCTTTCTAAGGCAGGGTAGTGGATTTGATATTGGGTTGATAGAAATCGCTTTGTATGCTATAAAATATAAAAGGAATGATCTTAGCGTGTCAAGAATAAAGAAAATTTATGATTACGTGATTGTTTATTTTCTTTTGGCATGGGTTGTTGGCGAGGTAATGAATGGGGAGGCTATAATGTATAAAACTATATTAGTACCATTAGATGGGTCAAAGAGAGCCGAGGCAATATTACCACACATTGAAGAAATGAGTACGCTCTACCATGCACGAGTTATCTTTTTGCAAGTAGTTGAACCGCCTCCACTTATTTTGGGCCCTGAAGGGGATATTGCTTTACATCAACAAGAAGTTGAGAGCCTGGAAAAACAGGCGGAAGCTTATCTTTCTGCTATACAGGGAACGTTTGAAGAAAAAAGGATTAATACCAGAAAATATGTTATACATGGCTTTGCTGTTGAAGCTATCTTAAAAGTTGCAGAGCAGGAAGGCGCGGATCTTATTGCCTTGGCAAGTCATGGGAGAAGGGGGTTATCGCAGGTATTTTATGGGAGTGTTGCAGCAGGTGTGTTAAACCGTATAGACAGACCGCTCCTCCTGATTCGTTCACGAGGGAATGAATAGTATGTATATCATAAGGAACCTAATTTTTTAGTAGAATACCTAAAAAAAAGTCATGATTATTGGCAGCCCATTATGAACTATTGGCATCACGGATATTTTACAGAGTCTTTAGTTACAAAACTAAAGGTCTGTTTCATGCTTAACACACAATGATATGTGTCACTCTGCAGTTATAACTTTAACTATGTTCTTATACAGTGTTGAATGAGATACTCAAGAGAATTCAACAGATTAGCTCTATTAGTTGATGTACTTCGACAGGTTTCCATCATCTCTTATATTTAATGGGGGACCCTGGTATGGAGTTTTCTAGTGACTATTGACATATCTCTGTGACTTTGAAAAACCTGGCGATTTTCAGAATTCCACGTTGTTTACCATAAACCACAAAGCGAGAGCTTTGCACAACTCATATTTACTTTACGAGGATGGGCTTTTCTTCAGTTCCCTCCGGGGCGTAGGCCCTCCCTTCCGGGGCGGAGTCCCCTCCAGGACGGAGTCGGGCCGGAAGCCGAGGCTCCCGGGTTGGTCTTTTCAGCAACGTATCCTTGGGGGAGTTTTGCCCTCTCCGAGCGGGAGGCTCTCCGAGCCGGAAGCCACCAGTCACTTCAAAAAAGTCCATCGTCTTTTTGGGGATGATGAAAATCGCCGGGTTTTTCAAAGGTCTTAAAGCCACAAAATACACAAAATAAGTACTCCCGCTTTGGCGAACATATGTATGTCCGGCGTTTAACCCGCCGGACATAAAAGTTTTCTTCGCTTTGCCCCGTTGAACCGGGTTTACCCCAGTTCAATCCCGAAGGGCTATTTAAACGGGGTTCAAAAAAAATAAGTCAACGAATTCAAGAACGTTCCCA
>JAWOBA010000130.1:0-27308 GCA_046498285.1 Desulfatiglandales bacterium | reverse complement strand
GCAAGAAAGCTCCATTGTTTTTTATGATTCGTTTCAAACTTATGTTGCGGGTTTACCTGATTCTTACACTTTCACACAGTTTGGTAAGGATTATGCGGCTGCCACGTTTGAGGATTTTACTCAGTCGGTGGCGCAAATTGTGACGCAATCGTTTGGTACTATTGCGGGTTCTCGTGTGCGTTTTCAGGATGCGTTTTACCGTGTGCGGACCACTAATGTTTCACAGAATGAGATTAGTTTTTCTGCCGATTTTGATACGTTGTTCACTGATTTTGCTGAAGAGTTTTCGGAGTATACGTTTGGTTCGTGGGTTGGTTTGTTTGAACTGTTAACGTTTACTGATTTTGCGTTTGACAGATCGTTAAGTGTTTTGCTAACAGGTTTCATAAATTGTAAAACCAAAAAGAAGCAGATAAGTGCACCTAATGTGGCACCAGCAAAATCCATCCCTCTGTGAAAACCAAATGCCTTTCCCTGCATCACTTTTGGAGTAGATTCTGAGATAAGTGCATCCCTGGGAGCAGTCCGAATACCTTTTCCGGCACGGTCAAAAAAACGAGCTAGAAGAACAAAATACCATCCAAATAAAGAAAGGAGGAGAAGGAATTTCGCCAGAGCGGATACAGTATAACCTACAATAGCAGGAAGCTTTCTGTTTTGAATTCTATCAGAATAGTAACCAAAGAAAACTTTAAGCAAACTGGCCGTGGATTCTGCTATCCCTTCTATAATTCCCAAAATAGGGCCCAGCAGCACTTTGTTGGAAGCCATAATTATGCCCACAAAGGCCTGTAGCAGAGGATAAATCATCTCAGAGGAAACATCTGTAAAAAAGGAGGTAAAACCAGCAAGAACAACATTTCTGGTTATCCCCTTGTTCATTTTAGTGTTCTGCATGATCTATTACTTATTTGCTTTTTCTCTTAAAAAATCCGGAGCGGCCTTTGAATAGTAAGTGAATACTGTTTTTTATTTTTTAATAAAGATTGTTTTCCCTGGCAAGGCAACAATTTTTATTTTATAGGGCTCTATATGCTTGACCATTGAGCACACTTTTTCTATACTCCCTTAATTAAAATGGGGAATGTGGTCTAATATCCCTTGAAATCTATTATAATGCTCGCTGCGAGCTCATAAGTAATAATGTGGAAACCATTGGAGGAATGTGGAAATTCATACGAGATTTAATCTAAGAATATGCATTGTTATAATAATACCATTTTTTTTTAGTGGTTGTATCACTGATATCTTTCATCTCAAACCTAAGAAACAAGCCCCCCCAGAGAAGATTGTTATACAAGAGTCCCATGCTAAACCATCCCCTTTAAAATCCGAGCAAGATACTGTATCTCTACCCAAGGATGAGGAAAAAGAGATTGTAGTACCTGCAAATAAAGAGGATGGGACAGAACCCACCTCAGAGTCCATAAGCGATAAAGAAGAAAAGGTTGCATTTCCTGAGAAAACCGAAGGAGAAGAATCTTTATCTCCGTCCGAAGACTTTGAAAGTGATTCGGAATCCCCGTCTCTGCAAACCACGGAAAAAACAAGCCAAGAAATACTTGATTCAGCCCTTGAATTTTGCCAGGTTTCCTATGATTTCTGGCAACAGGGAGATTTGACCAGTGCTACCGATGCACTTGATCAGGCTTATTCTCTCATTCTGGAGGTCAGCTCTGATGATACTCCGGAGATTTTACAGCAAAGAGATGATTTGCGCTATACTATTTCGAAGCGGATTATGGAAATTCACTCATCAAGATTCGTGGTGGCTAATGGAAACAACAAGGTCATTCCTCTTGTGATGAACAGTCATGTGGAAAGGGCATTGACGATGTTTAAGGACAGTAAAAGGCAATTTTTTCTTGATTCTTATCGTCGTTCAGGTAGATATCGCCCTGCTATCCTGAGGGCACTCAGGGAAGCAGGTCTCCCTGAGGAGCTTTCATGGCTTCCCCTTATTGAAAGTGGATTCAAGATCAGAGCACTCTCGAGGTCTAGGGCCCTCGGATTGTGGCAGTTTATTGCCTCAACAGGATATAAATTTGGGTTAAATAGGGATCGTTGGATCGACGAAAGGATGGATCCTGAAAAAGCGACCATGGCAGCCATTGCCTATCTCACCGAATTACATCAAATCTTTGGAGACTGGACAACTGCTCTGGCTGCATATAACTGTGGAGAGGGAACGGTATTGAGATGTATTCGAACTCAAAAGATTAACTATCTTGACGACTTTTGGGATCTTTATAAAAAGCTTCCTGCTGAAACAGCCTTTTATGTGCCCAAGTTCCTGGCAGTTTTACATATCCTGAACGATCCTGAATCCCATGGTATTACTCTCCCCAGCGTAGAGGAAGAAATTGAAACCGAAGATGTTACTATTAACAGGCAGGTTCATCTTAGAACAATCTCAAAACAACTTGAAGTGCCTTACAACCTTTTGAAAGATTTAAACCCAGCATTAAGGCATGATTACACACCCAATAGAGCCTACGCATTTAAGGTGCCTAAAGGCAAGGAGGTAGCGCTCCTTTCGAAATTAGATGATATACCAAGCTGGCATCCCCCAGTTTCTACCTATGCTAGACATATAGTGAGAAAAGGTGAATCTTTGTCTGTTATCGCAAACAAATATAGAACGACTGTCAGGGCAATTATGTCCCTAAATGGGTTAAGGAGCAGCCATTATATAAAATCTGGGTGGAAACTCAAGATCCCAACTAGAAGACAATATGCCTCTTCAAATAAGGCTCCCTCGCCAGGCCCTGACATAAAGCCTAAAGAAAAATTTGTAGAATACGTGGTTCGAAAAGGAGATTCTCTCTGGAAAATTGCCAATCAGCTTGGAACAACGACCAAGGCCATCCAGTCTGTGAATAAGCTTCATGATACCCATCTATGTATAGGGCAGAGCCTGGTGATTCCTCAAGACCAAAGCAGCTTTACCGAGATAGCAACTCAGAGATACACGGTTTTAAAAGGAGACTCTCCATATATGATTGCCCGGAAATACCGGATGAACCTTTCAGATTTTCTTAAGATAAATAAGCTGGTTCCTCGAAGTACCATTTATCCTGGGCAGGTATTGCTTGTTAAGGCAAACTAAATCTTTTCCTCTTTCCTGAGAGACCTTATGTCAATACAGCAATTCGTACTTGATAAAATATTTTATGGGCCTTAGGAGTGTTAAGGAAAGGAAAAAATACCCAACACCTCATGGAGAAATTGATTTTATACCTTTTGGAGCAACAATTTTAGAAATAGTATAGGTTATAAGGTACTCCCCATCGTCTCAACAAGCCTTGCAGCATTTAGCACTGACCCGGTAAATGGCGAGGAGATGTTGGTGGCAGACGATTATGATGCGTTCACCGAGTATGTTATCAGGCTTCTAAAGGGCATCCAGCTTAGAAAGAATGAGACCTTTGAAAAACCTGGTGATTTTCATCATCCCCAAAAAGATGATGGACTTTTTTGAAGTGACTGGTGGCTTCCGGCTCGTAGAGCCTCCCGCTCGGAGAGAAGGCTGCTGTCTTTTCGTAATGTATCAGTGGGGGAACCCGCAGGCCCCGATTTATCGGGGCAATGCGGAGGGGGCAAAACTCCCCCATGGATACGTTGCTGAAAAGACCAACCCGGGAGCCCCGGAACTGAAAAAAAGCCCATCGTCTTTAGATCAAGAGGGGTTATGCAAAGGTCTCAGAATATGAGTGGCCTGACTCGAGCACTGTGTGAACGCGTTGACCACAAAGATACTGCCAAAAAATTAGCTCAGATAATTCGAGCTTACCATGGAATACGATAATATAATTGCATAAACCATCTCACAAGACTTGGCTTCTTAAAAACATTCATTTGATAAATAGAATATATGTACACCTGTGACCATGGCATCATAGGGACTGTGTTAAAGACTGTGAAAAATATTTTTATAAATAATCATAAAATCATGTTAGCTAAATTTTAAAAGTGAACTACACTATGGGGTAAGCACAGTATTTCCTCTAAATAGAAACAATATTATAGCACGGTGATTTGGAAGGAGATAATGGTTCTGATCATTGGTTTTGTTTACAGACTCCATAACCAAGATGAGTGACTTGAGTACATTGAATTTTCAATCCGACATGCTTAGCAGAGCTTAGTAATTCCTTGCACCAAGTGGTTTTGAGAAACTCGCATGGCCCCTTTCTTAAGAGTTCACTTTTAAACTTTAAATCTTTCAAAAACAGCCCACTTTTAATTTGTAACTGACAATAATCATAAAAGTGTTGACAAGTTATAAAATTATTTGGTAATAGAAATTATATTTCGATTTAAGGGAAAGCGGTGAAAGGCCGCTGCAGAAGACTGCTGCTGTAACTCTGCCTTTTTCTTTTTTTGATAAGAAAAGGGAGCCTTTTTAGTATTTTTTTACCACTGTTCCAAGAAAGCGGGATGGGAAGGTCGCTAAAAGGGTGGAGAAGCCAGAAAACCTTATCGAGTATGCTGGATTATTTCCTGGTCTGGAGATCAAGGCAAAACAATATGTAAAAGTTATCTATATGCCGATTTCCTTAAAGATGAGGAAAATCGGTTTTTTTGTTTAAGAGTTTTCCTGGTTAAAAAGGGAAAGCGGTGAAAGGCCGCTGCAGAAGACTGCTGCTGTAACTCTGCCTTTTTCTTTTTTTGATAAGAAAAGGGAGCCTTTTTAGTATTTTTTTACCACTGTTCCAAGAAAGCGGGATGGGAAGGTCGCTAAAAGGGTGGAGAAGCCAGAAAACCTGCCAGGAAAAACCCTTAACTATTCTCCGGTCTGAGAATGTGGGCAGGTAGTAGAAAAATCTTGAGCCCGCCATTTTAGGACCGACCAATGGCGGGCTTTTTTTATAATGAAAGGGGGAAGTACATATGAAAACAGGAATAATTATTTATCTTGTGGGCAAGGAGAGCCTGGATGATTCAATCGATTTTGAAGAGGCTGGTAAAAAATTGAAGCTTAAGGCGGACGGGGTCGAGGTAGTTTCATCTATAGGAGGGGACCATGATGTTATGGATGCCTGGTGGCTGCTTACGGCAAAGGGGATGAACAGGATTATCTGCATGATTGCTGAGGTTAGTGATAGATCAGAGTTCAGGCTCACTGGTCAAGAGCTTCGGCTTTGTGGATAAAGAGGTTTGAGGCGAATCCGATTACTATAGACACCCGATGCTTCCAGGATTAAAAATAGTAGCTCGATGAACATAACGGAAGGAAAAATAGAGCCAAGTCTTATAAAACTAAAGGAGGTTAAAGATGAAAAAATGGTGTGGAGTATTCGTATTGTTGTTGCCTGCATTGGCTATGCCTGGGTGGGTTAAGGCTGAAGAAGAAATTAAAAAGCCACTCGTAACATTGGAAGAGGTTGTCGTTACCGCTACCAGAGATACCAGGGAAATACGCAAGATACCGGCAAATATTACTGTGATTAAATCTGAGGATATTAAAAAATCAGGAGCGACTAGCCTTGTTGATGTTCTGGAAAAGGTGGCTGGTATCCATTTTACAACTTTTTCCGGCAATCCTTCACAGGCGGAAATAGATATGAGAGGCTTTGGGCAAAATAGCCATGGAAGGGTTTTAATCCTCTTGGATGGAAAAAGGTTGAATAGGCCTGATATGGCAAGCATAAACTGGCTACAGATACCCATAAATAATGTTGAAAAGATAGAGGTTGTTAGTGGCGCAAACAGTGTTCTCTATGGAGATTATGCTGTTGCAGGTGTAATTAACATCATCACGAAAAGAGGAGAAGGTAAACCAGAGGTAAGTATTTCAGGAATAATTGGAGAAGATGCCCTTCATGATGTAAGAGTTGGCCTTGCTGGTTCTAAAGACAGATTATCATATTCCTGTTCAGGTGAATTACAAGAAACAAATGGATGGAGAGAGAGAACAGCGTTCTCATCTAAAGGCGCTGGCTTTAATTTAGGATATGACCTTAGCAACTTTTTTAGTATTTCCTTTGGTGGATCTTTAAATAAGGTTGACTATGAAATGCCAGGAAATCTTACAAAGAGTGAAATGGAAGAAAATCGCAAACAGTACCAACCTGCCAGGCCCGCCAGATGGACCAAGGCCAACAATAATGACGAATCGTCGGATGAGCATTATGATGTTAATTTAGGGCTGGAAATGATATCCGCTGATCTTGGAAGTTTTGACGTTAATTTTTTATATGGGTTAAAGGATATTAATTCATCTATGGATTCTTTCCCTTCATATTGGGATACAGAAATAAATACATTTGGAATAACACCCAGATATATATTAGATAAGGATATTCTAGGCCATAAAAACAAGCTGATTTTGGGTGTAGACTATTACTACGAAACTCTTGATTTAAAAATCTTTACTGACACAAGCAGAGATATGGTGACTTCTTTATCTGAAATTGAGAAGAATTCTGTAGGATATTATATAAATAATGAATTGAATCTCTTTGAGGACCTTCTTTTGAGTGCAGGGGCAAGGATTGAAAAGGCAACCATTACGGGGAAAGAAACCAATCCAATAACCGATATAAAGGGCTTTGATGAAGAAAAAGATCACCACGGAGAGGCAATTAGCATTGGGCTTTCTCATTTAATAAAGAAAAGTTCAAGGCTGTTTGCAAAGTTTACAAAACTATATAGATACCCCTTTACTGATGAACAGGCCTCTTATCAGGGTTGGGGAAATGCTTTTAACAAGGAGCTTGAGGGAGAGGAAGGCAGGAATTATGAGATAGGTGCAGAGGTTTATCCCATTGAAAACCTGAGGTTTGCTATAACGTTATTTAGAATTGACATGGAAAAGGAAATCGCCTGGAATAATACTACATTAAGAAATGAAAACCTTGATGAAACAAGACACCAAGGTCTGGAGATTAATGGTTCATATAAGCTTGGGAAAAAGACCAATATTTACGGTAATTATACTTATCAAGACGCAAGATTTACAAAGGGAATTTATGATGATAAAGATATTCCCTTGGTTCCCAATCATAAGGCTCTTTTAGGTTTAGAATTGTTTTTTCCTTACGGTTTTTCCCTGGTTCCAGAGCTCAGTTATACAAGTGAATGCTACTTAGGTAATGACAAAAATAATAATGGAGAAAAGTTGGAGGACTACTCTCTAATGGATATTTTTCTTCATTATAGGCCGAAACACCATAAATATAAGGCTTCGGTATTTGCAGGCGTAGAAAATCTTTTTAATAAGGAGTATTCTACACTTGGGTATGAAGACTGGCTTGAAGATGAAACCTATAATACATATTATCCATCACCTGGAAGGATCTTTAAAGCAGGGCTTTCTTTAGTGTTTTAGGCTGCACCCTGCTTTGTAGGATTCAGTCCAAATATTATATAATTTTTTGCTATCTCATATAATTGTCGACTTCTGCTCTTCGTCTATGATAAAAACTGATACTGATAAAATGAAGCTCTCTTGAAAAGAAAGAGTGTAGAAAAAGCAGTTGATTTCTTTGTTACTGTTTTTCCGTATTGAGTATATATTGAATATCCATTATATTTATATACTATATGTTGTGGAAAATGGTACAATATCATAATACGAAAGACTGATTACATGCATTGGTTGCGTTTACCCTCACCTGAGAGGATTACTTGACAGGAAAGCGGCATATGCTTCATTTAGCAGCAGATGTCTAAAAGGATTCTAAGAACAAGTACAACAACAAATAGCCTCTTTGGTCCCACGATATTCTTAGCTTGGCACTGTTCAGAATTTTGGATGGGATCGAAAGACGCGAAGTCTTTATGGGGCTAGCCCATGTCATATAAAGGTACAAATGAAAGATGAAATCATGTTTACTAAGATAGAAAAAAGAGATGGCACATTAGTGGCTTTTAAGGCCGAAAAGATTACCAATGCTATTACTAAAGCCGGTAATGCAACAGGAGAATTTGATGAAAAAGTTGCTAAAAGGCTTACCATTAAAGTTTTAAACTTAGCTACTCAGGTAATTGTGGAAAAACTTCCGACAGTAGAAGAGATTCAGGATATTGTAGAGGAGGTGTTGTTTTCCTCTCCGTATCGTAAAACTGCCAAGGCCTATATTATCTACAGAGAACAGCATGCAAGAATAAGAGAAATAACTGATAAAGCGAGTGTTGCGTTGGTGGATCAATATCTCAATAAGACAGACTGGAGGGTCAATGAGAACAGTAATATGGCATTTTCTCTTCAAGGATTGAATAACTACGTTTCCTCAGAGATTAGCAAAGTCTATTGGTTAAACGAAATTTATTCTCCAGAGATCAGGGAAGCGCACATACAAGGTGATTACCATATTCATGATTTAAACATTCTCTCTGTCTACTGCGTTGGTTGGGACCTGTATGACTTGCTGGTGGAAGGATTCAGAGGGGTATGGGGAAAAGTAGAAAGTGGCCCTGCTAGACACCTCAGGAGTGCACTGGGACAAATCGTAAATTTCTTTTATACACTTCAAGGAGAGGCGGCAGGTGCTCAGGCATTCTCTAATTTTGACACCCTGCTAGCCCCTTTTATACGATTTGACAGTCTGACCTACGATGGGATAAAGCAGGCATTGCAGGAGTTTATCTTTAATATTAATGTGCCCACACGAGTTGGATTTCAGACTCCTTTTACGAATGTTACATTGGACCTTACTGTGCCTGAATACTACGCAGAGCAAGGTGTTATTATTGGGGGAGAGGCGCAGAATATTCCCTATAAGGATTTTCAGAAAGAAATTGATCTCTTTAACAAGGCCTTTTTAGAGGTTATGGCAGAAGGGGATGCTGGAGGAAGGGTCTTTACCTTCCCCATCCCGACATATAACATTACCAATGAATTTGACTGGGAGAATCCTGTTCTAAATAGCCTGTGGGAGATGACAGCTAAGTATGGAATCCCTTATTTTTCTAATTTTGTAAATTCAGATATGAACCCAGAGGACGCGAGGAGTATGTGTTGTAGGTTGAGAATAGACAACCGTGAATTAGAAAAGAGAGGCGGCGGCCTCTTTGGTTCTAACCCTTTGACAGGTTCGATTGGTGTTGTAACAATTAATATGTCACGAATAGGGTATCTTAGCGGTAGTGAGAACGAATTTTTTAGCCGACTTAAGGATTTGATGATCCTGGCTAAAGAGAGTTTAGAGATCAAGAGAAAAGTCCTGGAGAGATTCACAGATGGAGGCCTTTATCCTTACATCAAATATTATTTAAGGAATGTAAAGAAACGGTTTAATGAATATTGGAAAAATCATTTTTCGACTATAGGGCTTGTTGGAATGAATGAGGCCTGCGAAAACTTTCTTGGTAAAACCATTGGTGATAGAGAGGGGAAGAAATTTGCTACACAAGTTTTAGATTACATGAGGGAGATTTTGCTAGAATTTCAAAGTGAGACAGGAAATAATTATAACCTTGAAGCTACCCCTGCTGAGGGAACCTCATATAGTCTGGCAAAGATTGATAAGGAAAAATACCCTGACATACTATCTGGGGGCAGAGACAATAGCGAACAATGTTTCTATACCAATTCCACCCATTTGCCAGTTGACTTTACCGATGATGTCTTCGATGCCCTGGATTTGCAGGATAGTATTCAGCAAAAATATACAGGTGGAACGGTATTTCATATCTATGCTGGTGAGAGAGTTTCCAATTCTGGCAGCATTAAGTCATTGGTACGCACCATATGCGAAAAATATCATCTTCCTTATTTTACGTTTTCCCCTACGTTTAGTGTGTGCCCTGTTCATGGATATTTAAACGGGGAGCAGAGTGTATGCCCCAAATGTGGAGCAGAATGCGAGGTCTATTCCAGAGTGGTCGGTTATCTCCGACCCTTGCAACAGTGGAACAAGGGAAAGCAAGAGGAGTATCAAGAACGAAAGATGTTTAAGGTCTAAATTATGATTATAGGGGGATTTCAAAGATTTTCCCTAATCGATTATCCAGATAACATTTGTGCTATTGTCTTTACTCAGGGGTGTAATTTTAGGTGTCCTTACTGCCATAATCCAGAACTGGTAAACCCCAGAAAATTTGGCGTTGAATTAAAAGAGGGTGAAATATTATCTTTCTTGGATAGGCGGAAGGGAAAGCTGAATGCCGTGACTATAACTGGTGGAGAACCTCTTTTACAAAGTGGCTTAATCACTTTTTTATCGGCGATAAAAAATTTGGGTTATATGATTAAACTGGATACCAATGGAAGCTTACCTTCAAAGCTCAAAGGAATAATACAATCGAAATTGGTAGATTATATTGCTATGGATATAAAAACATCGTTGGATAAGTATCACCGCATAGTACAAAGGAAGATAGATAAGGGAAAAATTCTTAACAGTATTAAGCTGATTATGGATTCAGGATTAGATTATGAGTTTAGGACTACTGTGGTAAAGTCTCTTTTGGAAAAGGATGATTTCTATAAAATCGGTCAACTAATACAAACTGCGCGGTTATATGTTTTGCAAAACTTCGTTCCCTCTAAGACATTAGATGATACATTTTTAAATATGAAAAGTTGCACGGATGAAGAGCTTGATTGCTTTAAGGAAATCATGGAAGGCTTCGTCCAGAGATGTATCATACGATGATTTTTATTTGTCCCGCAGGAAAAAAAAGCATATGATAACCTTGATATACTAGTAAGGAGGATTTAACTATGAGAATACTTTTTTGTACTGGGGGTAGCGAAAAATCTGAAAATGCTATTCAAGCAGGTGCATACCTGGCTGGTAAGTTACAGGCAGAAGCTACTGTTCTCAGCGTAGGCCCATCCCATGCTCTTATAGATAAAATGCTCGGTGCAGAATTTAGAATGTCTGAAGTGACTATTGATACAGATAGCGCTGTAAACAGAAATGCTTCTAAATATGCAGAAAGTGGCGTAAAGATACTTAAAAAGGCTGGCATTAATGCGGTAGCAAAAACTGCAAGAGGTGAGATAGCAGACGAGATTCTGAGAGAAGCAGAAAGCGGCAATTATGATTTTATTGTCGTATCAGCTAAGGGAAAACCAGGGGACAGAAGGCTTTTGGGAAGCAATACAAGAAAGATTCTAGCCAAAGCAAAGATACCTGTTTATGTGGTTTAGCGTCTGCTAAAGGAAACTATTATTGAGAAATGGCAATTTCAATATCACCTATAATCCGTTTTGCAGCCTCAGTTGGTTTTTCAGCAGTCCGGATAGGTCTGCCTACCACAATGTAGTCAGCCCCTTTTTTTATGGCTTGATCTGGAGTAATAATTCTTTTCTGATCATCTTTTTCTACGATAGACCACCATGGCCTTATACCAGGGGTGACAGCGATAAAATCCTTTCCTAATTCAGCCTTAACCCTTTCGACCTCAAGTCCGGAACACACAACACCAGAACAGCCAGCATCTTTGGCAATTCTGGCCTTAAGCATAACCAGTTCTGTGATGTCTGTACTGTATTTATCTTGGTAACCGAGCTCTTTTAGATTGTTACTATTAAGGCTGGTGAGCGCTGTGATAGCCAATATCTTAACACCAGAAGGATTGTTGTTAACAACAGAGCGGAGAAGATCCTTTCCTTCATCACAATGCACAGTGGTAAAGGTTACCTCATAGGCACTTGCAGCCAGGAAGGCATGTTTGACAGTAGCGGGGATATCGTGAAATTTTAAATCAAGAAATATACCTGCATCACTCCTTTCTTTAATTGCGCGAAGGATTTTCGGTCCAACACTGACAAAGAGTTCCAGACCGACTTTGAAAATGCCCACATGTTCTTTTAAGAGTTCTACATATCGCATTGCCTCATCATAAGTTGGAGTATCTAAAGGAAATATAAGATAGTCTTTAGCTTGTTTCATTTGTTTAATTTCTAAAAAGATTGGACTCTTTATAAAAAAAGGTATAAACAGGGAATAGAAAGGCCACCGTAGCTCAGATGGCAGAGCACCTCACTCGTAATGAGGATGTCGGCGGTTCGATTCCGCCCGGTGGCTCTGCACTTCAAGGTTTTCCATATCTGAAATGTGACAGTTTTGTGACACAAAAAAAGGTGGTACCATTTGAGAGTAGCACCTATTTCTTTGATACCACATATTAATTTTCTTTCGCCTCCTTACCTTCTTCTTGTTTATCATTCCCTTTTTTAGAAGTCAATCCATTTAAAAGATTGACCGCTTTCTTTTTGTGCTCTTGGCTCAAGTGAGCATATCTCATAGTCATAGTGATATTTTTATGACCTAATATTTCTTGGAGCTCTTTTAAAGATCCTCCCCTCATTACAAAATGACTTGCAAAGGTATGTCTCAGGTCATGGAATCGAAAGTCTTCTATCTCGGCGCGCCTTATGCTTGCCATGAAAGATTTTGTAATTTGCTTAAAGGGCCTGACCTTATTATCACAAAAAACATATTCGGATCTTAGTTGATTCCTTTTTCTGATATCCTTGAACAATGCTGCAAGATCATCATTGACCGGGATCTGTCTGGACTCGTCCGTTTTGGTCTTGGATAAATAAATAAATCCATCTTTCTTCACCTGGTCCCATTTAAGACCTAAAACCTCTTGCCTCCTCATTCCTGTATTAATAACCGTTGTTACGATATCCCTGGTATAATCATTTACACAATTATTAAGCAGCTTTTCTATTTCATCCTCAGTGAGATATCTGAATCGTTTATTATTAGCTTTGGCAACAAGCGCCTTGCCTTTAGTAAATGGGTTCTGCTCCATCATTTCCCACTCTACAGCTTTAGAAAAAACGTGTCGCAAACAGGCTATTTCACGATTGACACTTGCGGTTGCCCTAAGAGTACCATGTCTGGTGGGTTTTTCTCTCAATTTGTTTCGATAGGTCTCAAGGTCAACATATCTGATATTATCGAGCCTGGTATCCTCTCCAAAATGTTCCTTGAAATTTTTAAGGTAGTAGTCTTTTCCACCCTGGAAACTGCGCTGGATTTTATAGTTCTCTTTATACTTTTCTAATAGCTCCTTGAGAGTTGTTTTATAATCCTTCTTTACATCAAGATATCTTCCCTCTGCTATAAGAGAAACACGCTTGCCGAGTTCAGCCTCTGCCTCTTTTTTCTTATCAAAAGACTTTCTAACCCTCTTTCCATTAGGGTCAAAATAGTCAATCTGATAAGAATTCCCTCTTTTTCTTATCGTTGCCATAATTACCCCTTTCTAAAAAGTAAAACCGCTCAAGATGTAATCTCGGCCACAAGCAGCCGCCCCATGCCTCACGGCATGAGGTATCTTGAACGGTCTATTGTTTGGTTTCGTTGTCATTGCTTGTGGTTTAAGATTGTTAAATTGTTATTTCAACAATACTACAAAATAACTTATCTTGTCAACCCATTTGTCAACCCATTTGTTGACTTCAACAAACTCTTTTGATAAGCTTACTTCCTTATAAGATAAATATTCTTTCAAGATAGTTTGTATGATTCTGAGATTAATTAACTTTTTAAAAACTAATAAAACTTTTTGGATAATTTTTTGGATTTTATTCTTCGCTTTCACTTTATTTTATGCCTGGTATACAGGCGGGGACCACGATAAAATTTTAATAGATCATGCCATTTCTCATTAGTAATCATGGATAAAGATAAAAAAGTTTTCTTCAATACCACAGTCTCAGAAAGCCTCATCAAAGAATTTAAGATTTTAGCTATCAAACAAAGCAAACGTCAAAATCAACTCCTTGAAGAAGCCATGAAAGATGTTCTGAACAAATATGGCAAAAAAGAGACGAAAAATACCAAATAGTGTCGAAGCCAAAATCCTTGTAGCTAATAGGCATCTTTGCTGTATTTGCCACGAAGAAGGCAAAAATGTCCATATACACCATATTGATGGAAACCCATCTAACAATGATCCAGAAAACCTTTGTGTGTTATGCTTGCACCATCATGATAAAGTCCACAGCAAATCAGGCCTTGGAAAAACAATCAAAGCTGATCATTTAAAAATATATAAGAGGGAATGGGAAGATAGATGTAAGGTTGAAGATAAGAAGAAAACTGTGATTAACAATTTTTATATATATATTAAAAAAATCCCAGAGATCAGAGATCTAGAACCCTTCCACAATTTTGTTAAGGTTGTAACAAGCAGTGCAACATTGGATCAAATATACACGAGTGTGGAAGCATCTGCTAGCAATCTACGTGAAAGCACAGGAGACGAATTGCTTGCTGAAGACTTTAAAACTGCTGTACTTTTGGATGAAGATAACGAACCCGAAAAATAGCTTTTGTTTTATTTGGGGAATGGCAATTGACGAGAGACGCAACACAAAAACTCTTTGCATATATCACTCTGTTAGAGAAAATGAATGACCAACTAGTGATAACTCTCAAACAGTCTGTAAAGCTTTTGACTCAATTGCAAACCTGTGTTCATGATCGTGTGGGTTGGCAGGAGATGCTTGATACCTCTCACGAAACCATAGCCATTGCAGGGAAGAGCGGAGAGCAGAAGCCCATTCATTGATTGATCCTGTTGCCCTGGTATTTAAGCATGTGTGCTCCGAGCATTACCACAGTCCTACAGGGCATGACGCGATTGTGGACTGTGGCCTTTCATACCCGGGCCTGGGGACACCATCGGAGCTTAATTAGGCCATTATCAACATACCTTTCTCATTCAATATGATACTTCATAGTCATTTATTATCTTCAAAACCCCCTTGACATCTCCAATAAATAGGAGTTGTATTAAGGTGGTTTATGTTTGGTAGTAAAAACGCCAACCAATAACTCTTACCGAGGTAATATGTTTCATGCGTAGACCCCATTTCTCATAAATAGAGGTGGGGTTTGTTGCCCTTGGAGGTAAGTAACGTGCTCAGGCTCGGAATAGATTACGGTGGTAAATATACTGGTCTGGCAGTAGTTGACACTCGTAATAACAACGTCCTCTATGCCAAGACCGTCAGAATGAGATCCGATATCCCTGATAAATACGAGCAGAGGAGAGCCCTGCGTTCTATGAGAAGGTCGAGAAAAACCAAAAAGAGAAGACTCAGGGATCTCAAAAAATACCTTGACCAGAGCACCCTCTCGCAGGTCGCACAGAAGGAAATCTATCGCCTCGCACATAAGAGAGGGTATGATTACAGAGAATACGATGAAGAGGAACGAGCAAAGCAGGAAGAAGATCGTAATGCCCGACACCGCGAAGAAGTCATCACTGATATCCAAAAAGTCCTCTCTTCTGAGAATGTATCAGACACAATGCATGAGCACATTGTGTCTCTTATCAACAAACAGTATAGACCAAAACGATTCAAAAACCGTATCCTGACCAAATGCAAAATCTGTGGAAAGAATACATCCCTCAAGAAGAACGTACATGACCTGCTCATTGAAAATATCCTTATGGATCTCCCTATTAGCGAGGAACAAAAGCAGTTCATACGAGATCATGCATTACAGACTGAAGGGAAGGAAGCCCTCAAGCAGTTCTTTCGAAAGGTCCACATCAACGAATATTCAAGAAAGCAAATCTACGATATTGCTGAAGGTAAACTCACGGGGAGAACGGTTTTCTGTAAAGACCACATCCTCAAACACCATGAGTTCACCAAAGCCACCAAAGCTATAGTTCGGGTCCTTCCCTCAACAAAGGTGAAGATCGATAATGTATGCAAGGTCCTCACCGAGGAGATTGTTCCACGATACCCCTTCCAAGACGTAATGATGGAGGCAAATAACTTTGATGTCGCTGCCAAGACAAAAGGAAAAAGCAAGCTCCTAAAGGAGGACTATCAAAAAGGCCATGTGAAAAAGAGCAAAGGCCTCTTAGAGAGCCTCTACGAAGAATTTCAAGGGCATTGCGTCTATTGCGGAAAGAAATTTGACATCAGCAGAATGACGCATGATCACATCTATCCCAAGAAAAAGAATGGATTGAATATCTATGCCAACTTTGCCCTGGCGTGCAGAGATTGCAATGATAAGAAGAGAGGCCGTACTCCCCTAGAGTGGGGTGTACTCCCTAAGATTGAGGTGGTGCAGTTACTGGAAGATGGCCTCAAGAAGAACATCCTTTTGGATTCCACCTATCAAGAGAGTCTGGACTTCAATAAATATATGGGCCAAACAAGTATTGGATGGCGGTACCTGTCACAGAGGCTTAGAGATATCACGGGGAATCCAGACCTCAGCATCGAACGGCAGAGTGGACTCATCACGGCGCATTTCAGGAAGTGGTGGGGATTTATCAAAGAGCGGAGCAATCCTATACATCACGCCCTTGATGCGGTTATTCTAGCGTCCAGGAAAGAGACCAACGAAGAAGGCATGGTCGACATGACTCTCAAACCAAACATAGATACCGATGGTATTGAGAAGAAAGATTACCTGATCGAGTTCAGAGCGAAGCAGGATAAACGATCATCACAGTTGCATGATCAGAATCCGGTTTCGTTTAAAAACGGAGTGATTACGCAATACAGACTGGTTACTGAAATTCCACGAGGTGAAGAGAATCGAATTATCAGTGATGAGTTAAGGGATCGGCTCAGCTCTCTGTTTGAAAAGTATGCTATTGCCAAAGGTAAATGCCTGAATGAAGAACAGGCCAAAGAGGTGCTATGCCGAAGATTAAAGTGTATGGTTACAGGCACAGGGTCTTCTCAGTTGGCAAAAATAAATCATAACTATTACAAGGTAGCCACTCCGAATGACAGTGTCGTGGTCGGGAAAGATCAAGCAGGCAAGAGCCATGTCATCTTGCGGAAAAATCGGTTTCTCAGAAAACACATGAGACAGGAGCCAATTCCTGAATCATTGTTGATTGATACTGTTTTCAGGAGAGGAGATCAGGTAGTTGACCAGAATGGTGAAATGTTCACCATAAAGAAATTGGGGAAATCTCCTGTAATAGTTAACAGAGCGGGAGTGGAAAAGACTCGATCCCCAAAACTGCTACAAAAGGTGAGCTGAGTTGTTCTTTGAAATAGGAACTGCAATTAGACACCTACCGGAAGGATTAGGACAGCGTGGATATTACACTGGCTTGTTCTTTGAAATAGGAACTGCAATAAATCAAGTTATGGAAGCTGCAATTAGAGAATGAGATTACACTGGCTTGTTCTTTGAAATAGGCACTGAAATTTAATTGACGTACCCCACCGCAACATAGGGTTGCGATTACACTGGCTTGTTCTTTGAAATAGGAACTGAAATTATAACTGAACTACTGGAAGCACTAATCATATTAGAATTACACTGGCTTGTTCTTTGAAATAGGAACTGCAATTCATTTGGATAGAAGCGTACTCATTTATTCCCGACATTACACTGGCTTGTTCTTTGAAATAGGAACTGCAATCGCTTTTCAATCTATTGAAATCATGTCCTTTTTTAAAGTGCAAACACACAGTTTTTACGCAAACCGTTTTCTTGTTAGAAACCCTTCGAGGTTTGCGTAAATAAAAGATAAGAACATACCAGTGTAAAAAGCTCCTTATACCATTTTGGACGTCAGAGTAGCTCAGCCCTGACCTCTCCGTAAGAATGGTACATTATGGAGTGAGAGCAAATTTTTATTTTCCATGGAGCATGGTTTCCAAATCATTAGGCCATTTTTCGGTTAGGCTTCCTACCTGCCTTGGCAGGGCACCCTGTTTCGTCCCTCCCATGATGGGATTTGTTTTCTCTGGTGAATTATAGCCGACTTTGGGCTGGCCATTAGCACACCTCGGATTCTGAATTCAAAGAACATTCAGGCTTAAGAGTCCGTTAAACCTTTACTGGTCTGGTTTTCAGGGGAATATCCACCATCTTTCTCAAAATTCCCCTATGCTATCCTATAGCCCCTATCTTTTTAAGTTCTGGAAGTGCCTCTATATGACCTTTTTTAGCGCCTGTGGGCATAATTTCAATGGTAGTATCAACCTTACTTTGCCGATATGGAAAAAGGGGGCAATCCCTGGTAGGGCATTTGCGTACTTCGGATGCGTTTCCATTCATGCACCATAAGCAATAATCCCTTATAGCCTTCCCCCTGGCCTTTGCATTCTGTGGCCCCTTGCCTGATCTGTAAGGATATAATGGGCAGTCTGTATGCTGGCAGTCCTCAACCTCTTTAATGCTCCATGCTGAGCAGTTTAAGCACTTCTCACGGATAGCCCGCCTTCGATTGAGATTAACAATCTTAAATCCATTTTTATTTTGTATTTGGATTCTCATAATTCCCCCTGCACAATCTCTAAGAACGGTTCTTTGTCAAAGTCAGGATCATTCTCCTTGAACAGGTCTGTTCTCTCACGCAGCATCCCTCAAAGGTGCTATCGTTTCCCTCTCTTTCTGGTATTCCTGTGTTAAAAGATCTTCTAAAGGTCCCATCTTCCATAAAATAGTCCTCAATAATCATCTTTCTCTATATGCTCTGGTGGTATCCATGGAGCAAGACTAAAATCATCCATCACAAAAGCCAGCGCCTTAATCTCAGCCACCTCTAAAGGATTTGCTTCAAGATCTGTGTGTCGAACTTTATCCAATAGCAAAGGGGTTCTCCCATCACTTGCCTGAAAGAAAAGTAAGGTATGATTAGCAATATGATCCCTCAGTAGTTGTGTTAAAAAAGCAATCTTCTTTCGGCGCTGCATCCAAGGATTTTCAAGCGCCATACCCGTAGGCCCAATTTGGGGCATCTTGCGAATTTCGTATCTCTTCTGCCTTGTCTCAAGATAGTCGTAAAGCTGCCTCGAATAATCCTGCTCACCTGGGCCGTCACCATGACAGAGAGCATCTACTGGCCAGTGAAGGCAAGCCAAAGCTATTTTCTCAAAAAAACCCTTCATAAGCGCAGCCTGGTCCTCCGCAAACGCAAGGAATCTCAAGCTCCCATCCCTATCCTTTTTCTCGAGCTGAGCGACCATAATAAGATACCCTGGTGCATCGGCTTGGGGCCATGCAATCCCTCCTCTGATAGATGTAGTTTTTTCCTTCTCCCCTTGAAGGTATACGTCGTAAAATAGTTCAGGCTTCCGTTGATCGGGAAGCAATAAATTCTCCATTTTTTTAAATTCCTCCTATAACATTATTTTCACCAAATTCAGGGAATAACCGTGCAGCAAGGATACTCCGGGCCATAGCCTCATAATTAAAAGCATGCCTAAAATGATCAGGACCAAGCCTGACATAGACATAACGCTTTGAACCTGTCTCATCATCCTCCTCAAGCTTTTTCGCTACGTTGTGGAGGTGTTCGGCAAACTCGCTGGTAAGCCCACATTCCTTGGGAAGGATGAGTTCTTCCTCCATTATTTCACGGTGGGAAGCATCAAGGGATTCTGTCCGGTTGCATTGAGCGATCAATTCTTTTTCGTTCCAGGCATAATGCCCTTTCTGATGCTCATTATAGTAGTTTAAATAAACCTTTCCTTTATACCTTTCAGCAAATGCCCTGGCGTTTCTTGTCTCAGGTAAGGCATCCACTACACACCTCGATACATGAAAGTTTTTCATTAATCTGTCCAATTCCTCCCAATCCTTGTAAATGCCAAGATGGATGATTTTTCCGTGCCTAGACGGATGCCTTTTCCCTACCACCACATGAAGATCTTTTCCTTGATCGACACCCATCGAACAGGGGCCAGGGTCAGAGCCAGCAATTCCTTCATTTCCACACAAGGCTAACACTTCCTGAACACTTAATCGATTTTCAGCCTCTACATAAGCAATGCCTATCTTGAGGTTGTAAAAGTCAGTGAGGTTATTGGTGGTCCTGAATTGATGGAGGATATCCTCAGGATCTACAAAGTGACTAAAGAGCTGGCTGTAGTGGTAGCCTCGCTTGTCGGTTATCCCGGGTTTCTTTGCCACCCATTGACCGATAGAAGGGTTGAGCTCCGCGCCGCATTTCTGGCAGGCTCTAATCACATGGTTATTGTGAGTTATTAGACAATCCGGGAAGGTATCCTCAAGACAAGTATATTCTCCGCACTTAGGGCATTTTAAGAGCCAATATCTCTGGTCTGTTTCCTGAAAGGCCTTATCAATCCCATAATCGGGAAGTGTAGGGTTAGAGAGTTTAAGCACCTCCTTAAATTCACTGTGCGCCATCCTTTCCATGGCCATATCAATAGCGTTCTGAGGGGCCTCATCGAGCTCGTCGAAAATACTAAAGTCGATAGGTACTGATTTAAGCCCTACCCTTGATTTCATGCCTCTGAGATAAAGAAAAGCATTCCATATGCGCTTAATATTTGCACTATCGGTGTCCCTGATCCATTGTCCTATGGTGTCAGGATTCTCCTGAATCAGTGGGTCAATCCGGCCTTTGCTAAAGTCCGTGACGTCTGACTTAGAAGGGAAAAGGTATAAAATCCCCCGGTAATTGCCATATCTTGCTCCATACGCCACTTTTAGCATGGCCTTGCTGGTGAGCCCCAACTGTGTCGCCTTCATTTCCACCTGGTGGGGATGGTTGTCTTTATATGGCTCAATTAAATACTCATGAAGTTGATAGGTGAAGGGTTTCCCGTCGAGGGTTATGTTTGTTACCCACTCAGGAAACGGAGGAGCTTCTTGATTTAAATCAAGACATTGAGCCATTGAAGAGAGAAGGGAATCGAACAGCTCTTCTCCGTTCAATCCTCTCGTAAATTCTTTTTTGGCAATCCTTTGATTCATAGCCTATTTCTTCCAAAATAATCTCGAGGATCTCTTTCACCTCTGCAGTATGAAAAAGCTTATAGCCAATATCTGCCATTGAGGTAATTAGTTTGCGCATCTCCGCACAAAATTTTAGTTTCTGCTCCTGCCATTCCCGGTATTGCTTGGTATCTTTGGGGGGAATGGTCTTCTCAATCCAATCAAGCTCGCTCTTGGCCTTGTCCGCTAAAAACATTAGGTGCTCTGTTGCCGCATCATTCCTCTTGACGAATTTTTCAGCTACTTTGGGTCTGAGAGTTTCCGTTGCAACCACGAGGTTAAGTTTCTTGAGCTGTTTGCTCACAGTTCCCTTATGGACTCCCAATTCATGGGCCATTTCGGTGACGCTTAATCCTCTGCTGTGCAAATCCTTGAGCTTCTCGATGTCTGTCTTTAATGCTGGCATTGGTTAAATCATCCTATGACAACAGGTTGCAACTTTGGTGGAAACGTTTCCACCTTCTATTAATTTTCTCTAAACTGCTTTGGGCGACCTCATTCCCTATGAGGTGTTATCTGGAAATGTGTAATGATATCAATATAATATAAATATCGTGTGACATCGGGTGTCAATTATTGTAATACTTTTGGATGAAATTGAAGACGTCTTCCCTCTTAAACCTCACCATAAATTTTTCCCTTTGGTTCCCATTTCCCGGACATGGAATACGAACACAAGGTATTAACCCCTGATCTGCCGCTTTATATATCCAAGGCAAGGAACATTTGAGAAGGCTTTTCACTTCCTTTGCGTCTAATAAGGGTTCTATAGTTTGAAGAGAGCTCATCTGATTCAGTACACCCTTCTTTTTGATTGCTCTTGTCTTGTTCCCCCTTGAATAATAAATAAAACTGTTTCTGCCGCTTCAATCTCAAGGTCTGCAAGCCTCATAAACTCAAGCAGTACCCCTCTTGTAACCTCATTTGCCCCGGCCAAGAGCTTAATCCAGTATCTTTTTCTATCCTGATAGAAGGACACAAGCTTTTCCATTTTCTCAACTGCCTCAATATCCCAGAGCATTCCCCAGGCTAAAGGCTGGTAAGTATTCAAGTCCCGCTCGAGCTCCTGTAATACCTTGTCAGCCTTTTCTTTAACCTCAGCGCCATTCATCCTAGACCTCTCGCAATAACCCATTAATTTTAGCTATCTTGACTGTCTTGCTTAAAACCCCAGTTCGCCTACTGTAGGCCACTTTGACCATGGCTTGGTTATTAGTATCTACAAGGCGCCACAGTATTAAGCCGACATCGCTTTCACTGCTTACAAGGCTTGAATCCCTCACATCTGAATCGTCAGGTTCTTTGTCAAAAGATATCTTCTTCATGTGGCATAGAAGAAAAATTATCAAATTGTAATCAATGGCTAGACCCTTAAGAAATCTCACGACTTGCCCGATTTCAAGAGAGGTATTTTTTGCCCTCACCATGTCGAAAAGGAAATGAAGGTGATCAATAAACACCACACCTATACTGTGCTTAAAAATGGCTTCAAGTATCCTCTCTTTGAGCCATGGCAAGGAGTAGGCTTTTAACTTCAATGGTGATAGAAATAACGGTAACTCTGGAAATGTTCTTAAAAACTGCTTTAAGGTGAGTTCATATGAAAACCAAAGGCTTTTAGTAGGAAGAAAGCCCACGGTGAGGGATTGCGCAAAGAGGGTTTTACCTGACTTCCTAGGGCCTGATATAGCGATAAGCTCACCACTCTCAAAACCTTCCAAGAGTCTGTCAAGGGTATGCATCTTTGATTTGACACATAAAGCCTTGTCACTTGATTGCGCTAAAATATCCTCTAACTCAAAAGAAGTGACAACCTGGTCCGGGCCCTTGTAGTTTAAATAATGGTCAATGTCCATGGTATCAGTTGGCATGATCCCACCTCTTTTCTATCTCAACTTCATCCTCCCATCTTCTACCGTTCAACCATGTTGCCGGATATGGCCATTTAGCAACAAACTCACCGTTGGCCTTTGCAGTTTCCTCAGCTTGCTTTTGCTTTTCTATGGCATCTATTAGGAGAGGCAATAGTGTTTCCATATCCTCCGTTTCTTCTAATTTTTGCCATGCTTGATAGGCTTGTTTTTTTGCTACGTGTTGGGGGTATCTTTCATAGAATTTAAGGAAATTTTGAGCATATATATTTTTATCCATTGTTGTACCATTCTTGTTATCGTGCCCCAGTTGGACGGAAGGTCTGCCCTTGTCTCTGCCCTTGTAATTTTTTGAATCTTGATAAGGATCATAATTTATTACAATTATTCTGATTCCTACGTATGCCCTTGTGCGTGCCCCTGGGTCTGCCCCTGTTAGACGCTGATTAGGCTCAATTTTTCTTATAGGCTTGACATTTATCATGCCTTCTTTCTCTAACCACTGTAAGATGAGCCTAACTTGCTTTAAGGTAGGAACGATATGTTGCTTGTTGAAATAGTAAGCTGCGCCCTTAATGATCTCATCATAGGTCGTAATGAGCTCCCCACGTTTGTATCGACGCCCATTTTTTTCATGATCCGCATGACTGGCATTGCCGATAATCCACAGAAAAATCTTCAAGTAGAACGGATGTTTCAACCATATATTTGATCTATAGATTTTCCGGGCCACAAGGAAATGGCCGCCGGGAATATGCTCATTCATTACCAGGACCTCCGAAGGCATATTTATCCAGGCCATCAGGAAACCTAATAGCAAGCAGCTCAGCAAGCTCTTGCTCATCTGTGATAATCTGGCTTTTTTCATCCTTCAGCTCTTGGAGCAATAGCCATGTATTGGCACCTGCGGGATTCTTTGCAAAGAGCCGATCATATACCTTCTTGAATTTTTTGTTAGGTTCAAAGGTCATTGATCGCACTAATTAGTTTAGATTAATACTTCTTCTTGTTTCTCTTTCTCGCTCAAAGACTTTAACTTCTTTTCAAGCTCTCTTATATCCTCCCTGATAATGAAAATATGTTGCCTTTTAAGGTAAATCCTTCGCTTCAAATATTGTTCTCTGGTCACAGTAAAATTTGTCATCCTTCTAAATTTCCTATTAAAGACATGCACCCTTATTTGTATAACTAAAAGATTGTAAGTTAAAGTGTGACACATCTCGGGGAAGTAATAAGGAAATAAAAAAGCCCTATTAATCAGCATCTGTGACTAATGGGGCTTTTGTAAGTGGAGTCAGGGGCTAGGTATTATTCAAACAAGATTTCGCGGGCAGGATGACCCTTGAATAATTTCTTCAATTGGTTCAAATGTCTATATGCAGTCCTCCTGGAAACACCTAATGAATTAGCTACCTCGGAAACATCGCTATGATATCTTAACATCAAGGCTAAATAGTCTATCTGCCGAGGGGATAAATTTTGTGCCATTTCAATTAGAGCTTCTTTCATTTCGACTCTTTCTATGGCTGCAATCTGTTGATTAATCTCTTCTTTCAACTCTTCATTGCTCGGTAGCTTTTTGAAAGCTTCATCATCGGGGTATGTACCATAGATATAATTATCATATATATCATCTGCCTTTTGAATGGGTATGTTATAGTTGTCGAGAGCCTTGTAAAGACGATTGAGCCTCCCAAAAAGTCCAAGGCTTGCAGTTTTTTCCTTTATGAAAAGATATTCAAAGAGGTTAGAGGTTTTATGGGGTATGTCTTGAATTCCTTCTATTACCTTTTGGATGGTCATTTTGTTCCCATTTCTGTCTTTCAAATCATGTTCTTCGATGTAGTTATCCAATTCAGTCTTTGTCTTAATTCCTTCAAGCTCTCCATTGTTAAAGCTGTCGTACCAGGCTTGAATCTGTTTATAGTTATCTAATAAATCTTTTTCATTAGGTTTAAGGAAAAGAGGATCATATCCAGCACCCCCGGTTAACTTATGCTTCTCTCGAAATTCATTAGTAAAATTCTGAAAACTATCCTCTGCTGTTTCCCGACAGGCAAGAATCTTGATTATGTCTAACATTTTGGGATCTGTAGTCATTCCTTTCCTCTCAGCGTCCGAGGTTTCGTCAACATATTCAATCATTCTTATCGTATTGAATAGCACCTTAATGAAATTTTTCAGCTCTCTATTGACAAGATGTCTATGTTTTTGCCTCACATATTCCATTTTTCTGCTTTGCTTCTTAACTATTTCTACAGGATATTGAGTATAGAATGCCTCAAGACCTTTTACTGTATCTCCCAAAATAAGCGTTTTCGTCATTTCATAGGCAGTCTGCTCCCATTCAAGGGCTATATCCCCGGGATCCGAGTCAAGATTCTTCCAAATGCAGAAATCACGAGCAGTCTTATTTATTCTTTCTATCATAGCTGTCATCAAAAAATTCAAAGCATCTTCCCGTATGCCTCGTTTTTTGGGCCGACGGCTTCTTGTCCTTCGTATACATAAAACAATGTCATTGATAGCATTTAAGAATTGATACTGTTTCTCCTCATCAGTGATTCTGTGTGCATTCCATTCTGGAAGTAATCGTGTGGCTATGTCTATTGCATCACTTAATCTTCCACATGGAGCAAGCTTAGGCTCAGTATGTTTCTTTAGATGTTCAGGTAAAGGTGGTAAATAAGCCTGTTCGAAAGGTTTTTGAGAAGGTTTAGAGGGGCGATAGCCACGGATCTTAAATGTTGGCTTGGTGATCTTTTTCATATCCCATCCCCGCAATGGCCCGGATGTTTTTGAAGGGAAGGGCAGCCGGGAACTGCCCTTTCGTTGCTGGTGAGCGATCCCTTCAAATTCACTGTTTTCGGTTATTAAAGTTGTAAATCATTAGCGTAACTATAGGAAATAAATCTACCTTGGAGAGTATTTTTGTAGCCTTTTTCGTTATGGGAGAACTCAGATATCCGCTTTGCGGTCCATCCATGAAAGTGTTTCTTTACAGATATCAATGTGATTAATTCTGTATCTGAAAAAACATTTCGATTTGGACTTTTTTGAGATGTAAGTTTCTCACCAGTTACATCTTCATCGTAAAAAATTTCATCAGTTTTCAGAAAACCTTCATCGATAAGCATAGTAAAATAATGCTGCCATTTATCTGGCGCTGGCCCAAAAGGACATCTTGCATATCGCGAGCCAGTAATTGATACGACATATTCCTTGAAGTGCTTAAAATCTACATAGAAAAGAAGCTTATTAAGAACCGTTTTTAAAATACCTCCTTCGCAAAAGAATATAATTGCATTAATCAGCTTCGATTGATCAAACGTGATATATCCACTAAATTCATCCGCTTCATATCTCCCAAATCGTTCCTCATAGATCCTTTCGAAGGGATAAGCTTTATGCTCTGCGGTCTGTAAATCTTCTAATTTACGTTGCCTTTTTTCATCTAAAAGAGCTTCTGGGGTTTCTTCAATCAGCTTTAGCATGTTCCTCGGGTCTCTAACTAATCTTAGTATTTTTTCATGGACTTCATCTTGAAGAGCACCATTTTCATATCGGCTTAGTGTAATTGCACCCCACCCTAGAAGTTTGGCCATTTCAGCTTGAGTTAGTCCATATTGCTTACGTAAAGCTCTTATCTCTTCAGGTTGAATCATTCCATGTTGTTTCCGATATTTTCTATATGCTTTTTCTATGGGATCGTCTTTAGAGCGAGGATCTTCAAACTCTTCTCCGCAGGTCAAACATTTGTAATATTCAACATCTACCTTAATAGGTTCTCCTCGTATTATTATCTCTTCTTTAGACTGAATTAATTCTAGATCAGTCTCTTTTTCACAGTTTGGGCAAATACCTCTCATTTTTTCTCACCTCCTTTTTTTATCCTCTCTCTTAAAGGAAAACGTAGAGGAAACTCAGGTGGATGGAAGGAAATGCATTTTGCAATCTGTTCTTCCCCAACCTGTGCAATTTTTAGTTTAATATAAACTTCCTTTTCTTGTAGCATCTTTCCAAATTCCCAAATTTCCCCTTGCTTATCCTTATCAGGTTCTGGGCCGCTGCAATAATCGTTTACAGATAAGCTTAATATTTCTTGCTTAGCATTCTTTTTGGTGAGGCCCAGCTTTAATAATGCATCACGGTTCTTGACTCTAGGTATAAAATCAATTCCCCTGCCTTCCGTTGCTATTTTTTTGAATTCTTTTAGGAACTTGGCAACAAACGCTCGCTTGACTTGATCCAATTAGTTATCCCCTAATAGTAATGATATATATATTTTATATCATATTATAAAAAAGTCAACTTTTTTTATCATATGATAAGTTTTCTATCCAAAAAAATATAGGGGGATAGAATTCCTTAATTTAGAGGCACCCCCTTCAAATTGTGACAAAATGTGACAGTAATTGATTTTTTAGCTTATTTTGTTTCTATTGTTTATATTCACAAATCGAATAAAATTAAATAGTTAAGTGATTTCGGTATATTGGCGAAGACCCCTGGAACCCACTCGTAATGAGGATGTCGGCGGTTCGATTCCGCCCGGTGGCTCCACAATTTTTGTATTCCCCAAAGGCTCGTGTTGGGGATAATTATTGCCATAAAGGGGGTGACCATCTGTTTGTATAACCATTATAGGACCAGCATCCAGGTAATTTATCGTTTATGGCGATAGACGAAAAGATCGCCCTCTTCGTTGACCAGCTTGGGTGGCATCGTGGCCAGTCGCCCGCCGTGAAAGAGGTTCATGAAGAAGGTTTCGAGAATG
>JAWOBA010000096.1:0-10899 GCA_046498285.1 Desulfatiglandales bacterium | reverse complement strand
CTGAACTATTAAAAATTCTATCAATATGATTATCAATAATATAAGTTATAGATTTATCATTTTTATTTCTTGATGACCTGCCAAATCCTTGTATAATTTTATATAATGTTGTTATTTGATATATATTATTATTCCAGGATATCATTTACCAGAGATTTGATAACCTTTGTATTCCTCATTACTCTCATGAGGACTTTCTCCTGATTTTCTGAAACAGGCCCGTATTTATTTTTTCTTTGTAGTAACGAACTAATACCTGTTTCAACAACCGCCAGGGGAACCTTAAGGTCATGAATCAGAAGGTCAATCTTTATCCTTTTTCTGTACATGTGTCCTCCTGTTATCCCTGATTATGAGCTATTAACTCAATCACTCCATTTATAGGTAGGGCAAGCAAGTATTTATTGACTTGTCAACTATGTCAGGGGGCTATGGAGAGCCCCCTGATCGAATGATATCTTACTCTGTGTACGAATCAAACTATTTCCGTGCAATTCACGTTTATCCTGAGAATCTTTAAAGATCTATTAAATGGTACCTTAATTCCTTACTAAGTATATAAGCATAACAAGCCATTTGCAAAAAATCAATACGGCATTTTTCTACTAAAGGTAGATTTAAAACAGGTATAAAAAGGAATAAAAATTAATAGGGTATACGTTTTACTACCATGTTGCCCTGTTTCCTGTTAATGGGCTTGAAGGGAAGGCTAATTTCACGTATAAAAGACGTTAATAGCATAAAACCTATTTGGCGGCCGAAAGACCGATCCTAATAATAAGTGCAACTATGCAGGTTGTCGGATTCACGTTTCAACGTTCATGGTTGACATCTATGCAATATGGCGTGGCTTATGGCAAGAAGCGGATGACCTTCTTATGTATCTTTTCAAATAGAACCAGATACGCCAGGCTCATGATTCGACTGTATTTTATCTGTGTAGCTTTGAGCCGTGAACGGTGAACGTTGAACCGTGAATCCTTTGCCCGGATCTGGTTTTAAACCTGATCTCTACAAACACAGCTTCTGACATATTGCAGGAACAATAGGATATTTCAAGCAAATCGCTCCACGGCGGGCAGGATGAGCGTGGAATCTTGAACCTGAATAGAGACTGATAAGCTTAATAAAGGTTGAAATAATAAAAAAGGAGGAAAAGATGAGAGTTACAATCATATATGATAATGATGCTTACAAAAAGGGGCTTCAGGCTGATTGGGGATTTTCTTGTTTGGTTGAAATAGAAAATACCCCAACAATCCTTTTTGACACCGGGACAAATGGCTCCATATTGCTTTCCAACATGGAAAAACTCAATATTGATCCTTCCTCGATTGATGAAGTGTTTATTTCCCATGCACACTTTGACCATGTAGGCGGTCTTTCAGCATTTCTCAATGTGAACAGTGATGTTAGCATTTATGTTCCCTCTTCACTGAGAGGGGTTCGCGGAGTAAAAGAGTTGGTTTCCGTGAGTGAACCTCTGAAAATCCATGAGAATGTCTTTTCTACCGGAGAACTGGACAATATAGAACAATCCATGGCGGTCAAAATAGACAAAGGGATCGTTGTAATTGTGGGGTGCTCACACCCGAGGATGGCGCATATTCTTAACGCAGCATCACAGTTTGGAAAGCTTTACGCAATTATCGGTGGTTTACATGGGTTTAGCGAATTTGAATTATTTAAGGATTTAGGCTTGATTTGCCCAACCCATTGTACCCAGCATAAAGCAGAAATAAAGTCTCTATACCCGGAAAAGTATACGACTGGTGGGGCGGGGAAAATAATAGAATTCTGAAATGTATGACGATAGTAATCTCATAGAAAACCGAATCCCAATGGAGTTGAGTGAGTTATAACCCGTATGAGATGGTGTTTTTCCCGGCATTTTTTATCAAGGCCCTTACCGGCGCAAGACCATAGGGCGTCCCCTCTTCTATAGCCTTGAGCACGGTTCCACCCCCTGTAAAAAAATAATACTTGGCGCTGTCCATAGCAGCCAAGTATAATCCGGGGCTAAGGTTTTTGAATTCCTGGAGGGTATCACCACCCCCGTAATATTTCTGGGCCTGTCGGTTTTGATCGATGGTATGGTCTAGCTTCTGTGAACCCTCGAAAAAGTGAGGTGTTTGCCCCATGACTGCATTGACAAATATGGTCTTTGCAGAGCTGATGACTTCGGCTACTCCGGGGGTGTCGAACGATTCCCGAGCCACATCCAAAAAGTACCCATATGTTCCGCCCTTCTTGAAATTCTTGATATTGATAGTCCGGTACTTTCCTTCCACTCGCTCGTTAATTGTGTCTGACTCCACCACAAGGGAGAGCTCCACAATTTTCTTTTCCCTCTTGTCTTGCTCTACCAGATCCTTGGCTGCCTCAATGTCGGAATCGCTTACTCCACGGACTCGGATATTATACTTAGCACACAAGAAGGTGTTGTAAATAATTCCACCTAATATCAAGTGATCAACCTTGTTGTAGATCTGTCTGAGCGGACCTATTTTGGTATCATATTTGGCTCCGGCCACCACTGCAACAAAGGGCCGTTGTGGTTCCAGAACCTGTTTGAGGTTAACGAGTTCTTTTTGGAGAAGAAACCCTGCAAAGCTTGGCAAATATGTGGTGATTTCACACGTGGATACATGGGCCTGCCATGAGCCAAAGGCATCATTGACAAAAACATCGGCAAGGCCGGCTAGCTGCAAGGCAAAACGGCTCTTCTTTTCTCCTGTATCCTCTTCGCCCTGGAACCACCGCGTATTAGGCAAATAGATTCCACCGATTCGGTGGGCGCGAAGGTCTCTTATGTGTAAGTTGATAGAGGTGTCGATCTCTGTAATGCCCCATTTCGGATGAATAGGGAACCGGGGAACCACAAACTTGGTGTGGAGCTTACGTTCTAAGTACTCAACGACCGGTTGAACTGAGGTGTCGCCTTCAACCGTGATATAGCCGGTTTTCTTGTCGCGTGTCCTGCCCACATGAGTCATGAGGATTATACGGCCACCTCGTTCTACAATGTTATATAAAGTACCGAGGGTTGAATCAATGCGATAGGGGTCGCGAATTTGCCCATTTTTGACTACATTGTGGTCCACTCGAACTAAAACAGCCTTGTCCCTAAGGTCTGCATCCTGAATAAGAGGCAAACTCGGATCTATATCCGGCCCTGTCATGGCACACTCCTTATGGATTAGGGGTTTAAAAATGAAGGAGAAAAATGATTAAAACCCTTTATATCAATTTCCTCTGTTGAGCCGTCATCATTTACCATTGTAATGCCTTTTCCTTTTCGTATTTCACCGATACGGTAGAGCGGCGACAGCATTTTACTGTTATATAACCTCTCGAAGTCTTTTATGTTCCCTTGAGGAATGGTTACCAACAGGAGATAATCTTCTCCGCCTGACAGGGCAAAGTTAAGTGGATTTATCTTCATTTGAGAAGCCAGGAGTTTAAGTTTGGATGAGAGAGGAATTTGGTTTCTAAAAAGCATCGCACCTACACCACTCTCTTTGCAGATGTGCCCCAAATCTGAAAGAAGCCCATCACTTACATCAATCATGGCACTGGCGAGCCGTGAGGCCGCAATAGCCATTCCGGCTTCAATCAACGGTGTTGGTTTATTATGGATTTTGATAAAATATCTCTCAATAGGTTTTGAAGAAGATATTTCCTTTTTTAAGAGTGTAAGCCCAGCAGATGAATCCCCCACAGCTCCTGTAAGATATATGCTATCCCCTGGTCTGGCCCCAGATCTATACAGAATCTCCTTCTCTTTTGCATCACCAATCAAAGAAACATTAATCACGAGCTTATCAGGGGAAGCAACTGTATCACCTCCTGCTATAGTAACCTCGTAATACGTACAGATAGCTTTCATGCCTTTATAAAGATCTTGCATGAATTCTACATCCATATCAGGAGGTATGGCAAGGGAAACAAGCAGGACACGTGGCCTTCCACCCATAGCAGCAATGTCGCTCAGGTTTACTGCTATCGATTTCCAGCCTAATTGATATGGGGATATCTTTGCCTTTAAAAAATGGATATCTTCAACCAGCATATCCGTAGTAAAGAGCAAAACCCTGCCGGAATAAGGGCCAAAGACGGCACAATCATCCCCAATTCCCTTGATAATACTCTTTGCCGTGATGCCGCAGTCTTTTTTGATTGATTCTATAAAACCGAATTCTCCGATTTCATCGAATTTCAATATTGTTTCCTTCCTAATAAAATCCTAACCATTCAGCCATCAAGACCCTAATGTACGAGGGGAAGATTAATTCCAAAAAATCTACAAAATGCGTATAATAAATACACCATGCCTAACAACCGATACGTTTCAATAATAGATTTTCTCTAAAAAACATGCAAGATGAAAGGTATTTACAGAGATCAATCTTTTGATTCACGCCTTACACATCTCGCTTGATTCCCTTATCGTTATTATGTATACTGAATATTAATCAAGTTCAAGGTTGATGGTAAGGTGGCCAAAATATCTTACCAAAGACTTTTTGCGAGTTTGTGGGACTTAACGGGCGATAGGCCGGGAAGTGTTGCAATAATTTTTCGTGAACATGAATGATTTTGTGACTGAGGAGTGAAAAAAGGAGACCTGATTGTTTATTACATTTGAAGGGATAGATGGTTGCGGGAAGTCCACACAGCTATTCAGGTTTGAGAAAAACCTCAGGGAGCAGGGAATTCCTTTAGTCGTTACCAGTGAGCCCGGGGGAACAAAGATCGGCCAGGCTATCCGCAAGATACTCTTGAATGTGGATAATACCGATATCGCTTATTTAACTGAACTTTTTTTATATTTAGCTGACAGGGCCCAGCATGTAAACGAGGTAGTCAAACCCGCCTTGGATGCTGGCAAGTGGGTGATCTGTGACCGATATTATGATGCCACTACTGTATATCAGGGACTTGTTATGGGGCACCATGGGAAATTGATTGAACAATTAAACCATGAGGCATCTTTAGGGTATGAGCCAGATATCACATTTCTTCTGGATTGCCCAGCAGAAATAGGTTTGAGAAGAATAGAAAAAAGAGATAAGACCGATAGAAAAAGGGATAGGTTTGAGAAAAAATCCCTCGATTTTCATATCAAGATACGTTATGGGTATCTTGCCTTGGCAAACAAACATAAAGATAGGGTTAAGATTATAGATGCCATGTTACAGGAAGATCACGTGGAGAAAAAAATCATGAAAGCGATGTCTCCTTATCTGCCGCTTCATGAGCTGAACACTTGAGTAGTAAAAACCAAGTCATTCAACTATGTAGTCAAGAATCCCGTATGAAGACATTAAAGGAAATAATCGGTCAAGACAAGGCGATAACTTTTTTAAAGAGAGTTATAGTCAGCGATACCATTGCATCTGCTTATTTATTTACTGGTATCCAAGGGATCGGGAAAAAAACTACTGCCCTGGCCTTTGCCTTATCTATCAATTGCATGGACCCGGTTGATGGGGATGGATGCAAGAAATGTATCTCTTGTAAAAAGATGATAGACGGAAATCATCCCGATCTCATTACTATAGAGCCAGAGAAGGATAAAAATTGGATTGGGATTGACCAGATTAAGGAGATTAATAGATATCTTGCCTTTTCTCCAGCCCTTGAAAAATACAGGATAATTATTATAGATCCCGCGGAAAAAATGACTGATGAGGCAGCCAATGCATTTTTAAAGACTTTAGAGGAGCCGCCTCCCCATAATGTTTTTATCTTACATGCCAGAGATCCAGGGGCACTTCTTCAAACCATTGTTTCTCGATGTCAACAGGTTCCCTTTAAACCTCTCGCTACCGGCGTTATCATAAAGTGGTTGATAAGAGAAGAAAATATAGATAAAGAGAAGGCAGAAATTGTAGCAAAGCTTTCAGAGGGGAGTCTTGGTAAGGCCATACAATTATCCAAGGATGACCTTTTCTCTAAGAGGGTAAGCTGGATAACTATGATAAATAGTGTTATCGACAAATCACCTGATATGCTTCTTGATCTAGCTCGTGAACTATCTGCTTTTGGAAAAGGTTCAGGGACCAGGAAAGACATAAAGGATGACACGTTAGCATTCATGCTGTCAATATGGAAAAGTTGGTATAGGGATATTCTTCTTTTCAAGTTAGAGGGCAACATGAACCTCATTTTAAATTCCGATCTTGGCGCCAAGCTTAAGAAGCCATCCACGTTATATAGTGTCGATACCCTCATGAGGGCCCTGGCAGTTATTGCCAGAGCTGAACATGACCTCTTTGACAACAGGAATCATCTTTTTCTTCTTGAAAGATCCCTGCTGGGATTGAAAAGAGTTTTAATGGCTTCATATGTCTAAAGATAGCCCAAAAAAAATTATTGATGTCAGCTTTAGGAATGATGGAAGGTTCTGTGAATTTTACACAGGCAATTTTTTCCTCAATAAAGGGGATAGGGTAATCGCGGAAACTTCTGGCGGCATGGAGCTGGGAACTGTATGCAGTCAGCCACGGCTTCAGGATGCATCTATGCCTGATCGGCCTATAAAAAGGATATTTCGCCTTGCTACACCAGAAGATATTGAAAAAAAGGAAAGAAATGAAAAAATTGAAGTCGAGGCTATGAGGTTTTGTAAGGAGCAGATAAACCACAAGAAAGTTCCCATGAATCTGGTAGCAGTGGATCTTTCTTTAGATATGAGCCGGCTTATCTTTTTTTATATATCCACTATCAGGGTTGATTTCAGGGGTTTGGTAAAAGAGCTTGTCCACAAGTTTAATATTCATGTGGAGATGAAGCAGATTGGCGCCAGGGACTTGACAGGCATGCTGGGTGGAATCGGCCGTTGCGGGCGCCAATTATGCTGTTCATTGTTCCTGTCAAACTTTGACCCCATTTCTATCAAGATGGCGAAAGAGCAGGATCTTTCTCTCAATCCAGATAAAATATCCGGTATTTGTGGTAGGTTAATGTGTTGCCTTGCCTATGAATATGATGCTTACGTAGAAATGAAAAAGAACTCACAGGGAAATAATGATCCAAAATAGCCGGAACTCATTTTATATAACGACACCTATTTACTATGTGAATGCAGAACCACATATCGGACATGCCTATACTACTATTGTAGCAGATGTTATTGCACGATTTTATCGCCTGAACGGTTTTGATACCTTTTTTCTAACCGGTACGGATGAGCATGGCGATAAAGTAGTGGAGGCAGCAGAAAAATCAGGGGAAACTGTCAAGGCCTATGTGGATAGAATAAGCAAAACCTTTCGGGAAACTTGGCCCAAACTTAATGTGATGAATGACTATTTTATACGCACAACGGACAAAAACCATCAAGAAACGGTTAGCACAATTCTCTCTATAGTTTATGCAAAAGGGGATATCTATTTTAGTGAATATGAAGGAAAATACTGTGTGGGGTGTGAGCGGTTTTATACAGATACAGAATTGGTCAATGGTAGGTGCCCGATTCATTTGACTGAACCAAAGCTTATACGTGAGGAAAATTATTTCTTCAGGATGAGTAATTATCAAGAATGGCTTATAGATTATATTCATAATAACCCTGATTTTATACGGCCGGAAAGGTACAAAAACGAGGTGATTGCATTTTTAAGGGACCCCCTGGAAGATCTTTGTATATCACGACCGAAAACTAGATTATCTTGGGGGATTCCACTTCCCTTTGATGATAAGTATGTGACCTATGTCTGGTTTGATGCTTTAATTAATTATATATCAGCCCTTGGCTACCCAAATGGAGACCTTTATCAAAAATTCTGGCCTGCTGCACAGCATGTTATTGCAAAGGATATCCTCAAACCCCATGGTATATTTTGGCCATGCATGCTTAAGGCAGCCGGTATCGAACCCTATCAGCATCTTAATGTCCATGGGTACTGGAATGTGAATATGGGGAAGATGTCAAAAAGCCTGGGAAATATCGTAAGGCCTATGGATTTGGCCTATAAATATGGCCTGGATGCATTCAGGTATTTCTTGCTAAGAGATATGGTCTTTGGACTTGATTCTGATTTCACCGAAGAATCCCTGGTAAAGCGTTTTAATGCAGATCTGGCAAATGATTTGGGAAATCTGGTCTCTCGATCCATGAACATGGTAGTCAAATATTTTGATGGAGAGCTCCCGCTGCCTCCTCCCTTGAAGGAAGAAGATATCCTTTTACGGGATGCCTCTTACAAGGTGATTGAAAGATACAAGGATATGATGAAAAGCTTTAGCTTTCACAAGGCATTAATTGCTGTGTGGGAGTTGATTGGCAGGACAAATAAGTATATCGACACCATGAAACCATGGGCGTTGGCTAAACATGATAAGGAAAGATTAAGCGTTGTGCTTAATACTATTACCGAGGTAATCAAAACAGTATCAGTCCTGCTGTGGCCGTTTATGCCCGAGACAGCGGAAACAATACAGCGTCAATTGGGATTAGATATGGTTGGGATGAAATTGCCTCTTAATTCTTTAGACACATGGGGGGGGTCCAAAAGGGTCAGGGCTATATCAAAGGCTCCTCCACTTTTCCCCAGGGTAGACCCTTTTAAAAAACGTGAAGGCACCCCATTGGAGACTAAAAATATAGCAGGGCAAGGTCTGCAAGGAAGCGAAAAAACCGATGCTCCTTTCGACAGGGTATCACATGAAAAGGAGGAAAACGTGAAAGAAGAACCAGGGCTGGTAAGCCTTGAAGATTTTCAAAAGCTAGATATACGGGTCGGCACTATACAAAAGGCAGAAAACATACCCGGATCTAAGAAATTGCTCAAGCTTTTGGTTGATATTGGAGAAGAGAGGACTGTCGTGGCCGGAATGGCTGCTTACTACCAGGCAAATGAGCTCATCAATAAACAGGTGATAATGATTGCCAATCTTGCGCCTGTCATACTCATGGGAGTTGAATCCAGAGGAATGATTCTCGCCGCAGAGGATGAAAGCGGGGTTTATCTCCTAATCCCGGATAAGGAATGTCAAGCGGGGAGCATTATCAGATGAGATTGTCGGCTACATTTCTCCCCGCTACTTGTGATCTTGAGATGACCAAGCCGGACTTGAGCCTGGCAGGGCTTGTTTGATTGTTATGCTCATGGTTTCAGGATCCCGGTCCATCCTTAGCAGGTACTCAATATTGGCCTTACAGGGTACGGGGATATCGCCCAGGCGAATCTTTTCCCCTTCCTTATTTAGGATGGCAGTCGATTCTGTTACGATAAAATGGCGCTCTCCCACAATGATTGCATTACTGGTTTTTCCCTCAATAGTAACTGACGCGGATTTTACTAAACCCATTGGTGAGGTTTCCGCAAAACCGACAGCGGGCCTGGATAGCAAAAAAAGCATTATGAAAACAAACCATAAGACCATTTGTTGAATACAATTACTGTTGCTGTAATAAACTTTATACATATGGAGCCCTCCTTACTTTTCTTGCCATGATCTCAGGCCACTCTTGACGTTAAAGGCAGGGTTATACAGAGCGTCGAAGACTTCACCTGTGCTTAGCTGTGTGTATCCCTTTGCTCCTTTTTCCTCACCAACATGTATGCCAACGCTTGCACTCTTACCCGAACCCAAACTCGTCTTGTCTAATACCTGTTCGACAGTTTCACCACCAATGTCCACTATTATAAATCCTTCGCCTTCGGTATCGGCATCAGAGAATGCAGGATTAGAGTAAGCGGTGCCGGTTTCGTAGAACAGGGCATAGAGATAACTGTCACCGCCATATTCACAGACATCATCGTTTGGTACAAATGAAGTAGCAAAAAGGGTGCCGCCCAGGATTGCTGGTTTCTCTAAGACACGTTCTCCTGGAATCGTGAGGGACCTGATCCAGCCATCTTTGGCCCTTGCCAGGTCTAACAGGTCGTTCCAGTAGCCGATGTAGGTGGTTCCTTCATATACCTTACCGCCTAACCCTTTGCTGACGACATAGTCGTCAGCGTCAAGAAGATCTGTTTTCCCCAATTCAAGGGATGCGCTGTAGTTATGATAATAATCATCCGCAAATTGTCCGTCTGGACTGTGTTCCCCATTAAAGAACGGGTCTTTGATGCCAAACAAATACTGTTGATCAGTATTAAGCTTGTCTTCCGTGTTAAAATAGCGGCCCGAGCCAACGTATACCCAGGCGTTGCCCAAGGAATCTACGCTCAGGACGGGAGCAGCCGTGATCGGACTTGAGCCCGCATCAAAAAAGGAGGAAAGCTGCCACTCTAAAGGATCATCAGAATAATTGGTGCAGTCGCTCCCATCATAATTCCCACCCCCATCGGTCCATGGAATGGCTATTTTGTATAGCTTTCCCTGCCATCTACTGCTCGCAAAGTAGGTCTCGCCAAAATAGACAGCGTCAACGTTGTTGTTCATATTTTTATCAAGAGAAACCGGAGAGTTCATAAAGGCATTGGTCTCGTTGGTCTCGAAGAGCCAGTCGTTTCCTCCGGACTGATAAGGGTTGCCATCCTCCAGATCAACCACAAATATATGCCCGTTTTTAGTGCTTGTGCCATCGCAATTGGGGGCGGTGGCGCTCGGGCCTGAACCGAACACGACAAACCATTTGTCTTTAACCCTTACGACAGACGGGTAGGATGAAGTCATTTCCAGGTCGGTATATGTCCTTTCCCAGAGCAGTTGAGGGTTCCTTGGATCAGTTATGTCCATGCACACATAGCTCGGATAAAACTTTCTGACCGTGTCAGCAGTACTGCTGTTATAGTCAAAATCGTCTTCTACCCGGATATGCTTTCCCCCCAGGTTAAACCCGACGAGGAGGATGGCTTTCCAATCACCACCGAGCTGGGCATCGAAGACCTTCGTCGGCCGCGCTCGTAGCTGTCGTACATGCCGCCGGCGTTGCCGGGGAGC
>JAWOBA010000145.1:0-14520 GCA_046498285.1 Desulfatiglandales bacterium | reverse complement strand
TCTTACCTTAGTACTGAGACCTTTGAAAAACTCGGCGATTTTCAGAATTCCACGTTGTTTAAACCCAGATTATGCAGTAGCCACCTACTGCGGCCTGAAAAACCTTGCTACAACGATCGTTTCACGATTTTGCTTCTCAACATATTTACAAATATGCCTTCGGTGCAAAATCGCTCCAACTTCTCGTTTCGCTGAGGTTTTTCAACCCTCGTGACGATGCCTACTGCATAATCTGGGTTTAAACAACGTGGAATTCTGAAAATCGCCGGGTTTTTCAAAGGTCTCAGTACTAAGGTAAGAAATTTGTCTGCAAGGCGAAAATGGTTACAAAAAGGTTACAATTGGCCATTTGGACAAAAAAAGAGGATTCAAGCAAGATGCTCAAATCCTTAATGGGTGAGTGCCGGAGGTCGGAATCGAACCGACACGGACACGAAGCCCGGAGGATTTTGAGTCCTCTGCGTCTACCAGTTTCACCACTCCGGCACTGGGAGACCTTTGCATAACCTCTCTTGATCTAAAGACGATGGGCTTTTTTTCAGTTCCCTCCGGGGCGTAGGCCCTCCGGGCCGGAGGCCAAGGCTCCCGGGTTGGTCTTTTCAGCAACGTATCCATGGGGGAGTTTTGCCCCCTCCGCATTGCCCCGATAAATCGGGGCCTGCGGTTTCCCCCACTGATACGTTACGAAAAGACGGCACCCTTCTCTCCGAGCGGGAGGCTCTACGAGCCGGAAGCCACCAGTCACTTCAAAAAAGTCCATCGTCTTTTTGGGGATGGTGAAAATCGCCGGGTTTTTCAAAGGTCTCACTGGCTTTTGATTATAAGTACCAGGGAAAGATTGTCAATAGAATAACCAGAGCTACATATCAAAAAAGTTCTTTTTTTCTACGCATATCTTATGAAAAGATTTTTTCATGTCCATATCCTTTCCTATCCGTCCTATGCATTCAATACCTTCTTTATCTGCGTATCGCATGCCCAGCCCTCTTTCCCTTCGGCTGTCTGTATCATAGATGCACAATATATATTATCTCTTTTTACGTCCAGATCAATAAGGACGGTAGCACAGGTAAGGTTATGGAAAGCCATCTCCTGCTTGGCTATTCTTTTAAGCATACTCCGGTTGGATAAAAAGAAAACATATTTCCCGGTAAATGGAGCTCTTTGACTGCCTTTTTGCAATCCATTCCCAGGCTTCATCTTTGTAGGTACGCATAATTACATTATATAAAAAATCATGAGAAGGAAGCTATTAAATTTCAACCAGTGGCATGATACACTTGATATTAACGAAATTTACTGTTAAAGGGAACGAATAATTTGTCTCTGTACATGATGATTATACTGAAAGTTTAGCAGAACGAAGATTTTTCTAGAGAGGGTCGACTTTTCTTCAATTCCCTCCGGGCCGGAGGCTCTACGAGCCGGAGGCCACCGGTCACTTCAGAAAAGTCGAACCTCTCTATTCGGAGTAAAGAAAATGGTCAGGTTTTGCAAAGCTCTAATACTGTGAGGAGAATGAAATGGGCGGTGCGTTAGAAGGAATTACCGTGATAGATCTATCCAGGATGTTGCCCGGCCCATACTGCTCTATGATTCTGGCAGATCATGGAGCCCGGGTAATAGCAATTGAGGATAAAAAGTTTAAGGCAGATGATCTGTTTATAGCTCCAGTAAACAGAAATAAGGATCATATGACACTAAACCTGAAGTCAAAAGAGGGGCAAAGTATCTTTTCTAAATTGGTGCGAGAGGCCGATGTTCTTATGGAGGGATTTCGGCCTGGCGTAACCAAAAGACTGGGTATAGACTATGAGACCATAACAACAGTGAATCCACAAATAATCTACTGCTCTATTACTGGATACGGTCAGGATGGACCATACAGGGATGTGGCCGGTCATGATGTTAATTATATCAGCTTTGCCGGAATACTGGATATGATTGGTGAGAAGGATAGACCTCCCTGTATTCCCGGCATACAGATAGCTGATTTAGTTGGGGGAGGGATGAATGCAGCTATCGGCATTCTTTTGGCCATTGTCGCAAGAGAGAAGACTGGCAAGGGACAATATATTGATATATCTATGACCGACGGTATGGTTGGCCTCTTATCGATACCACTTCATATTCTACAAAAAAACAACAGTGTCCCTCAGCGATCAGACACCTTTCTCTCTCATCGTTATGCATGCTACAATGTCTATGAGACTGCAGACAGAAGGTATATCTCCATTGGTGCAGTGGAAAATCGGTTCTGGCAGAATCTATGCGGTGTTTTAGGTGTGCCTGAATATGCACCCCTACAATATGATGACAATCACAGGGAAGAGATACTGGCCTTTTTTCGAAAGGCCTTCAAAAAAAAGACATTAGACCAATGGGTCAAAGAATTAAGGGATAAAGACGTATGCTGGGGAAGGATACAGAATTTACCAGAGGTTTTGAATGATCCACTTTTTTTAGCCAGGGATATGGTCAGCGAAGTCAAGGATAATAAAGGCAAATCCGTAACGATGCTGGGAATACCGGTCAAATTGAGTGACACACCAGGTTCTATCCGCTCTTCAGCGGTTGGTTTTGGAGGAAGCACCGGAAGGATACTCGCAGAGCTTGGCTATACAAAACAAGAAATTAAGAGATTGACTGAGGAAGGGGTAGTATGAGTATAAAGGAAATTGCTCTATGTGGATAAAGGAAGCTGGTACAATTACTGAAAGGATTGAATTTCTCGGTCGCCCAGAGCTATGTTCGTATCTGGTGAAAGGTGATACATATGCCTTACTCGGTGGAGCAATGGCACATGTCATACCTGATGTACTTACGCAGCTAAACAATCTCAAAGTAGATCTAGAGCGAATCAGGCATCTTATTATTCTCCATAGCCACTATGATCACCTTGGTATGGCCCCACATCTTGCACGAGAGTGGCCGTGGCTTAAAGTTGCAATTAGCAAAGTTGGGGCACGTATCCTAAACAATCAAAAGGCCCTGAAGGTAATACAGGAATATAACAATTCGATGCTAAAAAAAGCACATGATGCTGATCAGATTGAACCACTCAATCTTATCAAGGAAGGCTTCCCTGTTCATCGCATAGTTAGTGGTGGAATGGAACTTGATCTTGGAAACAGGGTAACACTTCAGATTATTGATGTTCCGGGACATTCTGTGTGTAGTATAGCTGCCTATTGTCCTAGAGAATACGCCCTTTTCCCCTCTGACAGCATTGGGTCCCTGACAGAAGAAAGAATCCTTCCTATGGGAAGCTCGAATTACGATGATTTTGAGCACAGTATCGATAAGCTCAGCAATGTTAACGCAGAGATTGTCTGCTTGGAACATTTTGGTGCCCTCACACCACCTGAGGGTATTGAGTTTTGTGAAAAAGCTAAAACAGAAGCCAAAGATTTTCGAAAGGAGATGATAGATACCTATACGAACACAGCTGATATAGATGAAACAATAGATGAGCTTGCAAAAAAATTTCATTGTGGGTTATCGAAGGTGGGACTTCTGCAAGAGGATCTCTTAAAAGATATCCTAAAGAGGATGGTAAAATTTGTTAACCACATAGAATAAATAAGTACATCCATTATTTCTTTTTTCTGTTTGGTGAGCTGTCAAACATACTTGATAAGTAACATTATATTGTACATGTTTTTAACACAAGGAGATGACGTGGAAGAGAAAACAAAGATTGGTATAATTATTTGTGACCGGTACCGGAGGTGTGCCGGCGGTAAGTGTTTTAGATCATTGCGGAACAGAGAAGGTGCCTTCAGCCGTTACAAGGGTATGGAAATTGAAGTTGTTGGGTATACCACATGTGATGGTTGTCCAGGTGGCAATGTCGAATATGCGGTTGAGGAAATGATGGGGAACGGAGCGAAGACAATCCATCTTGCTACCGGACTGGTTGTAGGATATCCACCATGTCCTTATATTACATATTTTCATGACTTTATCGAAAGAAAATATGGTCTTGAAGTCGTGTATGGCTCTCACCCTATACCGCAGAAATATCTCATTATGCACGATAAATTGGGGACATGGAATGATCCCAAGTGGCAGGAAATTATTCAGCCAACACTAGGTGATGAAACAACTCGCCTATCCTATGATTAACAAACGAGATATAAGTAAAGCCGAGACCTTTGCATAACCCCTCTTGATCTAAAGACGATGGACTTTTTGGGGATGGTGAAAATCGCCTGGTTTTTCAAAGGTCTCAAAGTCGTCAAAAAATGACACAGGGAAAGTAAAGAGCCCTCCTTTGATCAATAATCTGTTGCCTTTTGTCACGTGGACTGCTGTTTTTTGACCGATGGACGTTTAATTTTCTTTACCTTTCTCTTTGTTTTGTCTTCCGACTCTTTAACTAACTCACTCATCATTTCTAATTTTTTCATTACCAGATAATTGAAGGTGTTTTTTTGATACTTTCCTCCTTTATTCCTTATTCCTGCTTTGATACCGGTAAGGATTTCAATGCCTTCATCCATATTTTCAATAGCATAGATATGAAATTTATTCTTCTCCACAGCAGATACAACTTCTTTTCTAAGCATCAAATCTTTTATATTTCTCTTTGGAATAATTACACCCTGCATCCCGGTGAGACCTTTGGCCTTACAGACATCAAAAAAGCCCTCTATCTTTCTGGTTACTCCACCGACAGGCTGACATTCACCTAACTGGCTTACAGAACCGGTAACAGCAATTCCTTGGTAGAGAGGAGTATCCGATAAGCAGGAAAGAATTGCAAAAAGCTCAGCTGCTGAGGCACTGTCTCCGTCAATCATTCCATAGCTTTGCTCAAATGTCACGCTGGCAGAAAGTGCAAGGGGTTTTTCCAATGCATATTTATTTTTTAGATAACTTTCCATAATCAGCACTCCCTTTGTATGAATATTGCCGCTCATTTTGGCCTCTCGCTCGATATCAACAATCCCTTTCTTACCAGGTGTAGCTGTAGCAGTTATCCTTATAGGCCTACTAAAGATATAATCACCTAAATCGTAAATAGTTAAACCATTTAGTTGGCCTATAACCCTCCCCCGTGTCTGGATATGGAGAGTCTTGTCGTCAATCATTTCCTGCAGTTTTGTCTCTATAAGATTTGATCTCTGCGCCTTTTCATCAATGGCCCTCTCCACGTCAAACGCTTCAATACATTTTTTATGACTTTCCTTGGCCCAGAAGTTGGCCTCTATTACTAGGTCTTTTATCTCTGGAAGTTTAAGCGACATCTTTCGCTGATTTCCCACCAATTCAGATGAATACTCTATTATCCTCGCCAAACCTCTATTATCAATTTCAAGCAAATCTTCTTCTTCACATACCTTAGCAATATAGAAGAGACAATTATTGATCTGCTTTTTAGCCATTTTAGTATTATCATCAAGTTGTGCCTTAACCTTAAACATCTTTTTAAAATCACTATCTAAAGAATAGAGAAGTTGATATATATAAGGGTCACCAATCAAGATAACCTTAATATTAAGAGGAATGGCCATAGGTTTTAAGGTCTTTGTTGAGATAAACCCTATCTCTTCTGCCAACTCCTCGATCCTGATCTCCTTATTTTTGATTGCTCTCTTAAGGGCATTCCAAGAACCAAGACTTCTCAGTAGGTCAATGGCCTTAATAATAAGATATCCACCATTTGCTCTGTGAAATGCGCCGGGTTTTATCATGGTAAAGTCGGTATAGAGAGTGCCAAATTGAGCGTGCTTCTCTATTCTACCAAAAAGATTAGGATAGGTAGGGTTGGTTTCTATTACAACAGGTGCCCCTTTTTGCTTTGAATTGTCAATCAAGACATTTACCTTATATCTGGCGAATGAGGGCTCGGGTTGAGATATAAATAATGAGCCTTGTTGTATTGGTTGTTTTTGTTTAAAATCGTCTATATTAAGAATAATGTCATCCTTGATTGCCTTGAAATAAGCTAATACCTCTGCAAAATCCTTATATTTTGCCTCCAGTTCTTCTATCAAGAGACCGACTCGATAAAGCGCTATCTTTTTGTCAAGTTCCTTAATCCGCTCTTTTGATTCTCTATCCAGGTTTCTAATCTTTCTCACCGTCTCTTTCATCTCGCCCTGCAGTTCCTGGCTTACCTTCTGGAGCTTTTTTCTTTCTTTCTCTGGCATGGCAGCAATACTTTCATCATCCATAGGTTTGCCATTTTTAGATGGAAGAATCATCATTCCCGCCTGGCTAATATTTAAGACAAACCCTCCCCTGTTTACCTTTTTTTCCAACCGGGAGATTAATTCGTTTCTCTTGGTATTCAACGTTTTGGTTATGGCTTCCTTTTCTCTATTGTAATCCTCACTCTCAAATACGTCTTGTATACCTATCTTAACCTCCTCAATGAACTCAGATACATCTTTTTGTAATTTTAATCCCATCCCCCGGTTTAATTTAAGAAATTTAGGAGCATCTGGTTCTTGAAAAGTATATACATAACACCAATCAAAGGGGGGTGGATCTTTCTTAGCTATTTTCTCAACGTATGTTTTGGCAATAAAGGTTGCACCAGTTCTCTCCGGTGCGGCAACATACAAATTATAGTCATTCCTGGGCATCTTAAGGCCAAATGTAATTCCTTTTATTGCTCTATCCTGGGCTACCAGCAATTGCTTCTTTCTGTTTATATCCTTTGTAGATTGAACACCCAGGGAATCTGGATCACATGATAGGCGTAGCTTTCTCAGTGCCACTTCTTTAGATTTTTCAACCATATTCATACCCTTTCATTATCTTGCCATTACCTGCTTTCTGTTCTCATTATCAACCCTATTTTTAAATTGCAAGGCAATATTTAAAAATATCTGTTGATAATTATCTCAACCTTTGTAATGAAGATGCGTATGTCAATCATCTTAAAAAAGGGTCTATCCTTAAAAATCATTACTCATACGTAAGGTGTAAAAATTTATGGTGCAATATTGCCTAATTCATAAAAAGTTAATTTATGCCACAGGCAACATCCTGAGACCTTTGAAAAACCGGGCGATTTTCACCATCCTCCAAAAGACGATGGACTTTTTTGAAGTGACTGGCGGCCTCCGGCTCGTAGAGTCTCCCGCTTGGAAAGAAGGGTGCTGAAAAGACCAACCCGGGAGCCTCGGCCTCCGGCCCGGAGCGAACTGAAAAAAAGCCCATCGTCTTTAGATCAATAGGGGTTATGCAGGTCTCATCCTATAAACAACGAACTCGATGAAGTGAAGCAAAGTAAAAGTAATCACTGATATCAATAAATAATAATACAAACGCAACATATAGATGAAATACTTCGCTGGAAGGCATTTGCGAGCGTGGCCACGTTTGGAAATAGATTCATGAAATGCTGAGCATTAAAATTGTCAAATTGCCTGCCCGCCTCGCCTGAGCGAAAACGATGGCGAACAGGTTTAGGGATTTAGGCCGAGTTTTTAGAATCTAAGGAAGTATTTCATGAATTCCACAATAGGCATCATGAGCGAGTAAAAGGACTTTTTCGGAGAACATCAATGTTGGGACACCATGAATCTGCATACCTGCCAGAGGAACGGAAAAGGCCACTATGAATATAATGTTACAAAGACCTATTTCGTAAGAAAACTGTAATCCAAACCTGATTAGTCAGGATGCTGCGCACCATAAATAGTTATTCATATACCCCAACGACAGCAAATTGTTATAAATAAGTCGCCCCTCCTGATACAGCCCCATTCCCCGAATAGGGAAAGCGGGCTTGTAACCTGAATCTTGCAACCTATAAAACTATCCACATGAAATACATTAATTATTAATTTGTTTGACTTCAATGTTTCTGGATGATATTTTAAAAAACTGAATAAAGATTCATTTTATTCATGTAATTTCGCTTACACTTTAGTAAATGACCCCGGCATTTTTGCTCAGTGTTGCATACGAAAGAAACTAAACTAGAGTTTTGCACAGCCCGACCATTTTTTTACTTCGAATAGTGGGGATAGACTTTTGTGAAGTGAACGGTAATCTCCGGCTCCGCAACCAGCCCGTAGGTCTTCCAGGCCGGAGGGTAGAGCCTACGCCCCGGAGGGAACTGAAGAAAAGTTGACCCTCTTTAAGACAATATGAGTTCTGCAAAGCTCTCTAAACCTTAGACCACTCTCGTCATGGCCTATGTTACGAGGCGAGGAGGCACCTTATCTCACCTAAAAAGGAGGTTTATATATGAATAGGGTTATCAGAAAGTGCGCGGTTGTTGGGGCTGGTGTAATGGGAGCTACCATTGCAGCTCAGTTGGCCAATGTGGGTATCGAAACAACCCTTCTTGATATTGTGCTGCCAGAATTGACAGATGATGATAAAAAAAGAGGGCTTACCAAGGATAGTAAGAAATTTAGGAATAAACTGGCACAAAGCGGACTAGAAAAAACTCTGAAGTCAAAACCTGCATCCTTTTATATACCTGAATACGCCAAACTTATCAAAATAGGAAATCTGGAGGACAATTTAGACTGGTTAGGTGATGTTGATTGGATTATCGAGGTAGTAGTAGAAAGATTGGACATCAAGAAAAGTGTCTTTGGAAAGGTTGAAACGGTTCTAAAACCTGGAACCATAATTTCTTCCAATACCTCGGGTATATCTGCCAAGGCTATGTGTGAAGGCCGCTCAGAAAACTTCCGAAAAAATTTTGCCATTACTCATTTTTTTAATCCTCCACGATACATGAAACTCTTGGAAATTGTTCCAGGCCCTGATACACTTCCCGAAGTTATCGAGATACTGGCTGAAATATGTGAGAAAGTGCTCGGTAAGGGAATTGTATATGCCAAAGATACCCCCAATTTCGTGGCCAATCGTATTGGTACTCATGGCATGCTTTATGCTATCAAGGTCATGATGGATATGGGATTGACTATTGAAGCTGTAGATAAATTGTCCGGTCCAGTAATAGGACGTCCCAAGAGTGCATTATTTAGAACAGCAGATCTGGTTGGTCTGGACACTCTTCTTCATGTAGCAGACAATGTATATCAAGGAGCACCAGATGATGAAAAACGGGATATGTTCAAACCTCCGGATTTTATCAAACAAATGCTGGCCAACAACCAGCTAGGTGATAAGAGCGGGCATGGTTTTTATAAAAAGACCAAAGACAGTAAAGGAAATAAAGCAATACTTTCCCTGGATTATACGACTCTCGAATATGGCCCGCAAGAAAAGGTACGGTTTGCTTCACTGGAGGCAGCAAAAAATCTCTCAGGCACAGCTCAAAAGATCAAATCTCTCTACTTTGGAAAAGATGCTGCAGGGCAGTTTACCTTTCATGCATTGACGGAAACACTCATCTATTCAGCCAACCGCATTCCAGAAATAGCTGATGATATTGTCAATGTCGATAATGCAATGAAGTGGGGATTTGGCTGGAAAATGGGTCCCTTTGAAACATGGGATGCCATTGGCGTAAGCAAGTCGGTTTCTATGATGAAAGAGACCGGGCAACAGATCCCGATCTGGGTTCAAGAAATGCTTGATAGCGGAAAAGAGGCCTTTTACAAAAGAGAAGCCGGTAAGCTCTATTTCTATGATCTTCCTTCTAAGGATTATAAAGAGGTTTCAGTAAAACCAGAAATTATACTATTGCCATCCCTCAAGGATCAGGAAAAAAAGATAGCGGGGAATAAAGGTGCGAGCTTAATTGACATCGGTGATGGCGTGGCCTGCCTGGAATTCCATACCAAGATGAATGCTATGGGTGATGATATTATAAATATGGTCATGAAATCAGCTGACATTGTGAGTAAAGATTTCCAGGGTCTGGTGATCGCCAACCATGCTGACAATTTTTCTGCCGGGGCCAATCTTCCATTGGTTTTATTTACAGCCCAGGAAGAGGAATGGGATGAACTGGATTGGATGATCAAACAATTTCAGGATTCCTTCATGAAACTAAAGTATTTGGACAAACCTGTGGTTGCTGCACCAGCCGGAATGGCTTTGGGCGGTGGGTGTGAGATTTGTATGGCCTCTGATCGTGTTCGCTTTGCAGCAGAGACCTATATGGGCGTCGTAGAGGTTGGTGTGGGTTTAATTCCAGCTGGAGGAGGATGCAAGGAGTTGCTTATTCGTAACACAGGACATCTATTTGAGGTGCAGAAGGGAGGGATCTACCCTAAACAGATTGAATTCATGCCCTTTGTGGCAAGAGCGTTTGAGACCATCGCCATGGCCAAAGTATCCACTTCTGGACCTGAGGCAATTAAGCTTGGGTACCTGAAATCCACCGATAAGATGACAGCCAATAGAGACTATCTGATAGAGGACGCCAAAAAGACGGTTCTGGCTATAAATATGGAAGGCTATCAACCCCCGAGACCTCTCGATGAGATTCGAGTAGCCGGGGAAAATACCTTTGCTATGCTTAAACTTGGTTTGTGGTCCATGCACGAGTCAGGCTATATCACCGAACATGATGTGACTGTCTCCACCAAGGTAGGATATGTCCTGTGTGGAGGAAATGTGCTTGAGTATACCAAGGTGAGTGAGCAATATCTCTTAGATTTAGAAAGAGAGGCATTTTTGAGCTTATGCGGTGAACCCAAGACTCAAGACAGGATTCAGTACATGTTGGCTAAGGGTAAACCGCTCAGAAATTGAATCGAGGGCTTAGCCAGAGTGGGAATATTGGAATGATGGTCGAACATACCTCCCTTCACTTTGATCAAGAAAAACTCACACCGTGAAGGAGACAAAAAAAACGATTAGTATAATATCTTTACTTCGTTTCAACCCATTACTCCATTGCTCCATCATCCCATGCAAATGGTATGGGTCAATGTCTATTAAAATATTTTTGAAACGTATATTTAAAAGGAGGAACATACCATGAAAGAGGCCGTGATTGTTGCTGCTTGTAGAACAGCAGTTGGAAAGGCCCCACGAGGTATATTAAAGGATACACGCCCTGAATACATGGGGACTGCCGTGTTAGGTGATCTAATAAGGAGGGCAAACGATTTGGATCCAATGCTCATTGATGATGTAATCATAGGATGCACCTTCCCTGAGGCTACCCAGGGGCTTAATCTGGGTCGCGTTCTCGTTATGTCCTTGGGGTGGCCGGATCGTGTTCCAGGAATGACCGTCAACCGATTTTGTTCTTCTGGCCTTCAGTCTATAGCTATTGGTGCAGAGAAGATCATGTGCGGTTATGCTGATGTGGTAATTGCTGGTGGGGTAGAAAACATGAGCCAGATACCCATGGGTGGAAGCATGATGTATCCTAATCCAGCGCTTGTAGACACACGACCGGGCGCATTTACCGGGATGGGATTAACCGCCGAAAATGTAGCAGAACGATATAAGATAAGCAGAGATGAGCAGGATGAATTCGGGGCCAGAAGCCAGCAAAGAGCGGAAGCTGCTATTAAAGCTGGTAGATTCAAAACCCAGATCGTACCCTTGAAGGTGAAAAAGCAAAAGCAATTGCCTGATGGGCATTTTGCATTTGAAGAGATCATTTTTGATACGGACGAGGGCATGCGTCCAGGCACCACAAAAGAGAGTATCTCTAAGATTCGCCCTGCTTTTAAGGCCAATGGAACGGTAACAGCAGGCAATTCTTCACAGACAAGTGATGCAGCAGCAGGTGTAGTGCTGATGTCCAAGGAAAAGGCCAAAGAGCTTGGTCTAAAGCCTATGGCTACCTTTCGGTACCATGTAGCAGAGGGCTGTCCACCCGAATATATGGGAGTAGGACCCTCAGTGGCGATACCAAAAGTTTTGAAGATATCCGGTATGAGCCTTGATCAGATGGAATTGATAGAGTTAAATGAGGCCTTTGCTGCGCAAGCCATCTATTGTATCAGAGAGCTGGGCATCAATGAAGAAATTACCAATGTGAATGGTGGTGCCATTGCCCTGGGACACCCGTTGGGGTGCACCGGAGCAAAGTTAACCACCCAGCTTATCTATGAAATGCAGGATAGAAAGCTTCGATGGGGACTGGTCTCTATGTGCATCGGGTTTGGCATGGGTGCAGCCGGAATCTTTGAGATAGAAGATTATTAATTATAAAGGAGTGAACAATGACGAAGGAAAAACTTTTTAAGGGCGGTGAATTTTTAATTACAGATGCCTTGCCGGAAGAGGTTTTTACACCTGAAGACTTTACAAAAGAACATCAATTGATCATAAAATCGGCAGAGGAATTTGCCGTGGGAGAGGTTGAGTCCAGAAGTGAAGAGCTGGAAGAGCTGAATCCTGAATTGATTAAGACCCTCATCAGAAAGGCAGGGGAATTAGGATTCCTTTCCACCGACATCCCGGAAATCTACGGGGGATCGGAAATGGATCATATTAGTACAGTTCTGGTTACGGAGAGAATGACACGGGGTATATCAGGATTTGATATATCAACGGGTGTGCAGATGGGTATCGGAAGCCTCCCGATTGTCCTGTTTGGAACCCCTGAGCAAAAGAAAAAATATGTGGGAAAACTATGCACAGGCCAGATGATCGGCGCCTTTGCTCTCACGGAGCCGGAACACGGCTCCGATGCGCTTACCGCAGAAACAACTGCCATTTTAAGCGATGACGGAAAATACTATATTGTGAACGGGCAGAAGCAGTTCATCACCAACGCAGGTTTTGCCGATGTCTTTCTTACCTATGCACAGGTTGACGGGACAAAGTTCACAGCTTTTATAGTGGAGCGCAACTGGGATGGTGTATCGGTTGACGAAGAAGAGGTAAAGATGGGTGTGCACGGCTCCTCGACCCGCTCGGTCATTTTCAACAATGTAAAGGTTCCGGTGGAAAATATCATGGGGGAAATCGGCAGGGGCCATGTGGTTGCCCTGAATACCTTAAATATTGGGAGGTACAAGCTGGGTCCAGCTACGGTTGGGGGCGCAAAGCTTCTTTTAGCTGAGGGCATTCAATATGCCAAGAAGAGAATCCAGTTTGGGAGACCGCTCGTTGATTTCGGCCTGATAAAACACAAGATAGCTGAAATTGTTGTAAAAATCTATGTTACCGAGAGCATGGTTTATCGGACTGCTGGCCTCCTCAACTTGACATTGGAGGGAGTTGATTCTACGAAGGAGGACGCCGGCAAAAAAACAGGTGAAGCCCTCAGGAAATACGCCTTAGAGTGTTCCATCAACAAGAACTTCGGCTCTGAGATGCTCGATTTTGTTGCAGATGAATGTGTCCAGATCATGGGGGGATATGGCTACATCAAGGATAATAAGGCGGAGGCCGCTTATAGAGATTCAAGAATCAACCGTATCTGGGAGGGAACCAACGAGATCAACAGGCTTTTGATGGTGGACATGCTCATGCGGTCTGCAATGAGGGGGGAACTCCCGCTTCTGGATGCAGTTAAAACAGTTATGGAAGATCTTATGAGCTATCGACCATCAATGAGTGAGGAAGAGGGTATTCTCAAAAAAGAACAAAAAATGGTTAGCAACGCAAAGAAAATGGGGCTTTTGGCTGCAGGTGCGGCAACCCAAAAATATATGGATAAGCTGGCAGACGAGCAGGAGGTTGTTGCCTTGATAGCTGATATTATCATTGAGATCTTTGCTATGGAAAGTGCCCTTCTGAGATCCTTGAAAAAAATTAACAAGGAGGGCGAAGAAAAATCCAAAATACACACTGCTGCCTGCCAAGTCTATATCAATGATTCATTTCCGCGGGTGGATATAATGGCAAGGCAAATTTTTGTTGCTATCTCTGAGGGAGAAGAACTCAGAACCCAATTAATGGGTCTAAAAAAATTTGCACGTTTCACCCCAATAAATACCATTGCATTAAGAAGAGAGATTGCAAATAGTGTTATCCCAGTTGCCCGCTATAATCTGACAAAGATATGACATGTGTCATGTATTATTGGCAAACTGGGAAGAGATCTTTTGCCAGCCATTCTATCTGTTGCTGAAAAGAGATTCATAAGCTGCTGTGCCCTACGCCAGACTGCCTCCCAGACATATGTCGGGCAAAAGTCAGGCATTGAGGCCGCGTTTTTGGAATGCAGTAAAGCATTATATGATTCCTACCATGGGCCTCCTAACCGAGTAAAATGAGTTTTTAATAGACTATTAGTGGACTTTTAAAAGTTTTTTCAGATTAATCCTGAATATATTGAGGGGAAAGTTTGTCGGTTGTGAGATAGCTAAAAGATTAAAATAATAACTATCAACGATTTATTTCAAAACTCAAATAAAAAAATTCAACGGGGCGAGGTGAAGGAAAGATTGTATGTCCGGCGGGTTAAACGCCGGACATACATAGTTTCGGCTAAGGGGCAGTCCTTCCTTTGTGTACCTTGTACCTTTATAGTTGAAAAAAGGGAATAAGCCAACGAAGGCAACAATGTGCCTGAGATCCCGATTTATCGGGGCAATGCGGATAGAGCAAAATCGCTTATAAGAAATTTCTTACCAGTGTGTCAAATATGATGTATCAAAAAAGATAAGAACTTTTTTCTAAGATTTTTCAAGGTTTTCTCATTCTGAATCTTTGAAG
>JAWOBA010000187.1:0-4219 GCA_046498285.1 Desulfatiglandales bacterium | reverse complement strand
TATACGAGAATTTGCAAAGAATATAAACATAGGGGTTATAGCAGCAGGAGGAATATCATCCATTAAAGATATAGAGCAATTTTTACCATTAGAAGAGCTTGGAGTATGTGGAATAATAACGGGAAGGGCCCTTTATGATGGATCCATTGCCTTAGAAGAAGCTATTGATATCCTCAATAAATGAAGTAGTTCAAAAAATCTATACTAACCTTATTGACATTTTAATATATAGCTTTAGATTTAATAATTGATATAATGACATAGCCAATAACCCCGGTGTTTTCTTTAGGGTTATGTATGAAAGAAATGTTCTTTTCTCTGTAGAGTTTCTCAGGAGATTCATAGTTTACTGATTTTATTGAGGAACCGTGAATTATGAACCTGACATCTTGGGTAGCGGGTAATTCAGTTTAAAAGGAATTTGTGTATGAGCTTATATGATGATATTACAATCGACTTTAAAAAAGCTCTGAAGGAGCAAGACAAGCCGAAAATTTCTGTATTAAGAGGGCTAAAGGCTGCCATCAAAAACAAAGAGGTTGCATTGCGTCAGGAGCTTAACGATGATCAGATTATGGGGGTAATATCCTCAGAGATCAAAAAGTGTAAGGAGGCAATAGAAAAATTTAACCAGGGCGCTCGCCATGATCTTGTAGAAAAAGAAGAGCTGGAGATAAAGATATTATCCGATTACTTACCGCCACAGCTATCGGCTGAAGAGATTAAAGGTATAGTACAGCAAGCAATCGAAGAAACAGCAGCCAGCGGCCCAAAAGATTTGGGAAAGGTTATGAAAGTATCTATGGCAAAATTAGCTGGTAGGGCTGATGGCCGTGAAGTAAATAATATAGCTCGAGAATTATTGAGTTAGAGAAATCGTAATAGTTTAACCCATAAAGATACAAGGCCTTGGTCCAGGCCTAATTTTCAAAGAATGGGGTTATATTTACGGATCTCGTAATCTTTACAAGGGATGATACTGTTCCTGCGATGTCGCGCCAGGGTAGGCGCCAAAAGATTATTATACTTCTTTAAACCTTATTAAATTTCTCAGAGGGAACCCTACGTAATAGGGTGAATATCATTTTTAATAAGAGAAACAATCATGTCTTCGTGCCCTTGATACTTGAAGAAATCTTAAAAAGTCTTTGACAAGCGGTTTTGGCCGCTTTTGGAAAGCGATTCCTGAAATGCTAAACGTTTAAATCGCCAAATTGCTTGAGACACTCAGGCAGAATTTTTGGCGATCATCGAAGCATTTCATGAATTCCAAAATGTGCAAATTTTGCAAGACCCTTATGATAGAACATTCACTCAAGGTACTCGAATACTACCGATTACTCACTATTGTATCACAATATGCTGCTTCGCCATTAGGCCGTTCAAATTGTCTCTCACTGAAACCATTACAAGACCTGGAATCTATTGATGCTGAGCATAGACTGGTCTCCGAGATGAAACAGCTCATTCTTGTCAAAGGTTTCGTTTCTCTATCGAGCCTGCTTGATCTTAGGCCGATTTTGCAAAGGAGTGCTAGAAAAGGGGCATTTCTTGAAGCAAAAGAATTGCTATCTATTCATAATCTCATAAGGACAGCTCATCGGGTAAAACAGTGGATAGCTGAAGTAGAAGATTTATGCCCTTCCATGAGGGAGATCGTGCAGGATATTCCTGCCTGCGATATCCTTGTTAGGGAGGTTGGAATTGCAATAACTGAGGAAGGAGGCATATCTGATCGTGCAAGCCCACTTCTTTCCGCTCTCAGGGCTCAGAGGGTAACCCAAAGAAAGGTGATAGAGAAAAAGCTGCATGATATTTTAAGCCCCTTTCAATTTAGTGATGATATCCTTATAACTGTTAGGGATGGCCGCTATGTCATATCAATGAGAACGAATAAGAAAGGACTTATTAAGGGAATTATCCATGGTTATTCCGGCACTCATGCTACCAGCTTTATAGAACCAGTGGCAGTGGTAGAGGAGAATAACTACTTGGCTGAATTAACTGACAGGGAAACAGAGGAGGAGAAAAAGGTTTTAAAAAGGCTTACAAGACTTGTATTTGATTTTTCATCTGAAGTTTTGCATTGTTTAGAAATTATGGAAAGGATTGACGGTCTTTTTGCCAGGGCAGAATTCAGTAAGGCGATACATGGTGTAAGACCTATCCTAAGTAAAAAAAAGACTATACATTTTTTACATGCATTAAATCCTGTACTCCTTTCTCTTTGGCTTGAATCCAGTAGCGTGAATCAAGCAAAACATGCAGACCCTGTAGTTCCTATCGACATTAAAATGGATTCTCAGAAAAATATTCTTATCATTTCAGGCCCTAATAGAGGAGGAAAGACAGTAGCATTAAAGACAATTGGCCTTTTAATCCTTATGAGTCAGGCGGGAATGCATATTCCCGTTAAGGAGGGGAGCAAGGTAAGCATTTTTAATACCGTGCTGGCAGAGATAGGGGATGATCAGGATATAGAAGCAGGATTAAGCACATTTTCGGCCCGTTTGGAGCATTTAAAAAAGATTATAGATCAGGCAGGTGAAAATTCTTTGGTAATTTTAGATGAGTTAGGCACTGGGACCGATCCAGATGAGGGCACATCTCTTGCTATGGCCATTCTGGATTATTTGTCTCAAAATGGCGCCCTCAGTGCCATTTCTACGCACTATCAAAGGCTCAAGAAATATGGACTAATTAACATAAAGGCCCAAAATGCATCTGTAGAGTTTGATTATCAAAAAAAACAGCCGACCTTTAGATTATTCAGTGGGGTACCAGGTGTAAGCCACGCAATTGAAATAGCTAAGGATATGGGGGTAAAAGGCGAGATAATTGATAAGGCTGTGACGTATCTCGGCAAGGAAAAGGCAAGACCTGATTCAGTAATGGAAGATCTTGCGGTGATGATGAAAGAGTTAAAGGCAGAGAAGGAACTCCTTGCATTGCAAAGAAAGGAATATGAGAGCTCAAAAGGAAGGTTGAAGGAAGAACGAGAAAAATTAGTTGTGCACCTGAGTGAGATGCTTGTTGAAAAAGAACATAAGGCAGAAAGCATTTTAGCAGAGGCAAAAAAAGAATTTGGCGAGGCTATAGCTTGCCTAAAGAAAAAAGGAACAAAAGGTCAGCTCGAGGCAACTCAAAGATATACACGTGCAAAACATGATCTGATGGGCACAATATCTGGAGTAATTAATCAAAATAGATCCTCTAATCCTGCTTCTATTCACATTGGTCAGAGAGTTTTTCATAAAAAATCCGGCAATAAAGGGTGGATTGTAGGTGTTGATGAGAATTCCTCAAAGAGCCAGATTATGATAGGCAATATAAAGCTTACAGTTGACTTATCTGATCTAATTCCAGAATCAGATGCTCCTGTTCAAAAGAAAAGAGGAACTATAGATAATAAGCAATGGTCTGTTTCAAGCCCAACAATAGCTAAAAAAGAACTGAACCTTATCGGTTATACAACTGCTAATGCCCTTCCGCTTGTGGACAAAATGATAGATCAGGCACTGGTTTATGGATATAACAAAATAAAGATTATCCATGGTATGGGCTCAGGGACATTAAAGAAGGCTATCAGAGAGTATTTAAAAAAGAATTATTATGTGAAAGATTTTACCAGGGATGAGGGAAATGATAGTATAACGGTGGTTGAACTGTAATGGACCAGGATTTGCTATTCTGGTAAAAACGATTATCTTATTCATAATGGCCATTTTGGGAATCATGAAATGCCTGGCTACATTATAAAAATTTTAGCTAAAGATCTCAAACATGCCCGCCGTTTTACTGGGATGCTTGCTTGCCGCATGTTCAGCAGGAAGTTTGAAATTTTTAATGATCAGCATTGCATGGCTCGCTTTCCAAAAATGGCCAATATCGCTTATAAGAATATTTTCTTAATTGTTCTTTTAATAAAATTAGTTGTTTATAGAATAAAGATAACCTTAAATATTAACTAATTTAGCCCTGGCTCAAACCGGCTTATCCTGATACAATCAAAGCAGATAGGGAGGCATCATAATTAAGGTAGTTAACTCATGGATTCATCAGAGGCAAAAGAAGAGGTAAAAAAGGCTGCAGATATTGTTGAGGTGATTGCTTGAGATCGAGAGCATCATCAGGCTTTATGCCAAGTGGATCCGCGAGGGTAAGCTGGAGGTCAACTCGGACTGGAACAAGGACCTCAAGGTCAAGTTCACGGTCCAGG
>JAWOBA010000162.1:0-6327 GCA_046498285.1 Desulfatiglandales bacterium | reverse complement strand
TGTTAATAAAATTTCTTATGGAGTATGCTAATGGACTTTGAAGATGTTTTAGAAAAAGAGAAAGAGCAGAAAATTCCCGATCAGAAGGAACTCGAAAAGGAACTAAGCGACTATCTTTCCAAGAAGTATGGTGATCGGATAAAAATAATATCTCCTATCCTTTTTCCTCAAAGTACTCCCCAAAAAAACGGTGAAGGTGGAAAGACCGGTTCCAGGACGGGGAGTGTTCCTACTTTTGATATGAAACCTGAGGAATTGGATTCCTATTTGGACGATTATGTAGTTAAGCAGAAAGAAGCCAAGGGTGTACTGGCAACCAAAATTTGTACCCACTTCAACCGGATAAAATCTCTGGTTAAGCAATCTAAAAAAGAAAATCCCTTTGCTGCGGGAATGATTAAAAACAATATCCTTATGATAGGTCCAACAGGTGTTGGCAAGACATATTTGATAAAGCTGATCGCCCAGAAAATAGGTGTTCCATTTATTAAAGGTGATGCCACCAAATTTAGTGAAACAGGTTATGTAGGCGGTGATATAGAGGATTTGGTAAGGGATCTGGTGTATGAAGCGAATGATGATATAAAGCTGGCCGAGAATGGCATAATTTACATTGACGAAATAGACAAGATTGCCTCTAGCCAAAATATTATTGGCCATGATGTTTCCAGAACAGGGGTACAAAGGGCACTCCTGAAGCCAATGGAAGAAACCGATGTAGATCTAAAGGTTCCTCATGATCCAATCTCTCAGATACAGGCTATTGAAAATTATCGAAGAACCGGAAAAAGAGAAAAGCAAGTTGTCAATACAAAAAATATTCTCTTTATCATGAGTGGAGCCTTTGAAGGTTTGGCAGATATTATCAAGAAACGACTCAAACGTAAGGGTATAGGATTTGAGGCAGATGTTCATTCTAGTGAGATAAGTATGGATATTCTTAAAGATGTCCGAGCACATGATCTTATTGAGTTTGGATTCGAGTCAGAATTTATCGGTCGCCTTCCAGTAATTGTGGTCCTTGATGACCTATCAACAGATGATCTTGTAGAAATTCTTAAAAATCCTAATAACCCTATTATCCTCAGCAAAAAAAGGGATTTTATGGCATACGGTATCAGTATTCAGTTTGAAGAGGCTGCACTTAGAAGATTATCGGAGATGGCTGCTCAGGAGAAGACTGGCGCAAGAGGTTTAGTCAGTGCTGTTGAGAGGACCCTTATGCTGTTTGAGAAACATCTTCCATCTACTGATGTACAAAATCTGTTGGTTACTCCGGAGCTGGTTGAAAATCCGGCACAAGAGCTTGAACGGGTTGAATCATATAAAGATATACCTGACTCCCCGATGAAGAAACGGTTTGAAAAGGCAGCAGTCCGTGAAAAAAATAGAACAAAAGAGGCTATAGCAGCGAGAACAAAAGACTTTGAGACACAGTCTGATTTCAAATTATATGATGAGAGGGTAGATTTGATTGCTGAACAGGCTCTTAGGTCTATGTCTGATATTGATTCTGCTTTTAAAGATTTCCAAGAAATGTACAATTTAATAAAAGGGCATAATGACGATTTGTTTTCCCAATTAGGGATCACTATTAGTATAGCAGATAGTGCTATTGATGAGATAATAAGGATTGCTGTTTTTCAGGATAGGGATATCAATGAGATATGCCTTACCTTAGCTAATGAATTGGAGTATGGACTTAAATTAGTGAGAGACCGGATTGGCTTGGGTGCCTTTACCATTACGAGGGAGGCAGTTGTAGATCCGGAAAAATATATTGATAGCTTGATCAAAAAATATTATAGCCAAGATTAAATTATATCCTGAACCAATTATACCTACCCCACTCGTCCCGGTCGGAGAAGATATATTGTAAAGCATGATATCCTGAGACCTTTGAAAAACCTGGCGATTTTCATCATCCTCAAAAAGACGATGGACTTTTTTGAAGTGACTGGTGGCCTCCGGCTCGTAGAGCCTCCCGCTCGGAGAGAAGGGTGCTGAAAAGACCAACCCGAGAGCCTCGGCCTCCGGCCCGTAGGGCCTACGCCCCGGAGGGAACTGAAAAAAAGCCCATCGTCTTTAGATCAAGAGGGGTTATGCAAAGGTCTCGTCCTTCCATCAATAAGAAGACCGGAAATTATGATAAATACGTAACATCAAAATTTATGCAAAATTTTTCAATCGGCTTGCTATGTTATTCACAGGTAAAGACAAAATAAAGGAAAATAACAATGATAATTCGACCCAGGCGTCTTAGACGAACATCGTCTATTCGAAGAATGGTGCAAGAGACAATTGTGAGGATAGATGACCTTATTTTTCCCATATTTGTAAAACATGGCAAAGGTGAGAGAGAACCTATTCCATCTATGGTGGGTCAGTACCACTTATCAGTGGATGAACTGGTTAAAGAGGCACAAGAGGTGTGGTCTTTGGGGATACCGGGTATAATACTTTTTGGTTTACCCAGGATGAAGGATAAGATGGGGAGCGAGGCATATGCAAAGGATGGTATTGTCCAGAAGGCTATAGCAGAAGTTAAGGAGAGGGTGCCGGAATTACTTGTTTTAACTGATGTCTGTCTATGCCAATATACAGATCATGGTCATTGTGGAATCATAGAAAATGGTTGTATAGACAATGATAGTACCCTTGACATACTTTCTCGTGTAGCCATTTCACATGCTGAGGCAGGGGCTGATTTTGTTGCTCCTTCGGATATGATGGATGGGAGGGTAAGGGCGATTAGGGAAGCACTTGAGACCAGTGGGTTCAAGGATACCGGTATATTATCATATGCGGTGAAATACGCATCCTCTTTTTATGGACCATTTCGCGAGGCCGCAGATTCCAAGCCCCAGTTTGGCGATAGGAAGAGTTATCAGATGGATCCGGCAAACGCCAGAGAGGCCATAAAGGAAGTATTACTTGATATCGAAGAGGGAGCAGATATTATTATGGTTAAACCAGCATTGCCTTATTTAGATATTATCAGCCAAGTTCGGGCAAACTCCCATCTTCCTTTAGCAGCGTATAACGTGAGCGGGGAATATGCCATGGTTAAGGCGGCTGATCAAAAAGGGTGGATCGATGGGAAAGAAGTAATGATAGAGATGCTTCTTTCTATCAAAAGAGCTGGTGCTGATCTTATCCTGACTTATTTTGCCAAAGATGCAGCAAAGATATTGAAGACATATGAAAGCAGATAGAGCGAAAAATGACATGGCTTTTCAGAACAACAATCATCTAAGAATTGTAGCCTGGGAAATTACAAGGTCATGTAATTTGAATTGTGTCCATTGCCGGGCATCATCGCGATTTGGCCCCTATCCACAGGAGTTGAATACTATCAAGGCAAAAGAAATATTGGATCAAATAAGAGAAGTTGGTCAACCTATTATAATACTTACAGGTGGAGAGCCTCTTATGAGGAAGGATATTTTTAGCCTTGCTGATTATGGGACAAAGAGGGGCCTGAGAATGGTAATGGGAACCAATGGGACATTGATTACGCCAACTATTACAAAGAAGATACAAGACTCTGGAATTAAGAGGGTAAGCATATCTCTTGATGGTTCATCTAAGGAAAGCCACGATGCATTTCGACAAGTTGAGGGAGCATTTGATAAAGCAGTGATGGGGATAGAATATCTAAAAGAGAGGGGAATTGAATTTCAGATTAACACTACAATAACGAAACACAATTTATCTGAGTTAGAAGGTATTTTTGAACTTGTAGTAAGGCTTGGCGCCGCTGCACACCATATATTTTTACTTGTCCCTACTGGAAGGGCTCGGGATATGGTAAGCCAAGAGCTGAATGCCAAGCAATATGAAGACACCCTGCACTGGTTTTATGAAAAGCATGATAAAACCACTGTTCAGTTGAAAGCTACGTGTGCGCCTCAATATTATAGAATTTTGAGGCAGGAGGCATATAAAAAAGGAGAGACAGTAAATAGGGATACCTATGGCCTTGATGCAGTGACACGGGGGTGTTTGGCCGGGACTTCCTATTGTTTTATATCTCATGAAGGTATTGTTCAACCATGTGGCTACCTGGAGGTGAATTCTGGAGATTTACGAAAATCTACCTTTTCTGATATATGGATGAATTCTCCTGTGTTTCATGATCTTAGAGATTTTTCAAAATATAAGGGAAAGTGCGGACGATGTGAATATATTTCTGTTTGTGGTGGTTGCAGGGCAAGGGCTTATGCATTAACCGGGGATTATTTGTCTGAAGAGCCATTATGTGCTTATGAGCCAGAAGGCGCTAAGCGGCAAAGGTTAGGGAATGGATGATATTGACAGGAAACTTTTAAACGAAATCCAATCTGATTTTCCTGTGACACAAAGACCATATAAAGAGTTAGGGGCTCGATTGAGCTGTTCTGAGAGCACTATTCTCAAGCGTATTAAGATATTAAAAAAAGAGGGCGTCATTAGACGGATAGCCGGAAATTTCGACTCTCAGAAGCTTGGTTTTACCACTACGCTCTGTGCAGGTAAGGTTCCAGATGATAAGATCGAAGAATTTGTAAGGGTGGTCAACCAATATCCTGGAGTAACTCATAACTACCTTAGGGACCACCATTATAATGTATGGTTTACTTTTATGGCCCCCAATATGAAAGTGATAGAGAGATATATAGAGGAAATAATAGAGCGTACGGGGGTAGCAGAAGTTCTTAATTTACCGGCGGTGAGACGATTTAAAATATTAGTCGATTTTAATGTCGTTTGATTTCTTATTGATGTGGGGGCTTTAGTACGCAGCTTTTAAGCTAAAAAGGTTGATCAGGTTTATATCCTTCGGTAGCGAGGGTTTCAAGGATATCTGCTTCTTCTTCATAGCTCATTAAGCCTTCTTCTTTGAGCAATTCTCCAATGCCATCTTGTCTTAAGGCATCGATAGATAATATTTTTTTGTTACTTTTGCCCTTTGTAAAGAATATAGTGTATTGCAAGGTATATGTCGATTTTTTAAGTAATCGTATATTATTTATGCCTAGTTCTGTTATTATGATATGATAACTCAGCAGAAAATAGAGGATTGCTCCGCCAATAATCAAAAGCGTAGTTTTTTTCTTTATTGACATACCAACAATATATCCTTACTACAGTGGTAAATATGGTGGGCGATGCGGGACTTGAACTCGCGACCTCTGGTTCCGGAGACCAACGCTCTATCCAGCTGAGCTAATCGCCCATATCGCTTTTATAAAATATCTAGTGGAAAAGATCAAGAGAATAAAGCCTATTATCAACACTGTATAAATAAGGCTTAATAAAAAGATATATTTATAAATATTTTTATTGCTTTTTATATTTTTTTTAGATATATCTTAAAAATTGAGCTTTTTTGTCATGCCAGCGTAGCTCAGATGGCAGAGCAACTGATTTGTAATCAGTGGGTCGGGGGTTCGATTCCCTTCGCTGGCTTTGCATGAATATTTGAGGAGAGGTTCCCGAGTGGCCAAAGGGAGCAGACTGTAAATCTGCCGGCTCAGCCTTCGGAGGTTCGAATCCTCCCCTCTCCACCATTCACAGAATATTATTTGTTTGGCAATTGACTTTGAGACCTTTGAAAAACCTGGCGATTTTCACCATCCCCAAAAAGACAATGGACTTTTTTTGAAGTGACTGGTGGCCTCCGGCTCGACTCCGTCCTGGAGGGGACTCCGCCCCGGAAGGTAGAGCCTCCCGCTCGGAGAGAAGGGTGCTGAAAAGACCAACCCGAGAGCCTTGGAACTGAAAAAAAGCCCATCGTCTTTAGATCAATAGGGTTATGCAAAGCGTTTCGACTTTATAAGCCTATGATTTGATAAACTACCCCGTAGTGGAGCAGGGGGTATTAATCCGAATATGCATAGTTCCCCCAAAGGGATGGGAATTCTGAGTATAGGGCATAGCAATGTGTCTGAGGCGGATTACAAAGCGGGAATAGCTCAGTTGGCTAGAGCGTCAGCCTTCCAAGCTGAGGGTCGCGGGTTCGAACCCCGTTTCCCGCTCTATTTATTTGTTTGAAAATATCTACTGCCCACGTAGCTCAGTTGGTAGAGCACATCCTTGGTAAGGATGAGGTTCACCGGTTCAATCCCGGTCGTGGGCTCCAGATTCAAATGCCTTTGATTCGATGAAGATTTCGGCTATTAATAGCGTATGAATTGGTAATTAAGGAGGTAAACAATAATGGCCAAAGAAAAGTTTAAGAGGACAAAGCCACATGTAAATGTCGGTACCATCGGTCATATAGATCATGGTAAAACGACATTAACAGCGGCAATTACTCTCTGTTTATCAAAGAAGGGCATGGCT
>JAWOBA010000206.1:0-3601 GCA_046498285.1 Desulfatiglandales bacterium | reverse complement strand
TCTAAAGACGATGGGCCTTTTTTCAGTTCCGAGGCTCCCGGGCTGGTCTTTTCAGCAACGTATCCATGGGGGAGTTTTGCCCCCTCCGCATTGCCCCGATAAATCGGGGCCTGCGGGTTCCCCCACTGATACGTTACGAAAAGACAGCACCCTTCCACCAGTCACTTCAAAAAAGTCCATCGTCTTTTTGGTGATGGTGAAAATCGCCGGGTTTTTCAAAGGTCTCGTAATATCTCTCCACCGTTTACTATCTCATAGTTGTATCGCAATGAAGTAAAGCTGCTCGTGTCCTCAAGAAGGTATAGAATTTATTCTTCTTATCGCAGGTCTTCCACTTTTTGAGATAGCATTCACAAATCGCATGTTTGAGTGAAGGTGTTATAAATAATATGGAGCCGGAAACGAAGAACTTTCAGAAGGGGTGGCGAATAATGAGTTCTTTCGCTTATCGATCAATTGAGTGTAGAAGAATGTTACTTATAACGGTTAGATATACAGTTAGATATACACCCTATTCATCCCTGTTACAGATAGTAATAATAAGACATGGTTAGTATGAAAGGCTTTTTACTTAACCGTATTCAAAACATTTTTTCCTTACGAGCTCTTACCATATCTTGTGCCTTCTCCTCATACTTCATTTTTACCACTGAATCGCCCATAACTGAAATAGAGAACCAGCAGCACATTTCTCCCTTTTGCCCGAGACCCTGGTATCCCTTCTCGGAGAAGATGCCACCGGATTATCGGCCCTCCTGATCAGCCATCTGAAAGAAATCCGGCCAGAGGATCTGGAAGAGTGGCAGAAACGGGATCCTTCTCATATCCGGGTTCATGGTACACATATGATACATAAAGAGTTACCCTCAGTTTCACCATTTGCATTATACAGATTCTTTTCTTGACTTTTATTACCATTTGGAATATTCCAGTTTAGAATAAAAAGAAGGCTTGACCATATGGGAATTGAGCAATTTCAGGTGCTGTTGAACATCCGAAAAACAGGAAAGATTCTTTGGTGGGGTGGATCTTTTAGCGTTGAAAAGGAGGATCCTTGTGAATGGTAATAGAGGAAGATACCATGAAAAGGACCTCATGCTTTTTTATGGAAACACCATCGCCGCATCCGCCCATCGGATAAACTGGGAGAAGTTTTAACACGGTCCCACATGAGGTATGATGATTTTTTTTCTACTCAGCTTTGGGGGTCTCACAGCCGGGATGCTTGGCGGTCTCTTGGGGATCGGCGGCGGGATTCTGATCATGCCGCTTCTGCGGTTTGTATTGGGTTTTGAGCCAGCTTACGCTGTGGGAACATGTATGGTTGCTGTTTTTTTTACCACCTTGGGCGGTAGCTTGAAACACTTTAAGCTTCGGCATATTGATTTTCGGCTCATTCTTCCGGTCGTCATCTCTGGCTTGCTTTCAACTATCATCTTCTCCCTGTTTTTTTTCCATCTTTCCCATAACGATCCATGGCTGGATATCGGTACTGGGGTCGTCTTTTCTTTGGTAGCCTTTCGTATGCTTTGGGAAGGGATTACCGAATACCTGAAAAAAAGGCCCAGCGCCAAATCCGGGCAAAGAACAGAGAGTTCACTTTCGGCGAAGATAACGATCGGCAGCGCAGCCGGCCTATTACCCGGACTTTTGGGTATTGGAACAGGGGCTCTTTTGGTCCCTGCCTTTACCTTTGCCTTGAATGTGCCGATTAAAATAGCGATCGGCTCTTCGCTGGCCTGTTTTAGCCTTAATGCTTTTGCTAGTTCTTTGTTGAAGCTGGCCCAAGGATTCGTACAAATACCGGTGCTTGTTCCCCTGTGTCTCGGCACGTTAATTGGGGCACAATTTGGCGCAACATTGAATGGTAGGCTGAATACGCCCTCTTTAAAGGTATTATTTGGTGCCGTTTTTATCTACGTTGCTTCCAAGTACCTACTGTTGTAGTGGACGATATCATCCGGGAACCGGATTCGCTCCTTCGCTCAACAGTTGAGTCGTCTTCCATACCTACAGGCCAAGGAGTGGATTGTTTAGCCTTCGAATAAAAGCATAGATTGTTTATTGGCGATTGGAATAGTCGCTCTGAAGGATGTTTCTGAAGAAGAGTGAAACCTTAGACTCTTAAGGTACCAACTAGCATGTTTCAACCACATATTTGTACCGCAATGAAGTAAAGCTGCCTTTGTCCTTAAGAAGATGAGACCTTTGAAAAACCTGGCGATTTTCACCATCCCCAAAAAGACGATGGACTTTTTTGAAGTGACTGGTGGCCTCCGGCTCGTAGAGCCTCCCGCTCGGAGAGAAGGGTGCTGAAAAGACCAGCCCGGGAGCCTCGGAACTGAAAAAAAACCCATCGTCTTTAGATCGAGAGGGGTTATGCAAAGGTCTCGGAAGATATGGAATAGATATGCACTTCATACGTGGTGATCCTTGACACGATATGCACATGCACTCCGCCTTTTAATCACTCTTCTTATCGCAGGGTTCCCTTTTTTGTGCAATGCCCTCTATATCAAAGATTCGTGTGAGGCTGCTGTCCAGAGTTGAATATCTGATCCCTTCGGCATCGCATTTTATATACGTTTTATATTAATGTCTCCTATCACAGGGCCTGGCCTCAGATCAGATTCACCTATTTCTGCTCAAGGCTGACTTGGTTAAAAATAGCCACTGAGAGAGGAATACAAACGAATTGTTGTCCGTGATGTTGACAAAGCATGTCATTTCGCATTTCCTGGAATGATTTACTGGTCTGACATGAGCTAAACGGAGACTGGACCGTCGTATATTTCCGTGACAAAGACCAAAGGTTTTATTTCTCGGGATGTTTTCTTATGTAGGAAGAGTCAGGGTCAGGTTTGATCCGTTCATGGTTTTTCCGATAAAAACTTAAACTTGAAAATTTAAGGACGTTTTATAAGTAACTGTTTTTTCAATAAATTATTTTTTAGCTTGACAGGAGATTATAGGATTGTCCCGTGCGCCAACCCAGAAATGAATCCTTACCTGTATTGGTGGAGCTGAGGGGGCTCGAACCCCTGACCTCATGACTGCCAGGTGCATTTAAAAAATATCTATTATTGTAATTTCAGATACTTAAGTCCTCTCAGGGTTCTATAAAATTCCAAATTACCCCGCTATTTTGCACCCTATGTGCACCCTTTTCCGCTTTTTGCCTTCCTTTGCAAAGGAGTCAATTTTTTATTATGATATGAAGGCCTTTGGGTATACAGTAAACTGGTAGAAAAACCTGTTTTTGCCTGCCTTACCCCAAGTTCAAAAATGCGGCTCTATTTGCGGAGGATAGCAATATGAAGAGGAAAAGGAATTCATCAGTAAACGAAAGAGCTGAAGGCAGCAATGAAGATGAGAGGAACCCCATAATCAAACAAGGTCGTTTAAGATCCGATCCAATTCAAGTTGAAAATAAAATATCAATAATTGGTCTTAGTGAAAATGAAATTGAAATTAAAATTAAACTTGAAGCATCCCCGGATAGCTGGAACAACCTTTTTGCTCTGGGTTTTGGTGATCCTGAAACTTTGGGAAAGCTTATATTCATCAATTTTATCCAACCTGTAAAAGAGTTCATCAATCG
>JAWOBA010000202.1:0-9647 GCA_046498285.1 Desulfatiglandales bacterium | reverse complement strand
AGATAGAAATGGTTACAATTTTTAACATATAGTGAGACCCTTGAAAAACCTGGCGATTTTCACCATCCCCAAAAAGACGATGGACTTTTTTGAAGTGACTGGTGGCCTCCGGCTCGTAGAGCCTCCCGCTCGGAGAGAAGGGTGCTGTCTTTTCGCAACGTATCCATGGGGGAGTTTTGCCCCCTCCGCATTGCCCCGATAAATCGGGGCCTGCGGGTTCCCCCACTGATACGTTACGAAAAGACAGCATCCTTCCACCAGTCACTTCAAAAAAATCCATCGTCTTTTTGGGGATGGTGAAAATCACCAGGTTTTTCAAAGGTCTCATACGAACTACTTGAAGTTGTCTGTCAGAAGACGGAGATCGGTTAAGGATGAATTTAGAATTTATGAGTCAGGGAATAACTTGGCTGCCTCTTCGATATCTTCCGGGGAGAATATAAAAAGGGATTTACTATCCCCGGGGATAGCAGAGCCATAAACATAATTAATATTGATTCCTTCTTTACCAAATTTTTCTGCCATCTTGGCAAGTGTGCCGGGCTCATTATCAATAATGAGGGCAATAACAGGCATCATATCAAAGATGTAATCCCCCTTTGCCAGGAGATCAACAGCCTTATCGGTTTGGTTGACCAAGAGTCTGATAAGGGCAAACTCTGCTGAGTCTTTTTTCATTGATCCATAACTGGCGGCGGGGGCAATTCGTTTAAGGGATTTTCCTCTGCCCCTGAAGAGTTCCTGCACATATTGCGAGGCATCCTGAATGGTTAGTGCATCGATATTAATTCCGGCGTGAAACAGGGTTGTGGTAAGTTTCCCTAATTCCCCCGGAACATTTTGTAAAAAAAGCGATATTTCTGTTCGTACCATAGGCTAGCCCTCGTTTATCTCTCTCCCATGTAACCCTTCAAATATTTAAAAAATTCGGAGTCAGTTGAAAGAACAAGGGTGCTTTCTTTATCCATGGCCTCTTTATAGATATCAAGCGTTTTGATAAAGGAATAAAAATCTGGATCATGTCCGTATGCCTCGGCGTAAATCGCTGTGGCCTTGGCATCTGCATTTCCCTTTATTTCCTCGGCTGTTCTGTATGCCTCCGATGTTATCCTTTTCATCTCCCGATCTCTATCACCCTCTATATCCCTTGCCTCTCCTCTGCCTTCAGACCGAAACTTTTCAGCTACCTGCCTTCTTTCTGCAATCATCCTGTCATATACTGAGTTTTGAACCTCTTCGACGTAATTTAATCTCTTTATCTTAACGTCAATTAGCTCTATACCGAATTTGGCCACCTTTGGCTGTGCCTGTTTCATGATCCCATTAGTAATTAAAGCCCTCCCTGTCTTTACCTCAATCAAGGGACTTATTCTCTTTAGCTCCTCTATTTCTTCTCTACTGGTATCCAGTTTTCTATTGGTCATCCTCACACTTTCAATTAATGGGTAAGAGGTAATAAAGTTCCTTACTGCTGGATCAATAATGTCATCCAGTCTTCCAAGACCAGCAACAACATTGTTGACTGTCTCAAAAAACTTGAGGGGATCCACTATCTTCCACCTGGCAAAGGTGTCTACCCATATAAAGGTTCTGTCCAGAGTTGGAATCTCACCGGCATCCCCATCCCATTCAAGAAGATTTTTAGGAAAATAGGTTGCCTTATCAATAATAGGAACCTTAAAATATAAGCCAGGAGCTGTTTTTGGTTCCCCAATAGCCTCACCAAATCGGGTAACAACCACCTGCTCAGTTTCATCAATAGTATAGACTGCCCCTAAGAGAATAAAGATGATAATAATGATCACCCCGTAGATTATTCCTTTAAGTTTCATTTCTCAAGCCCCTTTCCCTCTCCTAAATTAAGAAAAGGAAGCATATTTTTTTGCTCTGCATCAATGATGTACTTGCTCCCCAATCTCGGAAATAGATCCTTCAAGGTTTCAAGATATATACGCCTTCTGGTTACATCCATTGCCTTTGAATACTCAGCATATAAAGCGAGAAACCTGGATGCATCACCTTCGGCCCTGTTGACCCTGTCAAGGGCGTATCCTTCGGCAGCCTTGATAGTCTTTTTGGCATTCCCCTTAGCCGCGGGAATGGCCTTATTATATTCCTCCCTGGCGTTGTAAATTATCCTCTCTCTTTCTTGAGTTGCCTGATTAACCTCATTAAAGGAAGGCTGAACTGGCTCAGGGACATTTGTTCTCTTCATCTCAATGGTGACAATATTTATACCTGCCTCTGCGTCGTCCATTTCCTTTTGCAATAGCCCCATAGCCTGGTTGGCAATTTCTTGTCGTTTGCTGATAACCTCATTAATGCTCCTATCTCCCACTACCAGTCGCATGGTGGCCTCGCTTAAATCCCTCAAGGTAGATTCTACATTCCTGACTTTAAAGAGATAGTTATAGGGATCCTTGATCCTGTATTGCACTATCCAGGGAACCACAGCTACATTAAGATCACCGGTAAGCATGAGTGATTCATTAAGATAAGAGGCAGATCTGGCATATTGAGTCCTCACATCAGACCGTATAGTCCTGAGACCGAATTCTTCTTTCTTGATGAGTCTCACAGGCACCTTTGATAGCTTCTCTATTCCCCAAGGGAGTTTAAGGTGAAGTCCTGGAGATGTTGTTTTGACATATTTGCCAAACCTCTGGATAATGCCAACCTCATCGACACCAACGGTATAAAAGGATGATGATAGAATAATGATGATGATTATGATTGCGATGATAATCCAGAATCCCGGGAATTTTCCCTTCAGCCCCTTAAATTTTTGTAGGAACTCATCCATTTGGGGTGGGTTACCGCCCCTGTCCGACTTCTGTTTTTGCAATTTATCCCAATCCCACGGCATAATTTATTCCCTCTTATATAGATTACGCATTCATGATAATAAAAAAAAAGAGTTGCGTCAAGAAATAAAATGAGTGATAGTTTTCATTAAGGTTTCAAGTGTACGGATATAGTGAAGAAAAAAATCAGCTACTTTGTTAAAAAAGAGGCCTTACAATGTATTACAAGGGAAAAAAAGGCGATGATTTTGCGCAGCGTTTATCCAATCATGGCAACCCAACAGGGTGCAGCTCTATTAAAGAAGTCATTGATACTATCTTTGCAACATCTGCACTGCCCATAGATATTGATGATATGAAGATCTGGAAGCTCTGGAACGGCGTGGTTGGGAGGAAAATAGCTGAACATGCCAAACCCTTTTCGATCAAGAAAGGGATATTGCTGGTCAAGGTTACTGATAGTATATGGCTGCAGGAGTTAGAGTTCAAGGCAGAAGAGATAAAAGAGAGCCTTAACAGCAAGCTTCAAAGGCAGGCTATAAAAAAGATACGATTGAGAGTGGGCACAACTTAAGATAAGAGGTTAATGAGAAAAAGAGATTATTGCTGTTTTGCCATGGACAACCTAGATTACTGAAAATCGACCCTGGCCAAATAAAGGAGGAAGGATTTTTAGACCGGATTTCCCCTGAAGCCTTCCTTCAATCATGGCAAGTTTGGCATGAGAGTGAGTGTTCGGGAAGATAATCTGGAGTCTTTTAGGCTCTATCTCATGTATTTTCATCTTTGCAAAAATTTCAGTTAATCTATTTGCCGGATATATTAATCCAAACGTACCTCCCGGTTTGAGAAGCGCCTTGCCTGCACACAAAATATCATCTAATTTAGTCAATAGCTCATGTCTGGCAATAGCCTTGCTCAAACCAGGATTAATCCTGCCACTTTTTTGTCGTCTATATGGTGGATTACATACAACTACATGAGCAAACCTTGTACTAATGGGTAAATGTCTAAGATCCCCCCTGATTATATCAACTTTTTTCTCTAGTTTGTTAAGCACAATATTTCGTTCAGCCTGAGAGGCGAGCTGATCCTGAATCTCAATGGCAACAATACGGCCTGCCTTTGTTTTTACAGCCAGAAAGAGAGAGATAATCCCACACCCGGCACCGAGATCAACAACAATATCTTCATTTTTTACAGAGACAAATTCGGCTAAAAGTAGGGCATCTACTGAGAATCTATACCCATCTCGAGACTGGATGATTTTTAATGTGCCATTCAGGAAACTATCTATTGTCTCATGTGCCTTCATGAATAATTTTGTAATGGTTTATTATTTAGGGATCTGGATAGTTTCATAAGGATCTATTTTATTGAATACCAAACCACTTAAAATTTTGGGATGAAAATAGGTGGATTTCCGGGGCATTATGAGGGAATTTCCTGTTATTTCAAGGATCTGCTCTATTTTAGTGGGATTAACAAGGAATACCATCTGGTACTCTCCGGAGTGAACTGAAGATAGGGCCTCATTGGTGTTACTTTTGTATTGAATTATTTTTTCATTATCCAGTTCATCCCTTTTAATGCCGAGTATTCGCTGCAGTATAAGGCGAGATAAGACCAGAACATCAAGTTTTTTGATTGAGGCATGCACATCATCACCTATGTCTTCCCTGGCCTTAGATTTCAAACATAGTAAGTAGTAATGTTCAGCTTCTAAGTGATAAAAACCAATAGCAGTAGTGTTTTGGCCATATTCTTTTAATTGAGCTAAAAAAGTATTTTTTACAGCTTTTTGGTTCTTTGCTGAGAAGGGAAAGACAGAGATATCAAACCATTTTTTAGCAGAGGAAAGAAATTTTTCTATCTTGAAATCCGGGTAGATCTTAAATAACCGGTGTGATGGTAAGATTGTCAAACCCTTATCAGTTATATTGCTCAAATAGATCATGACATACTCATAAACCCTGTCAGGCTGATGGTCACCATATCTGGCCCTCATAAAGTTTCTAAAATTACGGGCTGATTCATAGCGATGATGACCATCGGCAATGATGATTGATTTTGATGACATCTTTACGGCTATATCCTTTAAAATTGAATAACTGGTGACTTCCCACATCTTGTAGTAATATCCATTGATGTCCCTGAAGGACATCTGAGGGGGAGAATCTGTTATGGCCATATATATGCTACGAATTGCATTATCCTTATCTTCATAGAGACCAAACACCGGGCTAAATTGTGTATTGCATGCCCTTATCAGTCTAAACCTGTCTTCTTTATGGTAAGAAAACGTTTTTTCATGAGGCAAAATAACCGATGAATCATCTTCTTCTATCCGTATAAGAGCTATGAATCCCCATCGAGTCTTTTTCTTTAGAGTATCCGGGGATTTATATTTAATAGACGTAATATAGATGGAGGGAAATTGGCGTTGAACAAGAATCTGCTCTGATTCCCATTTCTTTAATAGATCTGCTGCCCTGGTGTACCTGTTGTCCCAATCTGAATCACCTATCTGTCTCTTCCCAAGAACAAGTCTGATGCTATTATAGGGATCTCTTTTATAGTACTCTTCCTGTTCCCTCTCTGAAATTACATCATATGGTGGGCACACTATCCTCTCGATATTCGATATCTTATCAACATTATAGGTTACGCCTCTGAAAGGGGCCACAATAGCCATATGTATAATTCCTTGATGTCAGTCCTAATAGAGTCTTGCTTTTGATTGTGTTATTGAAGAAGTTATGTTTATTATTATAAGATTAAGTAACAAAAAACAATGGGAGAAAGAAAAAAATTTTTACTATTTTAATAGAAGGCGGGACCCTTTTGTCAATGGTTGATGGGGAAGAACCCATACATGATGTGAGGGTAGGTATTTGTGGTGACGAAATTGAGGAGATCTCTGCCAACCATAACAGTCCTGCACCTGAAGCAAATGAAATTATCAATGCTGAAGATTCCCTTATATTGCCTGGCCTGATAAACACCCATTGTCATTCTCCTATGGCTCTCTTCAGGGGTATGGCAGATGATCTCCCTCTTAAGAGCTGGCTATTTGAGCATATATTTCCAGCCGAGGCAAAATATATTAACCCTGATACAGTCTACCGGGCATCTCTTCTTGCCTGTTTGGAGATGATTGCATCAGGAACTACCACATGTGTTGATGGTTACTTCTTTGCCAATGAGATAGTCATGGCGTTCCATAAGGCAGGAATACGTGCGCTTGTAGGGCAGGGTGTAATTGATTTTCCTGCTCCAGGCGTTCCTGATCCTGAAAAAAATCTTGATGTTGCTTCATCCTTTTTAGCAAAATGGATAGATTTTTCTGATCGTATTATACCAGGAATTTTCTGTCATAGCCCTGTTACATGCTCGTCAAAAACCTTGCTGAGGGCCAAGGAGATATCGAGTCAATTCAATACACCCCTTCAGACACACCTTTCTGAAACCCATGAAGAGGTCGAAGAGATAATACAAAAGACATCTCTGAGACCAGTTTTCTACCTAGATGATCTCGATCTCTTAACTACCCATTTAATTGCCGCTCATGCTATTTACTTGAATGAAGAGGAGATCGAACTTTTGGCTACAAGGGGCGTAAATGTCGCTCATTGTCCTGAAAGCAATATGAAACTTGGCTCAGGTGTAGCACCAGTAGCACGGATGTTGAAAAAAGGCGTTACTATAGGCCTGGGAACAGATGGGTGCGCCTCGAATAATAATCTTGATCTTTTTACTGAGATGGATACTGCTGCAAAACTGGATAAGGTTACTACCCTTGATCCAGCCATTATTGATGCCAGAACCGTACTTAGGATGGCTACTATTGGAGGAGCCAGGGTCATTGGATTAGAAGACAGAATAGGTACAATTGAAGTGGGAAAAAAGGCAGACATTATTATCGTTGATGCGAAAAAACCCCATATGGTACCCATGTATAATCCATACTCACAGCTTGTATATTCTGCTGGCGGAGGAGACGTTAAAGATGTGATAATAAATGGGGCGATAGTCTATAGGGATAGACAATTTACTACACTTGACAGTCTGGAGATTATGGATGAAGTTAAACGATGCTGCCGGCAAATAGCCATGTGAAGGCAAAAAATATTATACGGTATTCTTTAAAGGGTATTCAAAATTCTTTTCTCGAGATGATTCAGGGAATTCCTTCAATTGAAGTAAGTTCTGCCACAAAGCTTCCGACTATGACTTTACTTTTTATTTTAACCGGAATTTTCTGGGTATCGGCTGTGACCCATATTTTTAATTTGGCGGTTTTGCTTTTTTCAAACACACCACCAATATGCTTTAAGTCAGGCTCCACTAAATAGGTATCATATGTTTTGTTTGCCACTGTGATCTTTTCTCTATTGACTACTGTTGCTTTTCCCATTACACACTTCTTTCCATCGGTAACCGGAATTTTGATCTTTGTATCTGTTTTTAGATCATGAAGCCGAAAGGCATAGAAAACAGATAATGGATCAAATGAACCGTGTTGTACAGCAATGGGTTTTCTCTTTTTTCCCTGATTAGAATAGCGAGCCTCTTGCTTCTCCCAATTGAATGTAACAATAACATTTTCTTTATGTTTACCGCTTTTTTGTTTTTTATATAGGATTGAGTGGGTCATTCCTATATCGGTAAAGGCGTCAATTCTGTCACGAACCTTATAGAAAAGATCGATAGCTGGATACGTGTGTGCTCTCATAACAAAATGATATGCTGCACCACCGTTCATGTTTTCTATTGGAAGTATTTCAAGAATAGCCTCTCCAGCTGGTATAAAACTCCATTTAACCGTAAATGTCAGTTTTTCGCCAGGATGAAATGAAAAGGATTTCTCAGAGGCTTTAATATTTTTTGAAAAGCTGAGGGTCATCATGAATACTACTATAGCGGTGAATAGTAAAATGTGCTGCAACCCCATGGTTAAGCAATGCCTGCTCAAAGACAGTACGTTTATACTCTGTTTCTGTTTATCTTCCATAACAAGGCAGCCAAGAAAAATAAGGAAATTAGTTGGAAAGCACTATAAAGTATGATACTTAGCGAAAGCTGTATTTACCGTTTTTATTTAAACTGATTCAATAAATATTCAATAGCAGGAATACCTTTACTGCTTACCATTGATGAACCCGTGAAAAGGAAAAACCGGGGCGGCAAAGTAAAGAGCTCTCGTGCCGGAGGGGATGAACCTTTTGAGACCTTTGCATAACCCCTCTTGATCTAAAGACGATGGGCTTTTTTTCAGTTCCCTCCGGGCCGGAGGCCGAGGCTCCCGGGTTGGTCTTTTCAGCAACGTATCCATGGGGGCGTTTTGCCCTCTCCGAGCGGGAGGCTCTACGAGCCGGAAGCCCTCCGCATTGCCCCGATAAATCGGGGCCTGCGGGTTCCCCCACTGATACGTTACGAAAAGACAGCACCCTTCCACCAGTCACTTCAAAAAAGTCCATCGTCTTTTTGGGGATGGTGAAAATCGCCAAGTTTTTCAAAGGTCTCGCTCATATAAAATAGTATAAGGGGAGGTCTGTTATGGATAGAAAAAAAATATTTATTACGAGAAAAATACCTGAGGCAGGCATAGAAAAGCTTAACGAGGTTTTCGATGTGGCAGTCTCCCCATTTGATCGAGATGTCACCGGGGATGAAATAGTACAGATGGCAACCGGCTGTCAGGGACTGGTTTCCATGGTTACAAACAGTCTGAACAAAGAGATCATTGATCACCTCAATACAATCAAAATAATAGCAAATTACGCAGTAGGGTTTAATAATATCGATATTCCCTATGCCAGCGAAAAAGGTATTGTTGTGACCAACACACCTGATGTACTAACGGAAGCAACAGCGGATATTGCTATGGCGCTTATTCTCTGCGTAGCCAGGCGTATCGTGGAAGGTGATAGATTAGTTAGAAAAGGAGAGTTTAAGGGATTCTACCCAACCTTCTTTTTGGGCGCTGAACTACAAAATAAGGTTCTCGGAATCTATGGCATGGGCCGAATAGGAAAGGCTGTAGCTAAAAGGGCAGCGGCGTGTGGGATGAAAATCATTTACCATAATCCAACACCCATTGCAAAGGGATCTGTACCCTTCCCTGCTCATTATGTCTCTTTTGATGAACTACTGAAAGAATCTGACTTTATTTCTATCCATGCACCATTAATATCAGAGACACATCATACATTTACGAAAAAAGAATTCAGAAAGATGAAAAAAGAAACCTTTTTTATCAATGCAGCCCGTGGGGCATTAGCCAAAGAGGAAGATCTTGTCCACGCCCTAAAAATGGGATGGATAGCCGGAGCCGGTTTAGATGTTTATGAATTCGAACCAGAAGTACACCCGGATCTCATCACATTAGAAAATGTAGTCCTTCTCCCCCACTTGGGGAGCGCAGCCAGTGAAGTCAGGGAAAGGATGTCACTGATCGTTGCCGATAATATAGTAGCATTTTTTAGGGGAGAGACACCCCCAAATAAGGTTAATTAAGTATTCGCCATCACAGTAGTTTGAAATGGCTTTCTAACCTTTCCACTCCTTCTACATGATGCTTCTATCTCCTTGGCCGAATAAAAGAAGTCCTCTTGCTAACATTTTAAACATTTTTAGCTTGAAGAAACTGCAAAAAATCATTAAAAGGGAATCACGCCCCCGTAGCTCAGGTGGATAGAGCAAGGGATTCCTAATCCCTGTGTCGTGTGTTCGAGTCACGCCGGGGGCACCAGAACTGTTAAGGGTTTAAGCATTTCGCTTGAGCCCTTTTTTGGTGCCAAAATTAGCGATTGTAACCATTTTGAAACCATCTTTGTCTTG
>JAWOBA010000123.1:0-15112 GCA_046498285.1 Desulfatiglandales bacterium | reverse complement strand
CATCATCGCAAAACCTATTTTTGATAGGGAATGCAGACACAAGAAAACACCTGTTTAGGATCATTAAACGGAGCTATTCACAGAAAAGATCTCAGCAATAGATTGAGGCTGAAACACTAATAGACAATTTTTGTTAAAAATTGTATTTTCAATGTCGGTTTATTCATAATTTGGAAAATCCAAAGGTTTCAATGGAATATATGCTCCCTATTATACACAATTACCTACAGGCTTTTACGGATAAAGGGCATCTCTCATGAGCAGCCTAAATTTACATAATCAAATAAAAGAATATTTTGAACATTACCCAGAGGCAGTAGGTGTATATCTTTTTGGCTCATTTGCAAGAGGAAGGCAGAGACGAAACAGTGATAAGGCGGCTCAGAATGAATATGCACCTTGTGTTCATGAATAATGCTGGTGAAGGGATTTTATCCCAAATATTCAAATGTTCTCTTTAATCTGCAGATGGCGATTCAGAACTGCATTGACGGGCCTCCTTGATATGCGGCGCAGTAATAGTAGTGAGAAAACCTGACCACATATGTATTGTTATCTTCATATCAGTCTTTTCTTCGTATCTTAATGGCTTAATAGATACGAAGAAACAATCATTTTTTTCTTTCAAAAATCTAAAATGTTACTATTATTTTAATTATAAGTAAATTGCAGGGAGGAAAATATGAAAGGAGAACTAACAGCAATCATCGAAAAAGCCTCGGAAGGAGGCTACTGGGCAATATGCCCTGAAATCCCCGGCGCCAACGGACAGGGCGAAACCGTTGAAGAGGCTAAAGAAAATCTTAAAGACGCTATATCTCTTATCCTGAATGATCGTATTGAAGACATAAAGCGTGGGCTTCCAGATGATGCCATAGAGGAAACGATTGCGTTCTGATGAAAAGAAAAGATCTTGAAAAAATGCTGCGTATTGCCGGTTGCTATCTCAAGCGAGAAGGTGCATCCCATTCCCTATGGATGAACCCCAAAACTGGAACCATTGAAGCGATTCCACGGCATAAGGGAATAAAAGAACCATTGGCAAAGAAGATTTTAAAAGCTCTAGATGCCGAATAGGCCTGTGACATCTGTAATTGAACCAAGAGGCAAAAGCCAGGCCCATAAAAATTTGATTGGTTTTTTACAACAAAAATACCCTAAACTCGTCACCGACAAAAAATCATTCGAAATCTTCACTCGATCCTCAACATGAAAATACTACCCTTCTTCGTCATCTGGGCTGAATGAAGCCATCAAAATGGTGCCAATAATAGAAGGGCTTGAACAGTGCCCGGGCGAGACTCAATCTGTTGTGTACGTTATATGTATTGTTACATTGATATCAATCTTTCCTTCGCCTCGCCCCGTTGAATTTTTATCCCGCCTGCCTCGCTGTGCCCCGTAGCTTCGGAAAATGTTACCGGGGTTACATTGATGGAGTCACAGCCTGGCGGGTTACATTGACCAACTCACAGTAGTGCGTATATAACTTGTTGTAACCTATTTCACCGGGGAACTTCTTCTTGCTTCCAGCTTTCAGCTTTCAGCTTCTTCCAGCTTTGAACTTTCAGCTTCTTCCAAACCTGCCCCCTTTATAAAAGTTATTTAATTTTTTAAGGGCGTCCCGCTTCAAGAAAAATAACATAGCGAGACCTTTGAAAAACCCGGCGATTTTCACCACCCTCAAAAAGACGATGGACTTTTTTGAAGTGACTGGCGGAAGGGTGCTGTCTTTTCGTAACGTATCAATGGGGGAACCCGCAGGCCCCGATTTATCGGGGCAATGCGGAGGGGGCAAAACTCCCCCATGGATACGTTGCTGAAAAGACCAACCCGGGAGCCTCGGAACTGAAAAAAAGTCCATCGTCTTTAGATCAAGAGGGGTTATGCAGGTCTCGAAGTGACCGGTGGCCTCCGGCCCGGAGGGAACTGAAGAAACGTCGACCCTCTTAGGGAAATATGAGTTATGCAAAGCTCTCAAAGAATCTGTTCAACCAACCGGCTCCTTGGCCATTGAATCATTCAACAACTTTGGATAAGTGAAAAATATAATAATTATCATTATTACCGGTCTTTCAGGATCAGGGAAAAGTATAGCCATAGATGCCCTTGAAGATGCTGGTTTCTTTTGTATAGATAATCTGCCAGTGGTTCTGCTACCCAAATTTTTGGAGCTTAGGGTAGTTACTGGTTCGAAACTAACTAAATTTGCCTTTGTTATGGATCTTAGGGAACGATATTTTCTTCAAAAATGCCCAAAGATTTTTAAAGACCTCAAGCAACAAGGGTATCTCTTTGAAATTCTTTTTTTGGAAGCATCAACAGAGATCCTCTTAAGGAGATACAGCCAGACTCGAAGGAAACACCCACTCAGTGATGAAAAAAATCTTATTGATAGTATTCAGGCTGAAAGAGAGGAGTTGAAAGAATTAAAGGGGATATCGGATCTCATAATTGACACATCAAACTATACTGTTCATGAATTAAAGGAAGTTATCTTAAACTATGTCTTAAAAACAGCTCCAGGAAAAAGGATGAAGATTTACCTTCTCTCCTTTGGATACAAATATGGCATTCCTCTTGATGCGGACCTTGTCATCGATGTGAGGTTCCTGCCCAACCCTTATTTTGTTCAAAAATTAAAAGGCCTTGATGGCACCTACCCAGAGGTGAAGAAATATATGAATAGCTGGAAAGAGACCCATACCTTTCTCAAAAAATACTTAACCCTTCTTACGTATCTCATCCCCCTTTATGAAAAGGAAGGAAAGTCATCCTTAACCATTGCCATAGGCTGTACTGCAGGAACACACAGGTCAGTAAGTATTGCAGATATGATCTTTAACGAACTTAAAACAACAACAAATTTCATTACGTTAACACATAGAGATATTGAATTGGACAAAGAATGAAAGATACATCGAATCACACTAAGCTCAAACAGCTTATACAAAAAGGTGTGAAGATTGACCATCCAGAAACTGTTGTTATTGGAGAAGAGGTATCTTGTGATCGCATATCTGGCAATAGGGTTATCATCCATCCTGGATGCAAGGTGTATGGCTCCCATACTGCAATAATGTCTGGGTGCGAAATTGGCTACGAGAACCCTGCAACGATCGAAAACTGCCAATTAGGTTCCGGTGTACAATTAAAAGGAGGTTTTTTTTCGCAGTCAACATTCTTACAAAAGGCTGCATCAGAATCCGGTGCCCATATTAGGGCCGGATGCCTCTTAGAAGAAGAGGCTCACATCGCTCATACTGTGGGTCTCAAGCAGACCATCCTTTTTCCTTTTGTTACCCTTGGGAGCCTAATAAATTTCTGTGACTGCCTCATGGCTGGAGGTACAGATAGAAAAAATCATAGTGAGGTTGGAAGCTCATATATTCATTTTAATTACACCCCAAATCAGGATAAGGCTACCCCTTCCCTTATTGGTGATGTTCCTAAAGGGGTTATGCTCAATCAAAAACCAATCTTCCTTGGCGGACAAGGAGGAATAGTTGGGCCAGTTAGAATAGGATACGGAACGGCCATTGCTGCTGGAAGTATCTATCGGAAAGATTTTATAAAAGGAGATAGATTGCTGTTTGCTGGATCTAATGTAACAAAACAACAGCCTCTTTATTTTGGGCTTTATCCCGGGATTAAACGGATCATAACCAATAATATTAATTACATAGCAAATATCATTGCATTGAGGAGATGGTATATCGATGTTCGCTCCTTATTTTTCACCCGATATCCTTTAGAGAAAGCCCTTTATCAAGGTGCCTTAGAAAAGATAGAAATGGTGATTAGCGAAAGAATAAAAAGATTAAAAGAGGTTGCTGACAAAATGCCTCGATCTATTGACTTATATGAAAAAATGATGGAAAGGCCTAACTTACAAAGACAGAAATACCTGAAAAGAGAACTATTCGAACAATGGCCAATGATAGAAGGATTGTTATTAGAAAGCTTTAAAAAGGAAGGAAATGGTGAAAAAAGGGATGCTTTTATAGATCTTATTCAACAAAAGATAGTTGAAAGTGGGGGGGATTATGTTAAGGTAATCAAAGGGTTGGTAAATTCTGAAGCTACCTTGGGTACAGAATGGCTTCAAGGGATAGTTGATGAAATCAATGATCAAATTCCAAAGATCATTCCTTCATTTGGTTCTTAACAAATTAGGCTGTTTACTGAAGACTTATCTCATACTCCTCGAGATGAAAATTATGCTTTGCAACTATGGCAATTCTACGATTAATCCTTTTTTCTAATTCCATAACTGAATATCTTTCTTCCTCCTTTAAAACTTTCTCTATTTCAGGATTTACCAGCAGATACACCTTACCTTCCTCACCAGATTCCCACTCTCTTTCCAGATCTCTAAAGATATTATAACAGATTGAAGTGGGCGATTTGAGTCTTCCCCTCCCCTCACAGTATAAACAAGGTTCTGTTAAAAAAAGGTTTATATCTTCTTTTGTCCTTTTCCTTGTCATCTCAATGAGGCCCAACTGCGATATCTCAAGAACAGTGGTCCTTGCCCTATCTTTTTCCAAGGCCTCTTTGAGTGCCAAAAAGAGCCTTTCTCTATTTGCTTCTCTATCCATATCTATAAAATCAATAACAATAAGGCCCCCGATATTTCTTAATCTCAGTTGATAGGCAATCTCCTTAACTGCCTCCATATTTGTTTTGACAATAGTTTCCTCCAGGTTTCTTTTTCCTACATAACTGCCTGTATTAACATCTACAACGGTAAGGGCCTCTGTTGCTTCAATGACAATGTATCCACCGGATTTTAACCATATCTTTTTATCTAAGGCCCTGTTTATTTCCATTTCAATGCCATAGGCATCAAATATAGGTTCTCTCCCTTCGTATAGCTCAATAGAATATCTCAGATTTGGGGCAAAGGTCTCTATAAACTCCAATATTAGTTGATACTCCTCCTTTGAATCGACAACCAATCGATCAATCTCTTTGGTAAAAAGATCCCGTACAGCCCTTAAGGTTATTGTTAATTCCCTGTGAAGAAGGCTGGGGGCAGAAGACATTTCTCTCTTATTCTGAATATTTTCCCATAATTTACTTAGAAACTCCATCTCGATTTTTAATTTTTCTTTAGGCGCCCGCTCGCTCATAGTTCTCACAATATAGCCTGCACCACGCGGACGTAACTTTTGCATAAGCTTTTTTAATCTTATTCTTTCTTTTTCATCCTCTATCCTGCGCGAGATACCAATATGGTCAACGGTGGGCATATACACAAGGTGACGCCCGGGAAGGCTAATGTGAGAAGTTGCTCTAGCACCTTTTGTGCCCAAAGGCTCCTTGGAAACCTGAACTAAGATATTCTGCCCTTCTTTTAGGAGCCCTTCAATATTCATATCATTTTCCCCTATAAACCGCATCCTCGACGGCATAACAGTCTCTGATGGACTATCCTCATCTTCTTCTTGCAATATGATCTGCTCCCATGGGTGAAGATCATTACAGATATCTGTTACATATAAGAAAGCCGGTTTATCAATACCTATATTTACAAAAGCAGCCTGCATCCCGGGTAGAACCCGTAACACTTTCCCAAGGTAGATATTTCCAACGAGTTCCTGTTCAGAACCTCGTTTTATATGGAGCTCAACTACCGCTCCATTTTCCACCAAGGCAACTCTTGTTTCATATGGCCTTGCATTTATTACCAATTCGTTAGTCATTATCAAACCTCAAGCAATAGTACTTTTTATTTTTAACACCTTTATTCCCTCCATTTGACTGTCAGAAAGAGCCAACACCTTTTTTATAATCTCAGTGGGTTTCAGTTCCGGTCCTTTTCCATGTTTTACCACTAACTCCAATTTTCCATTAGACAAAAAATTGCATACCTTTACCTGAGATCGAATATCAACTATTTTTTCACCTTTTTTTTGTTTCTTGATAACTAAACAGGACTTTAACCTTAAAAATCTGTCTACAAGCTCTTTATTGAAAAGTCCGTTCACCTGGACATGAAAATAGCTCTCTTCAATCTTGGGAGAAGGTTCCTTTGTTGCTATTTCATCCATGGAGAAGACCCTGATGCCAGCTGGTAATTCCTCATTTAACTTTTTTATTGTTAGTGGTATATCGTGAACATTTCTCATTTGAACATCCACGATCTCACTTAAGGATTCTGTTCCCACAGGAAGAGCTACTGCAAAGGAAACTTTTGGCATTGGGTGATAACCACTAGAATAAACTAAATCCATTCCAGCTCTTCTGAGTGCTCTTATAAACAGGGTAATGAGTTCTAAATGGCTAAGATATTGTGTCTTTTCAAGTTTTGTAAAATATAGTCTGTATTTTTTCCCTTGCTCATTTGATTGCGTTGACTGAACCTTATTTTTCTCTATCTTAGGATGCCAGGTATCAAATAACACAGGGGAAACATGGTTGTTGCAGGCTCCACAGTTCGAACAATACTGTCTGCAATCAGGTGTGTGCTTGCCCTCCTTAGCCTTTTGCCATTCGCTCAACAAAAACTTCTTAGATATTCCCGAATTGATATGATCCCATGGTAAAGTTTCGTCAGGATCTCGTTGACGAAGCAAGTAAAAATTTGGGTCTAGCTCGTACTTTTTAAAGGCCTTTATCCAAATGCCTACCTTAAGGTGTTCACTCCAGCTATCAAAACGCGCCCCTTGCTGCCAAGCCTCCACCAAGACCTTGGTTAATCTCCTATCTCCCCTTGAGAAAATACCTTCTAACCAGCTCGCCTCTGGATTATTCCATTTCACCTTCACTCTATGGCTCTGCAATTGGTCCCTGATAAAACTGATTCTTCGTTTGCTTTCTTCAAGTTCAAGTTGAGGCAGCCACTCAAAAGGTGTATGTGCCTTAGGAACAAATGGGGAAATACTTACATTTAATACCTGCCCTCTTTTTCCTTTAGGTCCTAATCGAGAGATCTTTTTGCTTAATTCAACAAGTGAAATAAGATCACTATCCTCCTCGTAGGGAAGTCCTATCATAAAATAAAGCTTGATTAGATTCCAGCCCCCTTCATAAATTTCTTTAGCTGAATGTAAAATCTGCTCCTCTGTTAATCCCTTATTAATAATATCTCTAATTTTTTGGCTTCCTGCTTCAGGTGCAACAGTAAAGCTCGTTTTTCTAACTTTCTTTATCTCTTTCATTAATAAAGAAAGGGCTGTATCAATCCGTAATGAAGGAAAACTAATAGCAACGTGGCTTTCTGCTGCCTTTAGCATTAGTTCCTCCAATAATGAAAAAATGCAACTATAATCTCCCGAACTTAATGAAAGAAGGGATAAGTCCTCAAATCCTGTCTCGTGCAAGGCATTTTTGGCTATACGTAAAATTTCATCCGGATCTCGTTCCCTAACCGGCCTATATATCATTCCAGCTTGACAGAAACGACATCCCCTGCTACAACCTCTCGCAATTTCAATGGTAAATCGATTGTGCACTAGCTCGGCAAAAGGGACTATTTGCTTTGACGGAAAAGGGTAGCGGTTAATATCAGAAACAACAGCTTTATCAACGCCTTCATATCCTTTTGTCAGTGGTTCCACATACTGTATAGCTCCTTTTGTATGGTAATGTGCTTTAAAAAAAGAGGGAATATAAATGCCTCTAATCTTTGAAAGCTCTTTTAACAATTCAGGTTTGCTGTTTCTACCATCCAGTTTCCATTGCCTTACCGTTTGACAAACCGAAAGTGCTGCCTCCTCACCATCACCCAGAACAATAGCATCAAATAGTGATGCTACTGGCTCAGGATTAAAGCACGCAGGGCCACCTGCGATAACCAGCGGATCCATCGATTCCCTCTCTTTACCTAAGAAGGGTATGTTTCCAAGATGAAGGATGGACAGAATGTTGGTATAGCAGAGCTCATGCTGCAGACTAAAGCCAATGATATCAAATTCAGAGATAGGCCTTCCGGATTCCAGGGAAGAGAGAGAAATCCGTCTCGCTTGTAACTGGGCTTCTAAATCTACCCCTGGGGCAAAAATCCTTTCTGCTAAAATCCAGTTTTGTAAGTTTAATATATGGTATAAAATTTTTAACCCCAGATGGGACATTCCAATTTCGTAGACATCGGGGAAGGCCAGAGCAATTGAAACATCAACTGTAGAAGGGTCTTTTCGAATTGAATTTATTTCGTCCCCTAAATATCTGCTTAGGTGTGTTATTTTGGGGAACCATGATTGTTGATGTAGACGCATTGCTAAATTATACAGTAATGGTACGTTTATCTCTAATCGTTGGATATGTGCATTCCATTAAGCTCTTTTTTATCTATAGAAACAGGCAGAAGGATGCTTATCATAGCACCCCCACTGGCCGAATTTTTACCTGAAACTTCGCCACCAAGACCCTCTACAATCCTTTTTACTATGGCTAAACCTAGTCCCGAACCGTTCTTTTTAGCTGTAGAAAAGGGTTTAAATATATCATTAGCTATTTTAGGATCTATGCCTGGACCATTATCCTCAATTTGTATTCTTACTAAATCTGCAGATTCACTTGAACTCTTAAAATTTGTTTCTTTATATGCAGTAATCAAGATACGTCCACCCTTGGGCATGGCCTCGGATGCATTCAGAAAAATATTCCACAATACCTGTTTTATCTGTTGAGGATCCGACTTGATCTTTAAGGAGGTGGCAATTTTCGTATCTACATCTAAATTCTTAGACCATCTTTGGCTATTTTGAAATAGATAAAGTGTGTCTGTAATTAATTGATTAAGTTCAAATTCCTCAATTTCTATTCTTTGGGGTCTAGCAAACTGCAAAAAATCATTGACCAAATGATCTAATCGATTTATTTCTCTTAAAATAATTTCCATGAGCCTTTCGCTGATATGCGTATCTTCTTTTTCCAAGCTATCATTTAACATTTGGATGGATCCACTTATTGAAGCTAAAGGATTTCTTATCTCGTGGGCCATCCCGGCGGCTAATTCTCCAAGCATGGCAAGATCTTCCATCCTCTTGATCTCTTGCTCCATCTCCTTTATGCGAGTCGTATCTTGAAAAACAAGTATTCTGCCCCTCTTACTTCCATCATATTCTTTTAAAGGTGATATATTCAAAAGTAGATTAATTCTTTGGTTATCTTTGCTTTTATAAGAGAGCTGGCTAAATTTATTTGGATTTTGAACCTTAAGGTAAGGCGTTATATGAGGTATGATATCAGAAATATCTTTTTGGATAGCATCTCTGGAGTCAATACTGAATATCCTTTCCGCACCCCTATTAAAGACGATAATTTTCCCATGATTATCCAGCGCAATGAGTGCCGAGGAAATATTTTGAATGATGTGTTCATTGAGCATCTCCAGTTCGGCTATATCTTTCTGTTTAGCTTTTACTTCAGCCCTGCTCTTCCGAATCTGCTTTGATAGAAAACTACTCAAAAAGGCTACCAAATAAAAAGCAGCCACATTGACAAGAATCATATAAAAAATTTCACTGCTCTGATATTCTTGAGCATAAGAAAATCGGTAACCAATAGGCTTGATTAATCCATAGTAAGTTAAATCAAGAAATGCACCGTATAGAATACTGCTAAAAGAGGCTATTATCATCCCTCCATGATGATAAAGGATGATTTCCCCTGAGATTATATTCAAGAGATAGAGAAAAGAGAATATACTTTCAATACCACCTGTTGTATAGATAATAGCAGTAATAAAAAGGGTATCGACGAGAAGCTGAAAATAGGCAAGCTTGAAGAGATTTTTTATATATTTAAGTGCGACTACATAAATAAATGTGAGAAAATAAATTAAAGCAATAAGAAAATAGTGAGCATTTAAGATCTCACCAAAATAGGTTTTTGTTTCCTGTACTTGAATTACAATAGCCACTCCTAAGAGAAGGGAAACAAATCCAACCCTAAAAAACATCAGTAATTGAAGACGGGAAAGGGTCTCTTTTTGGTCAAGTTCTTGATCCGTTTTGACCATAATTGTGTTCGTCAGCCCATTGCCGCAGCCATCTGGAAGATAGGAAGATACATGGCAATAACCAGCCCTCCAATGGAGCCGCCTAAAAATAACATTAACAGTGGTTCCAACATAGTTGTCATGGCAGTAACGGTGGCGTCAACCTCGTCATCATAAAAGTCTGCTATCTTTTCTAACATGGCATCCAGAGCGCCAGTTGATTCTCCAACGGATATCATTTGGGTTACCATGCCGGGAAATATATCCGATTGTGAAAGAGGTTCAGCGATTGTTTGGCCTTCAGCGATGCTGGCTCTTGCCTCTAAAATAACCTCTTCCACGATAACATTACCTGCTGTTTTGGCTGTGATATCTAATGCATCTAAGATAGGTACACCACTGGCTACCATAGTGCCAAGAGTCCTTGTAAATCTGGCAACAGCCACCTTTTTAAGAAGGACACCAAAAATTGGGAGCTTGAGCAAAAGCGTATCTGTGTTCTTTCTACCTGAAGTAGTTTTTCTATATCTCCTGAATGCCCAGACAAAAATGATCAACCCCCCAATAACATAAAGGACATTTCCTTTGATAAAATCACTCATGGAGACCACAAACTGGGTTGGGGCTGGCAATGCCTTTCCAAAACTAGAAAATAGGTCCTGAAATACCGGGATGACAAAAATCATAATCACAGCAATAACAAGAACCGCGATTGCCACCACAACAATAGGATAGGTCATGGCGCCTTTGATTTGAGATTTCAGCTTTTGCGCCTTTTCAATATAGGCTGCCAGCCGCTGAAGAATGGTATCAAGAATTCCCCCAACCTCTCCCGCCGCAACTAAATTGACAAACAAGGAATCAAATATTTTAGGATGCTTTCCCAATGCATCTGCTAGGGTTGACCCACCTTCCACATCCCTTGTTATCGTTTTGAGCATCCTTCTAAAGGTCTTATTCTCAGTTTGTTCCCCCAAAATAGTTAGTCCCTGAACAAGGGGAAGGCCAGCATCAATCATTGTAGAGAACTGCCTGGTAAAGATAACAAGGTCTTTATTAGTGACTTTGGGCTGCATAAAGGAAATATTTTCAAAAAGGTCTTTAGGCTTTTGTTTGAGTTTCGTGACATGGATACTTCTTTTCTTCAGCTGGATCCGTGCTATCCTTTCGTCAGCAGCCTCTAATTCACCTTTTATGGAACGCCCTTTTTTGTTTTTCCCAACCCACACATAAATAGGCATAATTCATCCTCCAGTTTTGAGACCTTTGTATAACCCTTATTAATCTAAAGACGATGGGCTTTTTTTCAGTTCCCTCCGGGCCGGAGGCCGAGGCTCTCCGAGCCGGAAGCCACCAGTCACTTCAAAAAAGTCCATTGTCTTTTTGGGGATGGTGAAAATCGCCGGGTTTTTCAAAGGTCTCAGTTTTATATATACCATATTTTTTTAATAGTTAGTAAAAAAACCTTAATCTCAATTATGTTTAGAGACCATGTTTTAGAGACCATGTCAAGAAATCTCATTTATTTTTACAATTACTTCTAATATATCGGCATTTTTACCTATTTCTGAAACTGATTTATTAGAAAAGTTTTTGAATGGGAGGGCTTGACATTTTTATTTTAGGCATTATTCTTTCATCATATTTGTAATTTCGAACAAAAAAGGAGGAGTAATGAAAATTCAACCATTGCATGATAGGGTAATTGTAAAGAGGATTAAAGAGGAAGAAACAACGAAAGGTGGTATTATAATCCCTGATACTGCCAAAGAAAAACCAATGGAGGGTATAGTGGTTGCTGTGGGAAGTGGAAGGACTGAAGGGGAGGAAAACAAAATCATACCATTAGAAGTTAAGGAAGGCGATAAAGTCCTATTTTCCAAATATGCTGGAACTGAAATAAAAATAGATGGCGAAGAGCATCTCATCATGAAAGAAGAAGATCTTATTGCTATTATTAAGTAATTTTTTAATTTTTAAAATCTCAAGGAGGATCTAATTATGGCAGCAAAGGAAATTAAGTATGATGCCAAGGCTAGGGAGCTGATATTGAAAGGCATAGACACACTGTCTGAGGCCGTTAAGGTAACTCTTGGACCAAAAGGAAGGAATGTTATTTTAGAAAAATCATGGGGATCGCCTACTGTTACCAAGGATGGTGTAACCGTCGCTAAGGAGATAGAGCTTGAGAATAAGTTTGAAAACATGGGCGCCCAGATGGTCAAAGAGGTTGCCTCAAAGACATCGGATGTAGCAGGGGACGGCACAACAACAGCTACTTTGTTGGCTCAATCAATCTATCGTGAAGGTTCAAAACTGGTCACGGCAGGCGTTAATCCTATGGCCCTCAAGAGAGGTATTGAGAAGGCTGTAGAGACTGTAGTAGAGCAACTAAAAAAAATGTCTCGAACAACCAAAGAGCAGGAAGAAATTTCTCAGGTAGGCACAATTTCAGCAAATAATGATAAGACTATAGGAAATATCATTGCTGAGGCCATGGCCAAGGTTGGTAAAGAAGGTGTTATCACTGTTGAAGAAGCAAAAAGCATGGAGACAAGCCTGGAAATTGTTGAAGGGATGCAATTTGACAGAGGGTATCTCTCACCCTATTTTGTAACAGATGCGGAAAAGATGGAAGCCTCATTAGAAGAGCCCTATATCCTGTTGCATGAAAAAAAGATTAGCAGTATGAAAGATATGGTTCCTCTGCTTGAGCAGGTAGCCAAGATGGGGAAGCCTCTCTTGATCATTGCTGAGGATGTAGAGGGTGAGGCCCTTGCTACGCTGGTAGTTAACAAACTGAGAGGAACAATAAAAATTGCGGCTGTTAAGGCACCTGGCTTTGGAGATAGACGTAAGGCCATGCTGGAGGATATAGCTATTCTCACAGGAGGCAAGGTAATCTCTGAAGATCTTGGGCTTAAACTGGAGAATGTAACGACAACTGACCTTGGTACAGCAAAAACCATCAGTATCGACAAAGATAACACAACTATCGTTGATGGTGGGGGAAGCAGAAGTGATCTTGAAGGAAGGGTAAAACAGATCAGGACACAGATAGATGATACTACCTCTGATTACGATAGAGAAAAGTTGCAAGAAAGACTGGCCAAGTTGATTGGCGGTGTGGCTGTTATTAATGTCGGAGCTGCAACAGAGACAGAAATGAAGGAAAAGAAGGCAAGGGTTGAAGATGCTCTCAATGCTACCAGGGCAGCAGTTGAAGAGGGGATAGTTCCTGGTGGTGGTGTAGCGTTTATCAGATGCCTCTCGGCCTTATCAAAATTAAAACTAGAGGGAGACGAGCAGCTTGGAGTAAATATAATCAAGAGATCTATTGAAGACCCTGTACGCCAGATTGCAAACAATGCTGGTTTAGAAGGGTCGGTTGTGGTTGAGAAGGTCAAAGACTTAAAAGATGCCTTTGGCTTAAACGCTGAGACAGGTGAATATGAAGACCTCATCAAGGCCGGAATTATTGATCCAACCAAAGTGACACGATATGCTCTTCAAAATGCCGCTTCTGTCGCTGCACTCCTGCTAACCACTGAGGCGATGGTAGCTGAATTGCCGAAGGAAGAACCTGCTGCACCGGCAATGCCTCCAGGAGGTGGATATGGTGGCGGAATGGGTGGAATGATGTAGTTATGAAAAAATAGTTGGGATATTACTATTGAGGCGATCAATTCCTGATTGGTCGCCTTTTTTATGTTTCATAAAACTAAAATAGTCTATAATATTTTTACGAGTTCATCAATTTTGGAGACTTCACTTGATTATTTTGTAATGATTTGCATAAAATTCCTTACCCGGCAACATGTCATATCTCATTAATGTAAAAAATTATACGCATGACTATTAATGAAATTTTCTCCCACTTGCTTAACATTATCTATCCTCCCCAATGCCATATCTGTAATCGGTTATTACCTAATGATGAAAGGCTTTCCTCATCGTTTCATTTATGTAATCGTTGTTTGGCTGGCCTTACTCCTATCACCCATCCAATGTGTACTATTTGTGGTCTGCCTTTTCCAACGTCAGCAGGAAAAGATCATCTCTGCAAAAATTGTATTCGCAAACAGCCTTCCTATGATTTACTTCGATCCCCTTATCGTTATTCGGGCCTACTTATGGAATCCATACAAAAATTCAAATACAATATGGAAACTCACCTCACTTCGTCTCTTGGAAACCTACTTTTATCTTTTGCTAAAGCATCAATGCCCGATCTACATGATTTTTTAGTTATCCCTGTACCTCTTCACAGGCGAAGACTCAGAGAAAGAGGTTTCAATCAAAGTCTTTTATTGGCCAGGGTTTTGTCCTCAGGCCTTGGAAATCAATTAGACTATTTATCCCTTATTAGGAACAGATATACGCAAGCTCAGACAGGTCTAAAGAAGAAAGAAAGAAGAAAAAATGTTAAGGATGCCTTTTCTGTTATATACCCTAATGCTATCAAGCATAAAAAGATACTCCTGATTGACGATGTCTTTACCACAGGGCATACCTTGAATGAATGTGCGCGAACCTTAAAAAAATCAGGGGCTTCTGCGGTAATTTGTCTAACACTGGCCAGGACTCTTGCTGAATGAGGGTAAACTTGCTATAGTCCCGAACCTATTGAATATCTATAAAGGAGTTGCCATCCATATAGAGACCTTTATATAACCCCTCTTGATCTAAAGACGATGGGCTTTCTTCAGTTCCCTCCAGGGAAGGGATCTTTGACTGCGTCCCCTTTGAGACCTTTGAAACGTGCCTTCATTCGCGCTCATACATCTTTTTCGACCCTGCAACGTCTCGCTTAGCTGCAAAGGCAAAACTCGCGCTGAAGCGCTCAAATCCCGCTTTCAGCGGGACAGGTCGCTTCACTTCGACGGCAGGGTACCCCGAAAAACTATGTAAAATCGCGCTCCATGAAGCCACATTTCCTATTTCTATGGTTTCGCAAAGGACTCCATTATCTTTTTTTTTGAGGATGATGTAAATTGCCAGGTTTTTCAAAAGTCTCAGATAATGGGATAAGACAGAGGGTCAGATACAGCTTTGAGTCAGTCTTTGATTTCCTGGGAGCCATAAAAAAAGTTGCACCAGGTTTGCGTAATACTATAAAATATATTATATACGGTAAATGGAACCTTGATTGTCAGCCAGATA
>JAWOBA010000087.1:0-14609 GCA_046498285.1 Desulfatiglandales bacterium | reverse complement strand
GCTCATATTGTCAAGCGATCATAATGCTCCTTTCCAGAAAAAATATGACAGAAGATCCGATGGATATAATGATGGGCTGGCGGCATTCCGGGTTCAAGTCCTTTTGGGATTAAGCTTGACTTTGGGAAACGTAAGCTGAAGATGCAACCAAGAGATGTGCAAGCCAGGGAAAACCTCGATCATTATAGTGAGGCCTTTGTATAACCCCTCTTGATCTAAAGACGATGGACTTTTTTCAGTTCCCTCCGGGCCGGAGGCCGAGGCTCCCGGGTTGGTCTTTTCAGCAACGTATCCATGGGGGAGCCCGCCAGAGATAAATTTTGGCCTCTCCGCATTGCCCCGGTAAATCGGGATCTCAGGGACATTGTTGACTTCGTTGACGTATTCCCTTTTTTGAACCCCGGTTAAATAGCCCTTCGGGATTGAACTGGGTAAACCACGAAGACGCAAAGAACACAAAGTAAATATTTTATGTCCGGCGGGTTAAACGCCGGACATACATGTTTTCGCCTAAGGGACAGTCCTTGCTGTGTGTACCTTGTGGCTTTGTGATCTATTTTAAACAACGTGGAATTCTGGAAATCGCCAGGTTTTTCAAAGGTCTCAATAGAAATCAGATACGTATAAGATTTACCAGAGAGTAATCGGAAATCTAATCCATAAACGATCAAATAGCCTATCCCGCCCCGTAACCTTGAGCCATGTCATGACAAAGGCATACAGGAGGCCCAAAGAGATGGCGCCAAGGACAGCATACAGAAGTCCCATAAATATAAGATGTCCAGCATCCCATGCCCACTCAAAACAAAAAGGGAACATATCAGCTCCTTTTGATAGCCCCGGAATCTGTCACCACTCTACCAAAAACCTCAACTGGGTTCATTTCCGCCTCCTGCGGAAACAGGGGCAAATATCTATACGATAAGGAAAATAAAAGTATTCCATAGCCAATGGCCCCGAGTGCAATCCCCCACTCCTGCCAGGTTGGAAAATAACTCATAAATGTGTCAAATGGCATAACTGGTATGGAAAGGGTCTGAATACTAAATACAAACCTATTAATAACAATACCGATAACATTCATCAAGGCGCCTATGATAAGAAGATCGTTCTTCTCTCTAAACCGCGGGGTTATCAGAATAATTGCTGGAATGATGCCAAAGATCCCTATCTCGGCAATAATAAGCCAGATCCCATAGGTCCCTTGATAAAAATCCATAAATGACATCCCGGACCTGGGGACAACTCCATAGGCCCAGACAATTGTATCCACAATCTTGAGAACAATATAGGTTGCAAGAAGCCAGCCTGAAATCTTGCCCAACAAGATAAAAACACTCCTCTTAACCAATTCTTTTTTTGTTACCTTTTGCGCTATCCATACACAGAGCAAGGTAAAAGATGGACCTGCAGCAATAGAGGAATGTATAAATAAAAAGAAGGTCCACGGCCATATAAAAAAGCCTTCTCTAAAGGCAAAAGGGCGACCAAACAGCACACCAAACATCCCTCCCAATGAACCTTGATGAAAAAAAGAAAGAAATGTGCCCACAGCAGCAAACAAGGCAATTATATGATGAAGTGTATCACCAAAGATATCAATCTCTGGTATTTCCTTTAGTTTTCTATTAGACAATATCACAGGGAGATATTCAATGGTCAATACACCAAGATACGCAGTGATACAAAAAGAGACCTCGGTCAACATTGAATGGACATTTGCATGCCAGAAAATGAACCAGCCCCTTAGTGGCTGCCCAATATCTACCCCAAGCAGTGCAATGGCAGATGAGTAACAAATGAACCCGATAACAACAGCTGCATTGACAATAGCCTTCAGGTTTTCGCGGAAGGGATAGATGAAAATTTCGCCAATGATGTGGGTCAAGAAGCCCGTAAAAAATGCACCTGCACCAAGGGCAATCAAGGAGAGATCAAATACAATCCACAGACCAAATGCAAAGTAATGGTTCATATTCGTCTGGTTCAGGCCTTTAAAAAAACATAAAAAGGCCGAAATCAAGCCCCAGGCAATAAGAGCCATCCATAAAATCAGCCATGGCAAGAATTTCTTTAATGAACATCTTTGCACGCCGTTAGGGATTAAAGCCAAATCCATTATTACGCTCCCAGCAATGATAACAAAATTCTAGAACATGAAAAACATAATGCTTTCTTTTTCTGCTTGTCATGCCAACCTAATTGATGAAGGAATAATACATTACTGATTGTAGCTCAAACCGGATATATCCTCCTTCATTACTCCAATTGTGCTAGCCGCCACCTGTCTTAAATGCCCCGAAATACGAGTTGGATGGGAGCGGCGGCAACTACGTCCGTTCCTTTGTTACATAATTGTCTGCCATGCGTCTCACCCAATTCTTTGTACTCATATAATATACCTTGGGTTCGGTGCCAAGCCTTTCCAGCAGTCTGAAGGCATGCGGGCTCTTTATAAGTTGAGAAACCTTATGCTTAGGGTTATTAAGGTCACCAAAGGTTATGGCCTGCGTAGGACAGGCCTCTGCACAAGCAGGAATATATTCATCTTCTTTCAGCTCTTTTCTCCCCTCTGCATATGCCCTAGACTTGGCCCTCATAAGTCTATGGTGGCAAAATGTACACTTTTCTACTACTCCTCTCATCCGTGGGGAAACCTCTGGAGAGAGGTATCTATCCATGCCTTCAGGGAAAGAGGGATCAAACCAGTTAAAGGTTCGAGCATGATAGGGACATGCAGCCATACAGTATCTACAGCCGACACACCGTGTATATATCTGACTGATTATTCCAGTGTTTGGATCCTTTCTGGTTGCTGTTGGTGGACACACTGAAACACATGGTGGATTGTCACACTGCATACAAGGTCTAGGTATATACACGACTTCAGTATTTGGAAACTCTTTTCCATTCGTTATCATGGAAATCTGAAGCCAGGCTATGTTCCTTGTCTTATCGGATTCATCATATAATACAGAGATATTATTTTCAGAGGCGCAGGCCACAGTGCATAAACCACAGCCAGTGCATTTGTCTAAATCAATAACCATCCCGTATCTATTAGCTTTACTATTCTCTTCCTTTTTCATAGCCTTTTCTTTGCGTAAAGAATGTTATACCTTGATTACCTTAACCCTTGTTTTCCACCATATAGGTTGCCCGCTTAAAGGATCGTCAATTGGGTCAATTATCTCATTTGGATTGACGCCTTTTCCCTTAAGATACTTATCATAAGCGGTATGTCCAAGACCAAAAGGGATAAAGATAATGCCAGGCATAGCCCCATCAAAAAGATGAATTCTCACTAATAACTCTCCCTTAGGGGATCCCAACCTTGCCCGACAACCCTCTGCCAAGCCATATTTCGCTGCTGTTTTTGGATTAACCTCCACAAAGAGATCGTTGCCTTTAAGTTGATGATCAAAGAGGGTTTTATTTAAAAATGGTGGATTTCCTATCCATCCGCTGGCCAGGTTTATAAATGCAATAGGGAAAAGGAGCAATGGATACTCATTGGTATCTCCGTTTGATTGTATAGCTTCGTAGTGGGGCATATAAATCTCATCCCCCTTGGAGCTGATGCCTAAACCTGATAATGAATCATCAAATGATCTTTCTTCCCGGCCAGAGATACCGCCGCCCTTTGAATAGGCCCTAATAGCCACCTCGATCTCAGTGGAGAAAAATTCAAATTTTTTACTCGGTGTTTTGAATATATCCGCCCATTTACCAAGGGAATGTGATGGAACATGCCAATATCCCCTCTCCTTGATATCCTTCCACGAAACCTTCTCATTCCCTGAATCATAAAGCCCGCTTACCCTTTCCTTTAAGGCCTCTTCAAAATTAGCCCACTGAAAAGATCCATCAACCGTTCCTCCTACTTTTCTTGCCAGAGATATAATAACATCTCCGCTGTGCCTGGTGCTATACAATGGTTTTACCACCGGCTGAGAAAGTGCATAAAGAGGATATTGGCTCCCAGTTGGTACAATATCAGTCATCTTTTCAAGATGGCTATGATCAGGTAAAATTAGATCCGCCATTAAAGAGGTTTCATCCATAAAAGGAGAAAAACTCACGATAAATGGTATTTTTTTCATTGCCGTTATAAAACTCTGGTTGTCCGGAACAGTATAAGCAGGATTTGCAGAATACAACAAAAGTGTATCAATAGGGGAAGTAGAGCCATTATTTATCGCTTCTGTAAACTTATGGATAAGGCTCCTGGTAAATGGATACTGTAGTGTTCCAGCACGGTCTATTCTTTCGTTTGTAAGACCACCTTTGGCTACTGAATCATATTTTTCATTTACCCAGGAGCCCAAAGGAACATCCTCCATGATGAGAGGTCCTCCTGGTTTATTGATTCTTCCTTTCAATGCATTCAGTGTATGAACAGCCATAAATTCATACAAGCTGCCGGGAAGTGATCCTTTCTCTCTTCCAGCAAGGGCAACAGGGGCATGCGCTAAGGCAAACTTTCTGGCTATCTCAATAATTGACTGCTTCTTTATCCCTGTGATACTTTCTACATGCTCGGGTGAGTACTTCCCTAAAACCATTGCTGAAAATCCCCTATGTGTCAGCCCCTTTTCATCAGACCAATCATAAAAACCAAAGCTGTGATTTTCAATAAATTCTTTGCTGTATAGTTTTTCCTTAATGATTACATGAGCCATTCCAAGTGCAAGTGCTGCCTCTGTTCCTGGAAATGGAGCTAGCCAGCGGTCGGCCTTTGATGCAGTATTTGAGGCTCGTGGATCAACCTGCACTATATATGCTTTATGGCTTTGTTCATCATTGGCCCAGTGCATCCAAGCATTCAACATCCTGCCAGGGGCGCCCCATCCATCTAAAAGCCCACATCCAAAGCTTAAAATAAAATCGGCATTTTCCAAATCAAACACCAAAGGAGCTTCTATCCCCTGCATAAGGAAATTTACCATAGTATGGGTATCTTCTTGTTGTGGCAAAGCTATGTAATTTGGGCTACCAATAGCATTGAGCAGCCTTTTAATGAGAAGGGCCGTAGTAGAACGAGACTCATTCCCATCAATAGCTGCCACTTTTTCTGGTACTCCTTTATCTCTTAATCCTTTTATTCTGTCAGCCAATGTGTCTATAGCCTCATCCCAGGAGATCTCTTTCCATTCCTGAGTCCCTCGTGGGCCCACCCTTTTCATTGGTGCCTTCCACCGTACTCCTTCATTGTATAGAACCTGAAGACCTGCCATTCCAAGTGGACACAGTGCCCCGTGATTGACTGGATAATCACTTCTGCCCTCTATTTTAACCGCCCTGTTGCCGACCTTTCTGACCTGAATTCCGCATGCACCAGTACAGAGCGTACAAACCGTGTTTATATGCGAAAATTTTCCTCTCTCTGGCACTGGTACCCATGACCAATTCTGGGTCCATATGGCAATATCATCTATCAGTTTCCAGGGAAGCGGGGATAATAAGGTCCCGCCTACTCCTCCTGCAATAAACTTAATAAAATTCCTTCGGCTAAATTCCATTTTGTTTACCCTTATTGTAATACCTCAGCCATGGATATACACTGATTACCGGTGATATTTTTTTTATTATCCCGGTGTTTAAACCTGTCTGTATAAATCTGTGGCTCAATAGGTATTCCTTACTTATGACACACGAAACAGGCGTTGTTGTTATCTTTTCCTTCTCGCTTATGGCAATCGGCGCAATCATCCATTTTCATTGTATCCCAGGTATTTTTTTTGTATCCAAGAATATTTCTTCCCCAAATATCGATACTATACGTGGTCAGTCTATTAACCTTATAGGGAGGTGGAGACTTTCTTGAAGCAACATCTCCATGGCATACCTGGCATGTAATGTTAGCGTTTTTGATATGAGCAATGTGAGGGAAATATACACAATCTGGCTGGCGGGAATAACTATGCCAGGGAATCTCCTTTTGTGGCACAATATAATCAGTAAAAAGCTTTACCTCTTCAGGGTCTTTGCCTAAAGGGAATTCTGGATCTTCATGGCATTCCATACACTTTTCAATTCCAGGTATTCCAGAAAAGGTTCCGTCTTCATAAAAGAAATGGCAGTCTTCACATTCCATTCCAGCATCCGATTCCGGGCCATGGCTTGCATGAGAAAAGTTCAGTGGCTGACTCTTTTCAGAATAAAGAACGAGAGGGAATACAATCCATCCAACAATGAGGGCTGCAATTAAACCGACTAAGAAAAATATCCACCCATTTATCTTAAGCCTATTAGGCTTTTTTGAATCAGCCTCCATACGATCCTCGTGTTTTGAGACCTTTGCATAACCCCTCTTGATCTAAAGACAATGGACTTTTTTTCAGTTCCAAGGCTCCCGGGCTGGTCTTTTCAGCAACGTATCCATGGGGGAGTTTTGCTCTATCCGCATTGCCCCGATAAATCGGGGCCTGCGGGTTCCCCCACTGATACATTGCGAAAAGACAGCACCCTTCTCTCCGAGCGGGAGGCTCTACCTTCCGGGGCGGAGTCCCCTCCAGGACGGAGTCGAGCCGGAAGCCACCAGTCACTTCAAAAAAGTCCATCGTCTTTTTGAGGAGGGTGAAAATCGCCGGGTTTTTCAAAGGTCTCTGGGTGTTGTGGGGGCTGGGGGTTAGGCCCCCGGCTAACTGATTGGCCGTTTCAATTGGTCTTACAAATCCACCTTCAAAAACCAGTAACCCTCGTGGTGCTCTTGACGCAATGTCTTGATCTCAACTTTCGAGGAAAACATGGGGCCGTCCGTGACGACGGTATGGTACTCACCCAACTCTCCGGACGGATCAATTCCGGCTTCCTCCATTTCAGTAATTGTCTGCGCCTGTATAGTCTTTCCCAGGAAATTCTTTTCTACCTCCTGTTCATTGATGGCGACAATTTGGGCTTTGAATCCGAGATCGATGAATTCTTTCAGCAGTTCCCGCCGATCTCGTTTCCAGAGGGGATGAACCGGTACGATCCCCGCAACACCACACACGCGTTTAACCCATTCACGGTGCGAGTCCACATCAATATCCCCGAATACGCCCACTTCGATTCCAGACTTCTTGAACTCGTGAAGGGCCGAAATGAATGCCACTTCGTATTGCTCCCATGAGGCTGAACGAAAAACGGGCTTTAAACCCAAGCTTTTAGCCTGTTCCTCAATCAATGTTTTGGGCAGTGCGTGAGACCGAGAGGTTATGCCATCTTCCGATAGAATCGTGAGAAGAGAGTGGGGATTCCCGCCGTTCTGGATGGTGTGATACAGAGCGAGACACGAGTCTTTACCTCCGCTCCATGAACAGAAGAAGGGACGACCAGTGATTGATTTCTTCGTGTCAATTATCATTGTGTTTTCTCCGGGTAACGAGCAAGCACACCGGCGGCAATGGAGCTCAGCGGAATTGCCAGTCCGCGTTGATACGGTCAGGCATCAATGGATTTCAAAACGTCATGAAATTGGTGAGCCTTTTCTTTTTTGAATCTTAATTCCATAACACCAGCCCATCCATCCCGAAAAACGTAGGACTCCACAGAAACGAACAGCGTTCCCTCATGGGGAATACTGACCTAGTGCCCTGATATCTTTGGGACATCAATAGAGATGTTGATCTGTCGTTTCCTATGAGACCTTTGCATAACCCCTATTGATCTAAAGACGATGGGCTTTTTTTCAGTTCCCTCCGGGGTGTAGGCCCTCCGGGCCGGAGGCCGAGGCTCCCGGGTTGGTCTTTTCAGCACCCTTCTCTCCGAGCGGGAGGCTCTACGAGCCGGAGGCCACCAGTCACTTCAAAAAAGTCCATTGTCTTTTTGAGGATGATGAAAATCGCCGGGTTTTTCAAAGGTCTCATATTGTTCCCGATTTTGGGTTTACGTCTAACCCGATATTGTTATATTTTCCTTCTCCCTATAGTGCCTTAAGATTGCGCTTCCAAAAGGCCATTAAACCTTCTTTGCCAAAAGAAATCTGTACCAACTCCCAGCCCTGTTTTCCCTTTTCATTTAACATGTTAGTGAGGATCTCTGTCTGATCACCCGAAACCTCATCCAGGCTGCATTGTCCCGTTTGTGTGCAAAAGTAAATAATTTGCTTGAAGGCTTCCGCTGGGTGCTTTGTAACTTCATACTCAAAACCCTTCATAGGACCTCCTTTCCCGTGGCATTCTTTTTACGCAATCAATATATTTACTATATCCGATTACTATGTTCAAGTATATTACTGTCTGAGAAAAATCCTACCCCACATAGTTAACGCTGAAACCAGAGGATTTTAACTCCTCGGCTATCGGGCCAGCATCTTCAGTTTTTAATCGTAAAATTATCAGCCAATCCTCCCCCCCTTCCTCAGGGGGAAGAGTCATCATGCTCAACAACACTGTTTTATGCTTATCAAGGATTTCCAGGATCTCTTTCATGTTACCAAAGTCGTTAGAAGTCTTGATGCTTATCCTCTTGCCCTTTGCCTTTACTCCCAAGACCCGTGTCATCATCCTTACAATGTCTGACTCAGTAACCATGCCGACAAGTCTGTTGTTTTCCATTACTGGAAAGGCTCCATAGCCCTTTTCCTGCCCTAATTCCAGGGCCTCTTCAGCCGGCATATCAGGGGAAATAGTATCAGGATCCTTAATCATGATCTCTTTAACGGTCATCTTGGCCAAAATATAGTGTAATTCATGGATGCTAAAAGATGTCGCAGGTGAAGGCGCGGCCTCTAACAGCATGTGCATAGTAACGAGACCGACCAGTTTATCCTTTTTCATCACCGGCAGCCTTCTGATCTTATGGGCCTCCATTATTTTTTTGGCATCATCAATTAATGTTTTTTCATCAACGGTTACCACATTTGTGCTCATAAAATCTCGTACTCTCATTTTTCCCTCCTGTTGTTATAATGGTTACAAACTATGTTTTAATATCCAAAGCCAGACGTTCAAATATACTGCCGCCCCAATTGATGAAACCATAATAAGAGCGGCAATTATCTCCTTATAAAATCCATACCGTTCGCTAAGAATGATCATAGAAATAGCAACAGGTACGCTATGCATAAGTATTAATACCGTTCTTTCCATGTCAGGGAGATTAATCATTCCTGTGATTAACAATGCTACTATCGGTAAGAGTATTATCCTCAGTAAACTTAATAGAAAGGCCTTCATTATATTGGTATATTTTCTTCCATAGAGAAAAACCCCCAACATAAAGATAGCTATGATAGAAGTTGTGCTCCCCAGCATATGTAAAGGTTTTGATAGAGGAGCAGGAATTTCAACTCCAATAACGGTTATTACAATACCAGATAGAATTGATAATATCAGTGGGTTTGTTGAAAGCCGTTTTACTACCTGGTATAGTCCTTTCCAGATAGTTGTTTTTTCAAGTTTGTAAAGTTCCAAAATAGTTATAGCTATGGTTATACTCACTGGTGAGATGGAAACCACTGATAATATTGACAAATGTTCAGCCTGTTCTGTGGGGAAGGCAAACATGATAAAAGGGATACCAAAAAAGGCTGTACTGCCAAACACAGTACTTAAAATGAGCAGATAGAGAGTATTTTTTGATAACCTCCATATCAGGCTAATAATCCAGTAAAAGGGTACTATTATGAGAACGGGAATAACCCCCGCAAGCATAAATTGGAGGGTTTCCTTCGTAAATGCTGTTTCAGCTAAATTGATAAATAGGAGTGCTGGTAAGGCAAAATAATACACATAGGAACTCAGTACCCGTTCATCACCGGATTGTAGCGCCCCCATTTTTCTTGAAAGGAGACCCGTGCCCATGAGAATAAAAATAGGCAAGATCGTTCGCACAGCAATACTATCCATTGCACTCTACCGTCACCTTATGTGAATTTCTTCCCAGAGATCTTCCCTCATCGATCCTTCCTTTTCACTCAACAACCGATATATAATCACGGCAACCATTAAAACCCCGATAAAAACAAAGGTAATATTTCCTATCAGGCAGATAAAGATATGATGCAGATCTCGAAATTTGAATAATAAAAAAGATAAAACAGTATCAATAATACAATCAGAAATAGCACTAAGAAAAACTGTCAACTAAGCCTCTCATGCGTTATTTCTCCCTGCTCCAGTCTTTAAGTTCTGCGGTTTGATACTCCTCCTGCTTGATAGTGAGATCAAGGTTAATGACAAGACCCGAATGCTTCTTGACCTCAGGATTCTCCTTTAATCGTATATGCCGATCCCAGTCAGCTTGGACATCCTCTAATGCCTTTTTCAGGGCTATTCCAATGACATGACTTTTCTGAATCTGACCAAGATTAAATGTAGGTGAAACGCCATCCTCTGCAATGGGTTCAGCAAAGTGGGCCAGCTGCTTCATCTTTTCCATGGCCTGGTCCATGATCCGCCATCCAATGACCTCATCTTTTTGGAAGAGCCAGGAAGTACGTATGTGCTGGAGCATCTCTGTATATTTACTGGTTACTTCTGATTGCAATATATCCAGTAATTCTCCTGGTAATTCACTTTCTTCTCCTGGAAGCCCTGCGGCTTCTTCAGGGCTTAATTTGTCCAGTTTCCTTTGAAACTTCCGTGCGTGGATGGCAGATTCCCAGGCCTCTCTCTGGAGAACCCGCTTGATATGGGCATTATCGATAGTATCCGCTTCTTCATTATAATGAGGTATCAATTTCTCCTCATATTTTACATATGATTGAAGCATGGTGGACCTGCTGGTCGCATCATGAGGGTAGGGTGCAGGCATGAAATTAGGCTCCCCCCCCAACTCTCCAATAATCATCCCCAACCAGTGCATATGCCACATCTCCTCCCTGCTGATAGAGATGAGACTTGAACCAAGGGGTGTATCTTCCCCTTCCATATACCCATGCACAAGATAGCGTATGATGGCAGCATGCTCATCAGTAAGATCCTTATTTAACATATCAACCAATGCCTGTTTTTCCATTAGTACTCTCCTTCCTTTGGTTTGTTTTTTTCTTTAGGAATATCACGGCACTTCGATAAATGCCCCATCATTCCCTTAAAATATCTCTCTGTATAATAGCTATCCAAACTCCTAACTCGAATGCGCTGTAGACCCATAAGCCACTTATAATCTAGTATACAGCCAAAATGAAAACAGCAAGGCTATTCGGCCATGGACAAATGGAGGAATCCTTCATTTCTTTTTCATATGGTTCATATACACCCCGGACACAAGTCCAAAGATAATAAGAGGAGCCATAATCAATGCGACTTTGCTCTGAATACCCCTTATAAAAAATCCATGCCAGGTGATATATACTATGGCAATACCCCCTGCCATGCCGGCCAGCAATACGCCGAGAGCTATTTCTCCTGAAGCTACATGCCGCCTCCAACGAAAAATGGTTTACGATGAAGATGAAGATAACGAAGGCGCTGCACCCCTAGCGAGAATACACATGAAGTCAGCAATATTTCCAAACATTGAACGATAGGGTGTATAGTAAGCATGTCAAACTCTTTGGTTTAAGAGCATGAAAGGATTCTTTTGTAAATCCCCCTTTTATTGAAACTCATGGATCAGGATAAAATCATTGTTGGCCCTGGTCCCGTGGCGGCAATTACAGCCTTTTGGTTTACCAAAAGGGCCTGCCCTGACCTTTGGTGTATATTTCGCCAAAACCAGTCCCCATCTTTGGGATTATATTCAGGCACTTTATACATTGCGGTTATGGCCGTTAGCTCCCTGGAGGTACTATAATCTTCCTTTACCTGAATAGCACCATATTAAACCGGAGATTCTGCTGAGTTCAGCGACCTGCTGTTCCCATAGACCTTGTGTAATGGTCCCTGAGGTGCACGGCCTGGCTGCATCCCTTGATGATCAGACCAGAAAGACCATTCCGTATACGCCGAATCCTTTGTGATATATTCCCATAAAGCATCCGGGTCCGGACACGGCATCTCGGCAAAGACCATTGAGCCTCCCACCAGGCAAGCCACAATAATAATAGTAATGTTTATAGCTTTTCTTTGTGTTATCTTCCTCTTTTGGGTATCTTATGTTGATGGGGGTACCGAGCGGGGAAATTCCCCATTCAATCTTTTACTTAAGGACTGTTTTTAATTCATCAATGTCTTTTATGGGTGCTTTACAGGCATAATTCTCGCATACATAAACCGTGGGTTGATTATGTATCGAGCTCATGGCCTCTACAAATGGGGATAAAGAGGAAAGTCGTTTACCCTCCGTCCCTTGTAATCGGAGCAATACCACTGTATTGGGTAAAAAGCTCCTTTGGATAGCGCGAACCATAGTCTGGGTATTGGCAAGAGTAGCATCTCCAGCAATGACAATCTCCTGGCTCGGACCAATCATGAAATCAAGGGCGATCAGGAGTTGCGTATAGGCCATGGGCTGGTCTGCAACCTGTTTGGAGAACGCTCTAATTAATTGCTCAGCCCTTTGTTCGAGCTTGATATCACCGGTCATGCGACTCAGGCGCAAAAAATTTAAGGCTGCAACCGAATTTCCTGAAGGGAGTGCGCCATCGTATACTTCCTTGCTTCGCATAATAAGAGATTCGTTTCCTTGTCCGGAAAAATAAAGCCCCCCGCCCTGCTTATCCCAGAAAATGTCTATCATTGCCTCATCGAGTTGAACAGCCTCCTCAAGATAGGATACCTCGAACGTAGCCTCGTATAAATCGAGGAGGCCGGCAATCAAAAAGGCATAGTCATCGAGGTATCCTGGGTAAGCTGCATCACCTTGCCTGTAGCGCCGGAGAAGTCTGCCAAAAGATGTTCTGAGGTTTTTCAGGACAAAATCGGCAGCCCTCCGGGCGGCATCCACATACGCTTGATTGCCAAAGGCCTGGTATCCCCTTGCAAAGGCCGTAATCATGAGACCGTTCCAAGAGGTCAGGATCTTGTCATCTTTTTGGGGATGAATACGTCTTTTTCTGATAGCAAAGAGTTTTCTTCTGGCATCCTCCAGGATTTTTTCAAGTTTTCTAATATCCATCCCCTCTTTTTCCGCAAAGACCTGGAGTGCCTGGGGCACATGCAAAATGCTGCGGCCCTCTTCGAAATTCCCTTTCTCGGTGATATGATAAAAACGACAAAAAAGACTACCTTGTTCTTCTCCTAAATGTCTTGTAACTTCATGGGGAGTAAAAAGATAAAAAAGCCCTTCAATGCCTTCACTGTCAGCATCTTCTGCTGAATAAAATCCACCATGGGGGGATGTCATATCACGCTGAACATAGGTGAAAATTTCATGGGCTGCCTGCGCATATTTCAAGTTTTCAGTAACTTGATATGCTTCTATATAAGCCATGGCAAGCAAGGCTTGATCGTAAAGCATCTTTTCGAAGTGGGGAACCAACCACCGTCTATCCACAGAATAACGGTGAAAACCAAAGCCAATTTGATCAAAAATACCCCCCCGTTTCATGGCATCTAAGGTCTCCTCCACTATTTTCAATGCCCTCAAATCGCCGCTCCTTTTGTGCCATCTCAGAAGAAACCTTAAGTGATGTGGTATTGGGAACTTTGGTGCAGTGCCAAACCCTCCCCACGTTGGATCAAAGCTCATTTCAAGCTGTTTATAGCCTTTTTGTAAGATATCCAAATCCAGAGCAACAGTTGATGTGCTTGAATCTAAAATTGACGTGAGATGTGTGGTAATTTTCTCACTGGCCTCTAAAAGCTGGCCACGATCGTTCTCCCATAAAAAGGCGATCTTCGTTAAAATATCCATAAAACCCGGCACCCCCATCCGGCTCAATTTGGGGAAATAGGTCCCTGCAAAAAAGGGTTTGCCCTCATGTGTCATGAAAAGAGAAAGAGGCCATCCCCCTCGTCCCGTCATTGCCTGGCACACCGACATGTAAATCGTATCAATATCCGGGCGTTCCTCGCGATCTACCTTTATAGCGATAAAATATGTGTTAAGAACCTGTGCAATTTCCTCATCTTCAAAGGATTCATGTGCCATCACATGGCACCAGTGACATGTAGCATAGCCAATGGATATAAAGATAGGTTTATCCTCTTTCTTCGCTTTCCGGAATGCCTCTTCGCCCCAGGCAAACCAGTCCACTGGATTATCTGCGTGTTGCAGAAGATACGGGCTTTTTTCGTATAGTAAACGATTGTGGTCCCTTCTTGGTTTCGGGTCAGCAGCAGACACCTAAACTCCGAAATAATAATGTAAAAGAAAAATAATTAATCGCATTGCGAGCCTAATTCTTTTTTTCCAGCTTGAATTGCAACCAATCAAGCATCTCCTGAATGTTTTTACTCATGTACCACCGACCGTTGGCAAAAACACCATAGTCAGCTCCACCCATAGCAGAGGCATAACGGGTAGAATTGGCAAAAAACAGCCACTGCTCAACCCATTTCTTTTCGATGGCCTCATTAAAAATGCTGTCATTGTGTGAAAGCCCTTTGGCTGCTCCCTTCTCCCATGCAGAAAGGAGTATCTCTGTCGCTGTCAGGGTCATGGTATTAGTAATGTTGATCGTGTTTTCAAATCGAGAAAAATGACCCTGTACCCACGCATGGCTATGACAGGAAAGGCAAACCTTTTGCATTGTCTTTCGTCTCTTACCCTGCTCCTCTGTATCGATCAGATATTTA
>JAWOBA010000029.1:0-2799 GCA_046498285.1 Desulfatiglandales bacterium | reverse complement strand
GGAATCCAAGACGTTGTATCTAAGCAAAGGGTATCTATTCCCCATTCTGGTTGTAGGGGTGTGTTTGGTTTTAATATTCATAGCCTGGTGGAAACCTCTAGCCAAAGGGAGAATTGCCCGTGACACCAAACAATAAAAAATATCGATCCCGGTTCGCGTTCAGCCTTGTTATGCTGTTCATACTCATCGTTGCATCTCTATATTTTTATAATATTGTCAGATGGGCGAATGAACCGGAATGGGGTTTTATTTTCAGGTCCGGGTCTGCAATCGATATTATCGGACAAGTGGGAGAAAAGGGTCATCAGGCAGGCTTGCAGTCAGGGGATCGTCTCGTTTCGATAAATGGAAAAACGTTCCAGACTCTCAAGGAAAGACGTGCATTTCGAAACTACGGTCTCGGAGAGAAAAACACCTATGTCATTGAAAGAGGAAGTGACCGTTTTGAAGTTACCATCACCAACACCTTTCCCGGGTTCTGGAAATCCTTCAAAAAGTGTGGTTTTCCATATGTGGTTGGTCTTAGCTATGTCTTTATCGGCGTCCTAATTTTCTTAATGAAGCCGCATCGCCACGATAGCTGGGTTTTCTTGATTTTTGCCACCTGCCTGGGGTTGCTCATGGGTTTTCTTCTTAGAGGCGGGGTTTTGAGGCCATCATGGCTGAACACGATACACATATTCCTTTATTCTTTCACCCCTGGTGCAATTATCCACCTGGCACTCTCCGTTCCGGTGAAAAGGAACCTGATTGTTAAACATCCCCTGGTCGAATTTTTACCATACGTAGCTTCACTGCTCTTATTTATCGGTATCCGATCATCTGCATACGAGATGCAGGCGATTTCCAGGACCTGGTATTTGATCCTTCTATCCTATTTTGTCCCGGCTTTGCTTGTTTTTATTGTTTCATGCCTTCACTTGTGGCTGCGATCATCTTCTGTAATTGCAGGGGTCCGAGCCCAGGCCATATTGTTTGGTGCTTCCATCGCCGCATCTTTGCCTATTCTAGATATGGTGTTCAGTAATCTGTTCAAAATTTACCTTGTTCCCAGCTTGAACTACTATCTACCCTTCCTGATCATTTTCCCCCTATCAATCGGTTATGCTATTGTCAAACACAACCTTTTTGATATTGCTGCTGCAATCAGAGTAACCTATGGTTATGTGCTTTTAACGGTCAGTATTGCTGTGCTTTATTTTCTCGTCATCGTTATCCTTTCCAGTTTGTTCGGTGATTTATGGCAAAAGAAATCCCATTTTCTCTTCCTGGCTGTTGTTATTGTGGTTATGCTTTTGTTTAGTTTTCTCCGGAAACGCCTTCAAACCTATGTGGATCGTATTTTCTTCAGGATGGACTTCAATTACCAGGAAACTGTGGAGAAAATCGGAGCGGCCATGCGCTCTTTACTCAACCTTGAACAGATCGTTGCGTTTATGAAGGATATTTGTGAAAATGTTCTTTTTGCAGGTACAAGTTACGTAATGCTGCTGAACAGAAATGAAAACACATATGAGGCTGTTTCAGCGCCCTTTTCAGTGCCCAAGCTACCGGCAAACGAACCGCTCATCCAGAACATAGCCCGGCAAAAAAGGGAGGTTGTCCGATACAATATTGATGAAGATCCATTGTTTGCTATAGATCGTGAGGCCTGTCGGGATACTTTTAAACGTCTTGGAGCCAGCCTTATTGTGCCTCTCATTTATGAGGATCGCCTAGCAGGTTTCATGGCGTTAGGGGAGAAAAAATCCGGTAAATTTTACCGATATGAGGATATCCTGCTCCTTAAAACCATGACGAATCAGGGAGCGGTGGCTCTTCAAAATGCCCGGTTGTTTACAGAGCTTGAGCAGCAGACCGATATGCTGACAAAGACCAATATCCAGCTTGAAGAGGAGGTCAACCAGCGCAAAAAGGCCCTTACTGATCTTAAGGCTGCCTTGAGGAAGGTAGAAATTCTTGAGAGCATCAAGGCCAATCTCTCCAAGTTTGTACCAACGACCGTGACTCGAATGATTGAAAGATCTCCCACTGGTGATACACTCGAAGCAAAGGAACGGGATGTTTCTGTTCTCTTTCTTGATATTGAAGGCTACACCAAAATGAGTGAGGAGCTCGGCAGCATTGAACTCAACCAAATCATAGAGAAGTGTTTTTCCGTTTTTATGGATGCTATTTATGCACACAACGGCGATGTAAATGAGACAGCTGGTGACGGCCTCATGGTAATTTTTCCGAGTGAAGACGAAACTACCAATGCCTTGAATGCAGTGCGTGCAGCGATTACCATCCGTGAGAAGGCTGGCATCATTAATAAGGAAGACAATACACTGTCTGAACCCCTCCTTATTAATATGGGGATTAACTCAGGCCAGGCTCTTGTAGGGGCGGTGAAGTTCGAGAGCTACACCGGGTCTCGCTGGACCTATACTGCCAGGGGTAGAACCACTAATTTGGCAGCAAGGATTGGCTCCTTAGCCTCTGGCGGTAGCCTATTACTTTCACGATCCACAGCCGATAGAGTGAAAGATTATTTTTCCCTCAAGCCTTTGGGAAAAGTCACTTTGAAGAATGTATCAGAGAAAATGGAGATTTTTTCAGTATTAGCCTAGTGCTTTTTTTGAGCCTCTCCACGCCACCCTCATAATACCTTTCAAGGTGAATAGTTACAAGAACCAGGGGACGACCTTAAATATTAAAATAACTCACATTTCCAGCTGGTACCCTCGTTCTTTTGCCGTTTTCTCTCCTCGCTGAACTGCATAACTGACAGCGGAGGGCGTCAGGTTACACTTCCTC
>JAWOBA010000019.1:0-7879 GCA_046498285.1 Desulfatiglandales bacterium | reverse complement strand
TATGATGTCTTATTATCCTCATAATAAAGCACAACACATCAATTTCCGGGACTGTAACTATAATATGATCTGACAGGTACTTCCTTTGTTGAGATATGCACATGATTTGAAGAGCATGGTAAAGGTAAGAGCAGGGTAATTCCCCCGAAATAGAGTTGGTAAAGGATGTAATTTCTTTTAGCCGGGAGGATAAAAGAAAGGGATGATGTTGCAAATGATCCAGGTTCTGCGTGTTTCCATCAGCCGCATGGGAATCATAGCTGTATTTATACTTACCGTATCTTCTGCATTTGCGGAAGGACCCGCCGGAATTGTTTTGTACCTGGTCGAGGGACAGAATGTGTTTCTTCTTCTGGCCGACCATTCGAAGCACACAAGGGGGTGGAGCGCCTTTGGGGGAGGCGCAGATCCCGGTGAGACACAACAGGCAACTGCGGCCCGAGAAACCTACGAGGAAACCCGTGGGTACTTCTCTCAGGTCTGGCTAAGTCAACAGATCTCTAAGCAGGAACCTGTAAGGTCCAAAGGATACAGCATGTACTTCGTTGAAGTACCCTTCGTCCCGGCACAGCGGGTAATGAACAATCCCACAGAAGAGAAAAACAAGGCCATGGTGGAGCGGAGATGCTATGCATGGATCCCTTTCTCGGAGATTGAGGCCATTCTGGAAAAGGATAATCTCTCGACCGAACACTTGCGTATGAATCCTTTGTATCTGCCAGCTTGCAGCAAATCGGATTCGTTCTGGCACTCTTGGATCAAGAACATGCATGGCGCAATGAAGCAGGGAGCATTTCCGTGGAGTAGCCCTGTGACCAACACCAAACAACAACCTGAATGCGAAAAGTAAAGACCCTCTTTTTACCTGCTTTTGGCTTGGGCGTTAGGTGAGGCGTTATCTCAACCTAATCATTTTATGAAGTGACCATTCATCGAGACTTTGAGGAGAGGTTTGTTCGAGGTTTATTTAATAGTGAGGTATTTTATACAAACATGAAAAACATTGTTACTACAATAATTATTTCATTATTTTGTTTCTCCCTATGGGTTTCCACCTCATCTGCCACAACTGATAAGGCCAATGAGATTACCATTGTTATTCCGGTAAAAGTGGTTGCTCGATTCATTAATGATATTCTTCCCATTGAAATAACCAAGCATAAAGGATTCTCAGGGGCTCTTTGGATTCAATCGATCGATACGTTACAATTAGGAGTAAATAAGGCATCATTCTCTGTAAAAATGTATGGGGAGAATATTACCTATGCTGGGAAAATTGGCAGCCTATCAACGAGCTTAAACCTTGGCACCATTGATATACCTTTCAACTGTGAAGCCACACTGAGTTACGATAAAGAAAAAAATATCCTGCATGTACAGCCTAACGTGATGAAAAAAGAAAATGAAAATGAACTTTTATACCCGTTGTTAAAGACACTCTTGCATGATCAAGCATATCCAGTTGAGATCCAAAAACTCAAGCCTCTAATCACTGAATTAAGCGATAAGACAGTGACAATACACATGGATATTTCAAATATTTACACGGTAAATAACAGGTTGTTTATCGGTATAAAACCTACACTCGAGAAGAACCATAAGTAAGCTGAAATGCCAAACACCTATAGTGCCTTTTATTTCAATGTGATGCGTAATATGTGGTTTTTGCCTGTTCGAAGGTCATGCCGAGAAATCGATCATGCTATGAAAAAGAAGCGCATCCACCCCTGAGTGCCGAGGTTAAGACATCATAGAGGAATATCTTAGACTTATATCATATCCCAAATTTCCCTTTACCGAAAGAGAAATCTAATATATGTTCTCTGAAGAGGTGTTGGCCTTCTTTGAAGTAATTATGTTGCCATCGGACCAGCCCTTTGTTGTTGTAGGTCCTCCTAACAAAAAATCCATTTGGTGTGCCCTATCTCGTCCTTTTGTGTGCAGGATTATAGCGGAACTCTTCTGAAGCAGATTTGGCCGTAATCAGAGAACTATAATGAGTTTATCGGAAAAAGACCTCAACCTCGGTGATCATATCTATGTACGACGTTTGATCTATTCTCATCATGGAATATATATGGGCGATGGAACTGTGATCCATTACACCGGGGAAGAAAAAGAGAAAAAGGACCCACTGATTAGGGAAACAGGTATAGAGGATTTTCTTAAAGGTGGAAAGCCGAAAAGGCGCAGCCATAAAAAGCGTTTGCAGCCTTCTGAGACCTTCAGTCTTGCAAAAAAGCATCTGTCTGATAATAGCTACTCACTTGCCTTTAACAACTGTGAACATTTTGCAACATACTGTGCTACAGGGAAGAGAAAAAGCAGGCAATTACGAGCTGCTGTTGGCTGTCTTGTTGGAATCACCTTTACCCTCACCGGCACCATTATCCAAAGAAAGATCGCAAAGAAAAAAATGAAATGACCTGTTATTCATGAATTCCGGGATGCCTTTATATTGCTTTTAAAATTACACCACCTACCCTCCCCGGGCTGGACATGAAAGAGTGGCGGTAAAACTGAGTCTTAATCCTCATGAGGGAAATCACCTAATGGGAATTTTAAAAATGTTTTCTGGTAAAAATCCTAAAGATTACGAACAAAAAGGGGATAGTTTGTTCGAAGGCACAAAATATGGACTCGCAAAAATTGAATATGAGACGGCTCTCGGTAAACTGGAAAGCAAATTCCCCAACCAGACAAATCTGAAAAACAGGCTTCAGGAAAAAATCCTGCTTACCAGGGAGGCACTGGCTCTTCAACACAAACATACGGGAAAAGAGTTAATAAGGGCTGAAATGTTTGATGCTGCGGAGGAGATAGTTTGCCTGGCCTTGGAATTGACAGAAGATCCAGAGCTAACAGCTGAACTCAAGGAGCAACTACAAGAGATTCATAATTATTTTACCAAAAAACAGATTGGGAGTGTACCTGATTTCGATGTGCAGAAAGAGCATGCTGAACAAACTGATTACCAAAAACCAGGAGAAGAAGACTATTTTGCAATTTTGTGTAGCTCCTTACCCGAAGAAATGCGGAAAGCCTATCAAAGTTATGGAAATACCTTTAAGGCTGGTTATTTGGCTCTTAACCAGGGAGATTTTGAGCTTGCAGCATCTAAATTATCTCAAGCCATCAAGGAAAAACAATCACCAAACAGTTTTATTCCTCTTGAACTGGCCACAGCCTACCTGAATCTACAAAAATATGAAGAAGCTCATGATTTATTAGAAGGCTTTATAAAAGAGCATCCTGATTCTATACAAGGGTATTCTCTTCTATGTGAGATCTATTGGGAAAGAAAAGACTTTGCTCAGGCTCATAAACTCTTTCGTTCCTGCCCTGAAGAGTTAATTGAATCATTATTTATTCAGCTTCTTCGAGGCGAGACATTTTTTCGGGCACAAAGGTATCAGGAAACAGAAGCACTCTGTCTTGATTACCTACACTCTTCCGGTTGGGATGAACATATTGCTCGATTGCTGGCCAAAACGTATGAGGCGCTTTTCGAAAAGGAAAAGGCCCGCAACTTATATGGTGAAATAATAAAACAATTTAGCAGTTGCGGTGGTCGAATCGATACCTCCACAAAACAAAGATATGCAGACCTCTGTTTTGAGTCTGGAAAATACTCAACAGATATTTTAGAGCTCTATCTTTCCCTGGTTCAAGAAGACCCAGATAATCACGTTCAGTATTATGAGAAAATAAGTCACATTTATTCTGCTATGGGAAATGAACCCGAAGCCCGGCGATACCATGTACGAGCACTTAAACTGAAAGGTAAAACCAAGTAAATCATAACTAATAAAAGTATTGATGCTCAAATTTGGGCTCAAAATCCAAATTCCTGAAGATACATTTGATGTTCTCACAAAAAGTTCTTTTACTCGCTCATGATGCCCATTTTTGGATTTATAAAACGCTTAGCTAAATTTCAAAAACTCAGCCTAAAGGCCTAAAACAGTTTCGAATTTCGAAGACTCAGCATTGATGAACTCGAAAAAATCTTTTGCGAATTAGTCAAATTTCGATGCATGTATCAAATGATGATTTTTCACCTATGATCTGTTATAATTACAAAAAGCCGGCTACATAAGATAAATTTATAACATATACATCATATCTTTCTAACACATTATGGTGCAAAAAAATGGCTGATTACGATGCAATAATCATAGGCAGTGGTGCTGGTGGATTATCAGCAGCATTGAGGCTTGCGCGGTCAAACTATTCCGTCATCCTTCTTGAGGCTATGCCTTCTTTTGGCGGATACTTAAATCCATTCTACAGGAAGGGATACACATTCGACACAGGCCTACACTACCTCGGAGAACTCGGCAGAGAAGATCGTTTCTGGAGGTTGCTCGATGAATTGGGACTACATGAGTCAATAAAATTTATTGAGCTTAACCCGGACGGATTCGATCGCTATGTGTTTCCGGACTATGAACTCCGTGTGTGTAAAGGAAAAAATAGGTTCATAGAACGGCTCATCAGAGATTTTCCACGTGAGGAACATGGAATACACGAGTTTTTTACAGTCTTCCAAAAAATTATACAGGCCATGAAGGCCTCTCAATCAATGGAAAAAGGTGCTCTACAAATGCTCAGCTTCATAGTGAAACATCCGGTCATGATGAAATACTCGCGGGTTCCCTATCAGAAGCTCCTCAATGATGTAACATCCGATAAGAGGCTGCAAGCGGTGCTTGCCGCCCCTTGTGGTGACTATGGACTTCCTCCTGCAAAGGCATCGATTCTTATTGCCGTCATGGTGTGGGCACATTATCTGAAGGGCGCATATTATCCATGTGGCGGCAGCGGTGCTTTACGGGATGCCTTTGTCAATGGGCTTAAAGATCACGGTGCCGCAATGAAAAAAAGTTCGCGGGCAGTATCGATAGATAAACAGGGCAATACATTTATCGTCACAACAGAATCCGGTGAGAAATACAGCGCACGCGTGGTGATTAGTGATGCTGACCCGGTTGTTACTTTGGGCCTGCTAGTCAGTCCCGAGTTGGTACCATCCAAGATCAAAAAGAAAGTTAGGCGAATGCGACCCTCGGGCGGTTCATTCTACGCCTTCATCGGCACTGATTTAGACCTTCCCTCTATCGGAATAACCGATGAAAATATAATTCACTACCATGACTACGATATAAACAAACTATATAGCCAGGGACCTGTCTCGAATGCACCTGAATCTTTTCCCATGTTTTTCATTACCAGTCCATCGGTAAAAGATCCTGAAGGTGGACACGCACCAGCAGGGTATCACAGTATCGAGATCATTACAGGGTCAAGCTATAAACTTTTTGAACAGTGGGCACACCTTCCTTCAAGGAAGCGGGGTGAGAAGTACAACTCGCTTAAAGAAAAATTTGGAGAACGGCTTATTGCAGCAGCCGAGCGGTATATCCCCACGCTTTCACAACACATCGATTTTATCGAGTATGCAACTCCCCTCTCCAATCAATATTGGGTCAACGCAGTACGAGGCGGAAACTATGGGCCAGAACAAACACCTGATCAGGTGGGAACCGGCCGGTTTATCACCTCTACCGCAGGGATTAACGGGCTCTTTCTTGCCGGAGCAGGAACCATGGGTGGGGGGATCATGGCCTGTGTAGAATCCGGTGTTCAGGCTGGAAGCAAGGCAGCTACCTACTTGAAACCATGACAACAATTCTGATTATATACCTGGTACATAGACATCCTCATTCTAATTAAAAAACCATCCATGGAATATTGCCACGTCTTTTCATTGACAGAAGAGTCCCATTTTCCTATAGTTCTGACACAAAAAAGGGCGTTTTTATCATTCGAAAATGTTGTCTGAAATTACAAGTTTTGTTGCTGTATTCTGGGTAATCTTTTCTTTTTCCTTTCTGGTAGCCTTGACTGGCGCTATGATGCCCGGCCCGCTCCTTACCTACACCATTATTAAATCCATTAAAGTAAGTAAACGCGGTTATCTAATGGGGTTATGGATCATATTAGGGCATGCAATCATCGAAATAGCTATTATCATCTGTTTGCTACTTGGTTTTTCCTTTGTCCTGGAAAATATACTGGTTGTTCGGACCATCGGGATACTGGGCGGAGTGATACTTATCTATTTTGGCGTCTCTATAGTTCGAGATGTATACCGTGGGAATATTTCCACCAGTTTTCTAAACTCATCTAAGGGACATGATCAGAGAACCGATCTACATAAGAGTAAAGTCCTGGAAAATCCTGTTTTAGGGGGGATCCTGGTATCTATGTCTAATCCTTACTGGTGGGTTTGGTGGGCTACCATAGGATTCGCATTTATGATTCAGTTCAATATCTCATTCAAACAATGGCCAAGCCTGGTTGCCTTTTTTCTTGGGCATGAAGCAGGTGACCTCTTGTGGTACCTTACCATCTCATTTTTGGCTTTTTTTGGGTTGCGGCATTTGAATAAGAGAGTATATTATGGATTTCTCGTATTCTGCGGGGTTTTTATGATATTATTTGGTCTATATTTGGGGATCTCCCCTTTTTTAGGGAGTGAGGTATAAAAGGTAAACAATATCACTGAAAAATGGAAAAAAAGGGAATGCTTTTCGAAACTGTTTTAGGGTTTGATCTGCCCTGTTTTGTCCAAAGGTGAGAGAAATGAGTATGTTGCAAGGCAAAGTTGCTGTAATTACTGGTGCGAGTAAGGGGATCGGAAAGGCTGTCGCAAAAAAGCTGGCAAAGCATGGCGCCAGCATTGCTGCGGCTGCAACAAGTAAGGATCTCCTGGAAAACCTTGCCCAGGAATTGCTGGATTTAGGTGTAGAATGCATTGCGTTTCCGTGCGATGTCGGTCGATTTAAAGACTGCGAACAGTTCGTGCAAAAAACTCTAAAGAGATTCAAAAAAATAGACATCCTGGTAAATAGTGCAGGGGTCGGCTACTCGGGTACAATCGTAGAATCAAATCCAGGAGAAGTCGATAACATGGTAAAGGTCAATATGCTGGGAGTCTATTACATGATACGATCAGTTCTGCCAAGCATGATAAAACGCAAAAATGGTGATATTGTGAACATCGGGTCTGTTGCAGGCATAAAATATTCTCCTAATTTCGCTATGTACTCTGCAACAAAATTCGGAGTTCGTGCTTTGTCCGAGGCCTTGCGTAATGAAGTCCAGCGTTATTATATACGTGTTACATTAATCCATCCGGGGATGACAAAAACACCATTTTTTGATTCCTTTTCTAAGGGAGGTTCTCCTATTCCTGTGGATAAAGGGGATATTCTAAGGCCCGAAGATATTGCAAACGCCATTTATTTCTCCTTGATGCGACCGGGTGGTGTAGCATTAAACCCACATTATGCAGTTAAATAAAGCTCCCCCTTTTCCCTTGTATTTCAAGTGGATTGGGCATCGCCCTTGCTTTTAATTACCTGTGGTGTCGTTTTCAGCGCCTCGGTTTACCTCCTTTTCTCTTCAATTTAGCCCTCCTCTTGCCCTTCACTGATCAACTGCAATGCAGTTCAAACGATGTGGCATCAAGGAAATACGCCTCATGATGGAAACTGTCTTGGCACGTATCTTCCTCTCCTGAATAGATAAGCGCAGCACATATCTTCTTCCACCACCTCCCAACTGCCCTGGAAGGATGAAGTAGTTATGTTGCAAGGCCTTGAGCTGTTCCTGAGATCGGTTGGGGTTCAGGATAGTTCTATTGAGATACACCATGAGGTTATGAAATACCAGGGCAATCATGGTAAGCACTGCCTCAGTAGCCCAGAAGTTCTTGACATTAAAGGTCTCAAACCCATAGCCCTCTTTGAGATCCTTGATCACATTCTCATCGTTGGCACGGGGACGATAGTTTCTCCATATCTCCTCTGGT
>JAWOBA010000265.1:0-12965 GCA_046498285.1 Desulfatiglandales bacterium | reverse complement strand
TAATCACAGAATAGTATCCAATGGCAATAAAAATAAGCTACCCCGCAGCAGAGCAGCAGCGTACTCGGCTTAAAGGAAGTGCTTCTCTCAGGCCCTGTTTCCCGCATACACGTGGATCCCTTCCTGAGGAGGGTATGATATTTCAAACCAACAATCCCCAAAATCGAAAGAGGTGCTGAGCCCACAGTGATCTACCGGCCTGAACAGGTACCCTACTGGTAAGCTCAATTGCGGGAGAGAGCATTCATGGAATATCCAAGGACGATTGATCCTAAGATGGTCAGTATTGTTATTATCATCACGTATATCCACCCGAAGTAGGCGATCATAACCGGCAAAAGAAATGGCTTTATCGCCCTGTTGTACAGGAAAATGGCGATTGGACCTTCGCCTGCCCCCTCTTCCTTCATCTTCTTCATCAAAGGATACCATGCGAAGATAGGCCCCATTGAGATAATTCCGGCCACAATAGACAGCATCATTCCCTTCATGCCCGAGTTCCGGCTGAAAACTCCTGCAATCTGAGCCGGTCGAACGAAGAGATTCAGCAGAAACATCACCGAAAAGACCAGAGAAAGTGGCAGACAAAGAGCAAGCGAGATCTTGGCGGTGACCTTCAAGGCCTCCAGTGCCGAAGTAGGGGAAAGGAAATAAATGGCACCGTAGAGCACGACTACAACTGCAGGGAACATGCCTGTACGCTTGAGAGATTTTCCACCTTTGGTTTCTCGCACCATTCCTCCTCTCATAGGGCTCACCCGGTAACAACATTGAGGATTACAACGGTCATAAGTACAATAGGTATGGATAAAATAAAGCAGATGGCATTCCTGACAAGACCAAATCTCCTGCCAAGGGCCTCCATCTCAGCGGGCAGCTGAACCAATCCCACAGTTACCCACGTAATGATAAGCGCGGTCACTGCAAAGAGGCTTACCCCCTGTTTCAATAGCTCGCCGCCAATCACATAACTGTTAACGGCATTACCGGTGATAATGCTCCCAAGGCATGCCCCCCAGAGGGTATCGAGTATCGCATTTCCCGAAAAGATGGATACAAGTAGCTCCTCCGGAACAAGGGTGTTAAAAAGACCCAAGAGCAGCACCACGCCCAGAAGTATCGGAAGCATGGCAGCAAATTGATTGCCAGTGCGTTTAAAAGCGTCTGCCACCGGAATCGGGTGAAGGAAATTCCATCTGTTCAAGACGTCAAACGTAAGTTCCTTCGTTTTCTTGATTTTGCCCTTCTTGTAGATCTCTATAGCATCCACAACAGTTCCTCTCAGTCCGGTGAAGACATCTACGCCATTGGACTCGAGATGTTCTTTTGCAGAAGGGCTACAGTAACCCGTTAATACAGCCTTAACGCCCTTGCTGAGGATAAACACAATTGCTTCAACACCTCCGCCGCGCTTACCCGATGAGCCTGGATTTCTCACCGCCTCCCATTCACCTGTTTCAAGGTCAACGATAATGAGGTACGGGGAGATCCCAAACCTTTTGCCTACCGGTGCCTTCAAAGTAGTACTCTCTGCTGAAATCGCAACCTGCATATATTTGTCCTGTGCTGAAGGAAAACTATCATAAAAATATAGCAAGCCCTGAAGGTAAACACAACTGTGAAACTGCTCTATTTTATCTCCCACCCCGTATTGATATGCCTATCTTGATATGCGAAAGATTGCTTAGCTAAAAAACGAAAGATATGATATAAACAATTATTGATTCATTGCTTTTTTAATAACTCTTTGTAAAAAAATCCTATAAAAAAGGAGTTAATTTAATCTCTTTCAATTCTCAAATAGATAAAAAAGAAATTGCTTACCAGAAACAACGAGCGCAAAAGCTTAGAAAATCCGCATGGTGGCAAAGAAAGATCTCTACAGGTATGTGCTATTACTGTGGACGGCATGTTGATCCAGGGGAATTAACCATGGACCATATTGTTCCACTGATTAGAGGTGGAAAAAGCACAAAGGGGAATCTTGTGCCCGCATGTAAGGATTGCAACAATAAAAAGAGGTATCTTTTACCTGTTGAATGGGATGAATACATGAGAAGTTTCACTAAGACGTAATGTGAAATGATGGAGAGGTCACCATGAATACCATAATGCGAATCGATATGACTGAGCTTACAGTCACTACCGAGAATGCTCCTCAAAGCTATCAGTTGCTTGGCGGAAGAGGTTTGAGTGCCAGGATAGTGAATACAGAGGTTCCACCAACAACCCATCCCTTGAGCCATGAAAATAAGCTTGTGATAGCACCCGGGCTTTTGGCCGGAACTATGGCCCCATCCTTTGGGAGGATTTCCTTTGGCGCCAAAAGTCCACTGACTAAGACTATTAAGGAATCTAATTCCGGTGGCACTGCTGCACAGAAACTCGACCGATTGGGTATCAAGGCCATTATCATCCAGGGAATACCAAAGGAAAATCAAAGTTATGGTATCTATATAGGCTCCAAAGGAGCACAAATCATTGAAGCCTCTGATTTAACAGGAAAAATGAATTACGATATTGTTTCTACGCTCCAAAATAAATATGGGAAAAAGATAGGAGTTATTTCCATTGGACCTGCAGGAGAGGCAAAAATGGCTGCAGCCACTATTGCTGTTACGGATCAAGATGGTAGGCCATCTCGTCATGCAGCACGAGGTGGTCTTGGTGCTGTCATGGGATCAAAGGGAATAAAGGCTATCGTAATCGATGCAAAAGATACAAAATCTACTCAGCCTCTACACAAAGTGAAATTTAAAGAGGCAGTAAAGGATCTTGTTGAAACTTTAAAACATGAAAAAGGATCTCAATCATTATCCAAATTTGGAACTCCACGTGTAATCAGCTTTCTGAGCCAGTTGGGGAGCATGCCCAGTTGGAACTATCATGGTGGGCCAGTTAAGGGTATAGAGAATATCTATGGTGAAACCATCTCCGAGGTCAATCATGGTAGAGGGGGAAGAATGCATGGTTGCATGCCCGGTTGTGTTATCCAATGTTCAATCGTCTTCAATGGAGAAGATGGCCAGCATCTAACCTCAGCACTGGAATATGAAACCCTTGCCATGCTTGGCACCAATTTAGGTATTACGAATCTTGATGTAGTAGCCCAAATGGACAGGATGTGTGACGAGTTAGGTTTTGATACCATCGAGTTGGGCAGCGCCATTGCTCAATTAATGGAGGCCGGTGTTATCGAGTTTGGAGATGATCAGAAGGTTATGAGGATATTAAAAGAACTGAGAGAGAGCTCGTCTATTGGTAAGATTGTAGGGCATGGCGCTGCCTTCACAGCCCAATATCTTGGCCTTCATAGAGTTCCTGTCTCCAAAGGCCAGGCCTTTCCAGCCCATGATCCAAGGGCCTGTAAAGCTGTCGGAGTAACATATTGTACCTCACCGATGGGGGCAGATCATACGGCAGGCCTTGATTACCGTGATTCTCTGTCAAGCGTTGGCCAGGTAAAAAGATCCCGAGATGCACAGATACTAAATGCTACCATTGACTCTGTTGGATATTGCTATCTTGCCATGCCCGCAAAGGGGCAGATTATGTATGAGATAGTTGCGAAACTACTCAATGCCAGGTATGGAAAAAATCTCAAAGCTGAGGATGTAAAAAACATGGGTATCAACACCATCAGGGAAGAGCTGGCCTTTAATCGTGCAGCAGGATGGACAGAGGTTCATAACCAATTGCCTTCCTTTATGAAGACAGAAAAACTGCCGCCACATAATGAGGTCTTTGATATACCACAGGATGAAATAGACTCCATTTTCAATATAAGTTAGAGCTTTGCAAAATCTGAGCAAGCCAAAACAGTTGAATAATAGGCTTCTAATCTATATCAATATTTGCAACACTAGGCCAAACACTACCTATATCTCTCCTGAGAAACTCGGCAGAGAAAAGACTGCGGAGATGTCTTTTTTTGCTCTGCCCTCACAACAAGGCCCTGTACAGGGCCGTTTCAAACCCAGGCACCTCCCCATACGTTTTAGCAATAAGGTACCAGCTTGTGTGCGCCGTTTTGAAACGCCCACTTCCCTGAACCATGAGAAGACAGAGTCAAAAAAATACGTCTCCATGCTCAGCAGGGCATTTCTTTCATGTATAACCCTGAAGCTAAGCGCCGGGGTCATTTCCTGAGAAGTGATAAATACAATCATGGCGAGTTGGAATGGAAGATACGTATCTAAAGGTTCAAAAGGCTTTCAGGTGTTGAAAAGAGAGGCAAAGATTTTGAAATACGGGTTAAATAAACAAGGTCTCCATACGTTTCTCGTGATGGTCACATCATGGAGGCTCCTGTTTGAGATATAGCCATCATGATCGGGCAGCACATGAAGCTTCACCGATCCCTTAGTACGGCGAAACGTGGCCCAAGGAAACAACGACACACACAGGGATATAGTGGTGCTGTCCAGGGAAAGCAATTTGTTTTTAAACCGGAATGTTTGTTTTCTTGGGGCGGCACTCTTGCAAACAGCAAGGGTGTCAGAGAAGAGATCTCGAAACAGTTCCCAGGGTCTATGGGCATTGACACAGGACAGGGTGGATTTGTGAGGGGCATCTCTCATGCCTGGATGCCTGAGCTTCCCCAGACAACAGGCAAGTCCCCGGCATATCTCTCTGAGGCCCTTGGCTTGGACTAATCGGCAAAAGGGTATGGCGATACCATGATCCCAGGGATTATAGCCTTTGGCATACCGCTCGGATCTATGTTCAAGAACCACGTGGTAGAACCGGTTTCGATTGAAACAGGTGATACGTTGACTAAACAGGCTTGCATATCGTATCATGATTTTGTCCTTCGTTTTATGAGGAGACCTTTGAAAAACCCGGCGATTTTCACCATCCCCAAAAAGACGATAGACTTTTTTGAAGTGACTGGTGGCTTCCGGCTCGGAGAGCCTCCCGCTCAGAGAGAAGGGTGCTGAAAAGACCAACCCGGGAGCCTTGGAACTGAAAAAAAGCCCATCGTCTTTAGATCAATAGGGGTTATGCAAACCAAGTCTCATGGGGTTCCGTTTACTTTGTCTTTGATATACGGTCTCACATGAGGAGGACATTTTCAATCGGTGTTTTAAAACCGTTTTTGGAGAAGAGTAAAGGGATATTTTGCTTGAATATACGGTAAAAAACAACTTGCAATCGTCATCCGATAATCTATAATCTCACCTAACTGCAAAGGTATCATGCGATTATGGAGATTTGGGAGGTCGGAAAATAGGGTAATGCAGCCAATCACGAATAGAACATAGATTCAACCTGAGATTGTTAGCACTAAAATGAAATATAAAGACTATTATGAAATTTTAGGAATAGGCAGGAATGCTACACCAGATGAAATAAAAAAGGCCTATCGCAAACTTGCCCGTCAATATCATCCAGATATATCGAAAGAGTCAGGTGCTGAGACAAAGTTTAAAGAAATTGGCGAGGCATATGAGGTACTCAAGGATCCCGAGAAACGCAAGGCATACGATCAGTTAGGCAGTTATCAACCAGGACAAGAGTTTCGGCCGCCTCCTGACTGGAAAGAGAGCTTTGGACCGGGAACGCGTTATTACGAATTTTCAGGCGACGATCTCGGTGGTTTCAGTGATTTCTTTTTTGGATTATTTGGCAGTGGAATGGGCCGCCAGGCGTCATCCGGTCAATCTTCTCGCTCCCATCCTTCAGTAAATGGGCAGCATTTTGAAACCAATATTCAGATAGCCCTGGAAGAAGCATATAAGGGAACAACGCGTACCCTGCAAATGGAAATGCCGGAAATTACCTCTGATGGTGTTATCAAACGAATGCCCAAGAATATTACTGTCCGAATACCAAGGGGGGCTACTGATGGACAAAGGCTGAGGGTCAAGGGAAAAGGAGGGAAAGGCGTATATGGCGGTCATGACGGCGATCTCTACCTAAATATTTCAATAAAGCCTCACCATATGTTTAAAGTAAACGGACATGATCTCTATGTTACCTTGCCATTAACGCCATGGGAGGCTGCCCTTGGGGCAAAGATCGAAATGTCGGCTATAGAACAGAAAATCCTTCTCAATATCAAACCAGGCGCTCAATCAGGGCAGAAATTACGTATTGCCGGAAAGGGATTGCCAAAACCAAAAGGAGGATCCGGTGACTTATATGCAGTTTTACAGATAGCGAATCCATCCAAACTCACTGCAACAGAAAAGTCTTTGTATGAAACATTAGCCAAGAGTTCTTCTTTTAATCCCCGCACATCATTTAAGTAGGGAAAGATTATGAAAGAAAAGGATATTTGCGACGCTGAATTTTTCCACTATGAGGAAAAAATGGTTTCATTTTCAAAACTGACAAAGGTCTCAGGTCTCGGTGCGGAAATCCTCGAAGAGCTGATTGAATTTGGGGTACTTGAACCAAAAGAAGGCGAAAGCCCTGATTCTTGGATTTTTTCTTCTTATGCCATCACTATAGCCCGAAAGGCATCAAAGTTAAAGGTTGACTTTGATCTTTTGCCGACCGGGATTGCCATAGCCCTTATCTATCAAAAAAGAATACAAGAACTGGAAGAGCGCATTAAAGAGCTTGAGTGCCAGTTGATGAGGTAAGCATGTATGGAGACCTTTACTAACCCCTATTTGTCTACAGACGACGAATTTTTTTTCACTTCAAAAAAGCCCGTCGTCTTTTTGAGGATGACAAAAATTCTCAAGCTTTTAGAGGTCTCGCAGAGTATTGTATTGGAATTGGATGGAAAAAAATATCCAAATTCACCACTCCCATCCCCATTCACCATCAAGAGATAGGTGTGGTGTTTCCAGAACTCGTCGGCAACAAATCAACTAAATAACTTCTATCTATTAATTCATCCTGTCCAAGGCCATTGAATATGGCCCATCGCGAAATCTGCTCTTCAGCTATTCGATCTGCTACTGCCTGGGTTGATAAACGCGTTGCTTTGCTGCGATCATAAATCTGGCGTAATATTGGCCTTATGCCATGGATCACCTCCAGGGGTCTCTCCTGGTTATATTTCCCACCAAACACCTCTCTGACCGTTTCAAACTCATAGATTAAATTAAGGATTCCTCCAAGATTAACTACAAAGTCAGGCGCATAGAGTATATCAAATCGGTGTATTAATCCTTCTACCTCTTTTCTGCTTCCTCTGTGCCTATCATCTATTTGGTTATTTGCAGCCCCAACAATGATCAAGCGTTTATTCTTGTTTGCCCTCATCATCCTTCTGACCGTTGAGGGATTAACAGTCTGACCCATGGCATTTGGACTGAAGATATCAATTTGTTGATTGTAGATCTCATTAGATTCAATCTGTCTCACGGCAATATCCTTTTCTTTCAATGCATTCAGCTTTTCATTGACTTTTACCTTATCTACATCGGCGATAATAAGCTGGCTGCCGGGATAATCCTGCACAATGTAGTCTATGAGGTGTGAACCGACCTTGCCAAGGCCTTGGACGGCTATAGTTAGGTTATCAAGCCCTTTCTGGTTAAAGTGATACGCGACGGATTCTAACATCGACTCATACACTCCTCTGGCGGTAATTAAAGAAGGATCCCCAGATCCACCCTTCTCTAAAGATAAACAGGCAACATTATACGGAGCATACTGGCTTACAAAATCAACATGTGCACAACGGGTGCCCATATCCGGTGCAAATATATACTGAACAAGGCCTTGCAGTATCGGCACAACTTTATTCTTTAGCACCCTTTTTTCTTTATCAGACAGTGACTGATCATCTCTCGAGAAATCCTGTGTATTGTAATGTGGTTCATAGATTACAGATTTTCCCCCACCAATTCTGGACGCCCTCACCTCTTCGATGGTTGCTTTTCCTTCAAGGGCCATCATTGAAAACATCAAATTAAGAATCGCCCACTTGTAGCTCATGCCTTTGGCAAGGTTTCTCACATCGGTTTCTGCCTCTCCTTCGTTATTGTACTCCTTCCATCTACAGCCCCCTAAATACCATGAAGTCGGCTCCGGCCTTTGTGAACATATTATGGTGTTATTTCTTGCTACCCACATTCCCCTGCCGCGACCAATGTTTCTATAGAAGACATTTTCGGGACGCTTTAGGAGGGTATGGACAGTATCAACAATATCTTCGTGGGTAGTGTCACCATTCTTTATGTAATCCATAACTTCTTTCAGTTGCTCAATGGTCAGGTCATCCTTAATTTGCGTCATTTTGTAGCTACCTCCTTTTGTATCAAATGATGTTCTTCTCGAGCTGCAGCTCAAGTATAAAGATGTATTCTTGCCTTTAATATATTTGAAACAGCCGTAACAAAATGTCGATCTTTTATCATGATTACCTCTCCTGATTCATCTATTGATTAAAGAATCAATGTCAAAAATAATGTGGATTTGATTTATCCGCCAAGAAGCCTGCACGGCAGACAGGAGCAGAGGAGGTGGATAGGTTGGAGTTATGGAAGGCCATTACAGCATAACAACCAAAAGCACCGTGATTTTTCAGTGGTATAGAATTTTCAATACATCTGATTAGTGAGATTGGCATATCTATTTTGAACAGACAAGGCTTTCCACGAAGCCCTGTCTCATGGTTGCACAAGGCCATATACTATGGTATTAATTTAACTATTCCTTTAACTTAGCCATATACCAGAGAAGGGCCTGAGTGTCAAAAGAAAAAAATGAAAAGGGAATGAAAAACATACTAACGATTTGATCCCATTTCTTTCTATAAAGGTATTTCTTTCTCCATTCCTATTGCATCTGTTGGGCAGCATTTTCTATGGGAAAAATGTTCTGTTTTATCCACATAACGGATGATTGCTCAGCATACATCGAATACATTTTCTTGAATCACATAAGTAAAGCTCTTTATCAACCCTTTTTATTTTTACGTATATTACTGAGGATGCAGGGAATTTTCATATCATTTCTTTAATCACTTGACCGGCACGCAATGCTCATTTATATTTCTACTTTTCGGAAAACAATGGGTACAATAACACAGAGGAGTAAGATATGGCTGTAAAAACAGTAGATGAATATCGAGATAGGATCTCTCAATTGAAACCAAAACTGTTTATAGGAGGAAAGCGAGTTGAAAAACTCACTGACCACCCAATTACCAAAGGAATTATTGAGGCTACAGCAAAGGTTTACGAAATGACTCTGGATCCTCAGTACACGGATATAATGACAGCACAATCTCACCTTACAAATGAGACCATCAGCAGAAGTCTGCATATCCATCAGAGTACTCAGGATCTTGTAAAACGACTGGAAATGGCCCGCTTGAGCAGCCAAAAGTTAGGGACCTGCAACTACCGCTGTCCCGGAAATGAAATGCTTCCAGGTCTGGCAGCCACAACATGGGAAATAGATAAATACAAAGGAACGGAATATTACAAGAGATTCACAGAATACCTCAAATATGTGCAGAGAGAGGATCTCGTAGTAAGTGGATCGGTTACTGATACAAAGGGTGATAGAAGCAAGAGACCCCTTGATCAGGACCCTGACTCTTATGTACATGTAAAAGAAAAAAGATCAGACGGTATTATTGTAAGCGGTGCTAAGCAGCACGCCACAGGGGCATACGCTGCTGATGAAAGCCTAGTATTGCCTGGGCTAACGTGCAAAAAGGGCGAGGAAGATTATGCACTCGCATTTGCAATACCAAATGGTGCTGAAGGGATAACATATATAGGGCAGCACAATCCGTATAGTATCGAAAGGGAGCATGCCGCTGATTTGCGTTATATTGGAAATCCGATATACGGTCAAAGAGAAACATGTCTTATAGTCTTTGACCATGTTTTTGTTCCCTGGGATCGAGTATTTATGTGCGGGGAGATCGAGTATACACAAAGCTTCATCACTCGATTTGCCAAAACCCATAGAATGAACTGTGGGGGTGCATGTAAGGTAGGTTTTATGGATTTAATTATTGGTGCTACACAGATTATTGCCGATTACCATGGTCTTTCAAAGGCCTCACATATAGTAAATAAGATAACCAGAATGATCCAGTTAAGCAATACATCGCTTGCTTGTGCAATTTCAGCTGCCCATATGGGTGAAGAGGAGCCAAGTGGGTCCGGTGTTTTTATGCCGGATGAGGCAATGAGTAACGTGGCAAAGCTTAATACAAATGATGGTTTCTGGGAAGTCCTATCCTTAGCTGGGGATATTGCAGGCGGAATTGCTGTCACCATGCCCTCTGAGTTAGAGCTGGAAAATCCAGAGATAGGTGAATATGTGGCGAAATATTTTAAATCCGCAGCCCCTGCAAAAAAAAGGATGAGGATGGTAAGGTTTCTTCAAAACTGGGTTGCGGGCTTGCATGGTGTGGGCACCTACCAGGGCGCCGGCCCAAGCCAAAACCAAATGTTGGTTCTTTATCGATTAACAGATTTAAACGAAAAAAAGAGGATGGCCGAGGAGCTAGCTTTCACGTATAAGTAAATGTCCCAGAAATCTTACAACTTATTGAAATTAAGAGGAATATTATGATAGTATATTATCTACCTGACCCTTGAGAACTAAAAATATTTTCACGAATTATTAATCTTAACATGAGGGAATATTCTGCAGAACTCAGTATTTCCATTCCACTTGCCTAGCGGAACCAAGCCTTATTTTGTTTTTTGTTGCAATAGGCTGCAAGCCGTTTAGAATTGAGTACCTATCATTAGATATACACTTAATAAACCCAGCTCAGATACTAAAAAATAATGTCAGACAAAAGAGATAAATTCAGTATACTAAAAAAAGGAATACAGGATAAGATACGTCATATGGAGGTAACCGGTATCACTGGCTCTGCATTGGCATACCTTTTATCTCAGCTTTTTATCGAAGTAGATCATCCTTGCTTGATAATTTTCCCTTACTCTGAGGAGTCTGGACTATTTTTCAAAAATCTGAATTATTTTTTCCCCAACCAGAATAATGGAGTTTCTTCAGCCCATAAAAGACTATTTTTCTTTCCTTCCTATGATGTATCTCCACTCACAGGATTGAGTCCACCAAAAGAATTGATAAGCCAGAGAATAGAGGCCCTTTATGCTCTTTCAACCATGAGAGATCCAGTTGTGGTCACCTCATTAGAGGCCATTATGAGCCGTCTTTTGCCAAAGAAAACACTCCTTCAATCAGTCGACTATATCGCGGTTAATGAGGAGGTTGACAGGGATGAGCTGATAAATAAGTTGATAACGTTTGGATATCTTCAAACTTCATTGGTAGAGGAAAGAGGTGACTTTGCTGTAAGAGGTGGCGTTATTGATCTATACGCGCCCTTATATGATTCGGCAGTGAGGATTGAATTCTGGGGAAACACTGTGGAATCCATACGGCTCTTTAATCCAGTCAATCAAAGATCCACGTCTGGTTTGAACGATCTCATTATTCTGCCTGCTAGTGAAATCATTATGGGATCTTCAAACATCACAAGGGCACGATCAATGGGCCGAATACCACTTCCTTTAGAATCAGGGGGTAATTTCCCAGGGATTGAGGCGTGGCTACAACATTTTTACCCCTCTATTGATACCATCTTTACCTACCTCCCCAGAGAAGGTCATATTTGTATTGCCCGATCAAATGTTTTTTTCGATACCGCCAAATCTATTGTGGACAAGTTTCTTAAGGAAACAGCAAGTTTTAAGAATGAGTGCTTAGAGAAAGGAAACCCTTTCCCTCAAATGGATCATGTCTCTATCGGGCTACAAGAACTTAATGATTCCATTGCTGAATATCACAACATTTCTTTTTATGATTTCCCTGTTAATAACAATTACAAAAAGGAAATCCTAGCAGTCGATTTCGCAGAATTAGTTGTGCCAAATATGGAATATGAATTTAAGGATCCCACTCATTCACAGGTCTCACTTGCTCCCCTTGCAAATAAAGTTAACGAATGGATTGATGAGGGAAAGCAAATTATACTTATATGTAGGACACAGCAGCAGGCAGAACGGCTAAACGAAATCTTGCGTAATTATCGCCTTATGGTGCAGGAGATATGTTCTGATTGGTCACAGATTAAAACAAAAAGAGGGCTATTCATCTGTTTGGGTTACCTCTCTCAAGGATTCAGATTTCTAGCCTCGAACCTGATCATCATCACAGAGGATGAAATCTTCGGAGAAAAAAGAGGGAGGGAAAGCAGAAAAAAAAATGACAGCGTTCAGGCAATCCCATGGACAGGCTTGAGCCAGTTACAAATAGGTGATATGGTTGTTCACCAGGATCATGGGATTGGTCGCTATGGCGGACTCGTAAAGATGGAAATCAGCACGAGGATTAGAGATTTTGTAATTATTGAATATGATGGAAACGACAGACTCTATATCCCAGCAGAAAGAATAAACATTATCCAGAAATATATTGGTTTAGATGAAGAGAATCCTCAATTGGACAGGCTTGGCGGAAGATCGTGGATTGTAGCAAAAAAGAAGGCTAAAAGGGCAATAGAAAAGATAGCCAAAGACCTTGTTAACATCTATGCCATGAGAAAGTTTTTGAAGGGTTTTTCTTTTTCAAAACCAGATAATTACTATAGAGAGTTTGAGGCAAACTTTGGTTATGAGGAAACCCCGGATCAAATCAAGGGTATTGATGATGTTCTCTCCGATATGGAATCAGACAGGCCAATGGATCGGCTCATTTGTGGTGATGTGGGTTTCGGCAAAACAGAAGTAGCTATGAGAGCTGCCTTTAAGGCTATTATGGATGGAAAACAAGTAGCTGTCCTTTCTCCAACAACTGTATTAGCTCAGCAACATTACCAGACTTTCACAAACCGCTTTGATTCGTATCCTTTCAAAATTGCTTCCTTGAGTCGCTTCATTTCAAAGTCGCAGCAAAAAAGAATACTTCGTGATTTATCTTTGGGGAAGATTGATGTTGTTATTGGGACACATAGAATCCTCGGTAATGATGTTATATTTAAAGATCTTGGCTTATTTATAATT
>JAWOBA010000181.1:0-6156 GCA_046498285.1 Desulfatiglandales bacterium | reverse complement strand
AGGAGCTAACAATAAGTAAAAAACCTGCCCTAAGGGTTAACACGCAAATCAAGGTCAAAACAGTACGGCTAATCGATGTGGATGGAAACCAGGTAGGGATTGTCCCCATCAATGATGCCCTGCGTGCTGCAAAAGAAAAGGAACTTGACCTGGTTGAGGTATCCCCGGATAGAGAGCATCCTGTATGCCGCATTATGGATTATGGGAAACTCAGGTACAATAAGTCCAAAAAAGTCAAGACGAAGACACGGTCAAGCCAGCTGAAAGAAATTAAACTCAGACCCCTTATTGCCGAACACGATAGAGAGGTAAAGATAAAGAATATACGGAAGTTTCTACTTCGAGGAGATAAGGTAAGGGTTCATGTAATATTCAGGGGGAGGGAGCGGTCCCATACTGATCTGGGCATCAACCTCCTTGAAGAAATTGCCGCAAAGATTGAGGATGTAGGCCTTGTCGAGGCAGCTCCCAAGATGGAAGTAAGAGATATGTCAATGCTCATTGTGCCAAAATAGGAAAAACGCATCATGCCCAAGATAAAGACCAATAAGGGAGCGTTAAAACGCTTTAAAAGAACGGCTACAGGAAGGCTGCGGAGAAACAAGGCCTTTGCAAGCCATATCTTAACCAAGAAATCACGGAAACGAAAACGAAACCTGCGGAAATCGACTATGCTCGATAAGACGAATGTAAAACAAATTTCACGTCTGCTTCCGTATGCATAAAGAAGTATATCAGCTGTCATGAGTCTAAGGCTTTGCAAAACCTGGCAATTGTTGTCATCGCAAGAAAGACAATGGACTTTTCTGAAGTGACTGGCGGCCTCGGCCTATGGAAGGAAGTGAAGAAAAGCCCATCTCCTTTAAAGAAAAAGGAGTTCTGCAAAGCTCTCAGCATCTATCAACAGACTAGTATAAGGAACTACATATGACACGAGCAACCAATGCCCCGCAATCACGGCAAAGAAGAAAAAAGATCCTCAAGGCGGCCAAGGGATACAGAGGTGCTAGAAGCAAACTTCTCAAGACTGCCGCAGTGGCTGTCATGCGATCAAGACAGGATGCCTACCGGGACAGAAAAAAGAGGAAAGGTGACTTCAGAAGACTCTGGATTATCCGGATTAATGCAGCCGCCAGAGAGAATGGGCTTTCCTACAGCAAATTGATCATGAACATGAAAAAGGCAGGTATTGCATTAGACAGAAAGATCCTGGCAGAAATGGCTGTCAATGATCCGAAAGGATTTACAGAGATAGCCAGGATGGCGGGGTGAACCACGAAAGCGTTCACAGCGAATAGTTTAACCCTAGGAATGGATTTATCTATTGAAGGATCAACTCCTTGAATTAAAAAACAGGGCCCTGCAGGAAGTCAAAACAGCTGCTGAAAGGCCTGATATAGAAAAAGTAAGGCAGCAATACCTTGGCAGAAAAGGTCTTTTAACCAATCTTTTAAAGAAATTGGCAGAATTGCCGGCAGAAGAAAGACCTGCCATGGGCAGGCTTGCCAACCAGATAAAAGAGGAGCTCAATAGCAAATTTCACTCCTTATCTGATTCTCTCCCTGATAAGGCGGCAGAAGAGAAATCAACTTTTGACGTAACCCTTCCTGGAAGACGAATTCCATTAGGACATCTCCATCCCATCACTCAGACAACCGAAGAAATTTGTGGTATCTTTTCCATGTTAGGTTTCAAAATTGTAGAAGGACCTGAGGTGGAACTTGATTACTACAACTTTGAGGCCTTGAACATGCCGAAGGATCATCCTGCCAGGGATATCCAGGACACATTCTATATATCTGATGATGTGGTATTGCGAACCCATACCTCCCCGATGCAGATCAGGATAATGGAACACAAATCCCCGCCGGTGAGCATAGTGGCGCCAGGAAAGGTATACCGCCCGGATTCAGATATCAGCCATACCCCCATGTTTCATCAAATTGAAGGATTATTGGTAGATAAAGGTATTTCCTTTGGTGATCTTAAGGGGACACTTACCACCTTTGTTCATCAGATGTTTGGGCATAATACCAAACTTAGATTCAGGACAGGCTTCTTTCCCTTCACAGAACCCAGCGCAGAGGTCGACATCCAGTGTGTCATATGCAAAGGAGCCGGTTGTCGAACCTGCTCGTATACGGGCTGGTTAGAGATCCTTGGCTCCGGTATGGTTGACCCAGAGGTATTTAAGGCCGTTGGTTATGATCCGGAGAATATCACCGGTTTCGCATTTGGTATGGGCGTTGAGAGGATAGCCATGTTAAAATCAGGCCTGGATGATATCAGGCTCTTTTTTGAAAATGACATCAGATTTTTACAGCAGTTTTAGAGATACTCAATATAAATAAACCGCAGACACACGCAGACATTACACAGGCAAAAAATTCTTTTTTCCCGTCTCCGTTTGTCAAGCGAGCGCAGTGAGCGGGCGGCTCATTAAACCAACTAAGCAGGAGAAGGCCCGTATTTTATTAATCATGTTCAAATCAGGGGTAAACATACATGAGGGTTAGTCTCAACTGGCTGAAAGAATTTGTAGAAATCGAACAGTCCCCGGATGAACTGGCTGAACTCCTCACCATGGCAGGCCTTGAGGTAGAAGGTATTGAGCATAAGGCCGCCAACCTCGATAATTTTAAAGTGGCCAGGATCCTCGATATAAAACCTCATCCCAGTGCTGATCGTCTGTCCATCTGTCAGGTAGATGCCGGAAAAGAAACAGCTTCCGTGGTTTGCGGCGCTACAAATATGACGGAAGGAGATTTTGTGCCTCTGGCTTCGCCAGGAACAACGCTTCCAGACGGCATGCTTATTAAAGAGAGCACTATACGAGGTGAACTGTCTCAGGGAATGCTCCTAGCTGAAGATGAAATGGGCCTGACAGATGATCATACCGGCATCATGATACTTCCTGATAAACTCACACCAGGCAGCCCCATTTCAGAAGCAATGGCCTTGGAAGATTGGATCCTGGAGATCACTCTGACTCCCAATCGAATTGACTGTGCATCGATACTGGGCATTTCCCGGGAGATAGGGGCCTTGATCAAAAAAGAGGTCGCCATGCCCGAATACAATTTTGATGAGGGTGATACAGCCATTGAGGACCTCGCTGAGGTAGATGTTCTCGACAGCAATGGCTGTCCCCGGTATACAGCCGGCTTGGTGGATCAGGTAACAATTGGGCCATCTCCTTTTTGGATGAGGTACAGGCTGCATGTCTCTGGAATCAGGGCTATCAATAATGTAGTGGATGTCAGTAACTATGTTCTCATGGAACTTGGACAACCCCTGCATGCCTTTGACTATCATCGCCTTGGGGACAGAAAAATCGTGGTCAAAAGGGCAAAAAACGGCCAGACCTTCACCACCTTGGATGAGCAAACCAGGACCCTGGATGATCAGACATTGATGATATGTGACGGGAAACGAGAAGTAGCCATAGCAGGAATAATGGGCGGCCTTAACTCGGAAATAACAAAAAACTCAGCTGCGGTACTCGTAGAAAGCGCCTACTTTAATCCTACCATGATCCGCCGCTCCTCAAAAAAGCTCTCTCTTTCCACAGAGGCCTCGTACCGCTTTGAAAGAGGCATTGATATCGAGGGTACCGACCTTGCTTTAAAGAGATCCCTTGGCCTTATAAAACAATTAGCTGGAGGAAATATCGCCAGGGGCATCATCGATTGCTACCCTCAGCCATGGTCTTGCCCGCAAATACCATTGAGAGCAAGCAGGGCCAATACACTTTTGGGCACGAATGTTGAAATAAACACAATGACAGAACATCTCTCCTCCCTTCACATGGCTGTAAAAAAAATTGATCAAGACAGCATAGAAGTTAGCCCCCCATCTTTCAGGGTAGATATAACCAGGGAGGCCGATCTGATCGAAGAAATTGCACGTTTAACAGGATACAATAACATACCGGTTACCCTTCCCCCCATCAGGCCAACTGAAGAGGATGTTACTGAATTGGTTCTCAGAAATCGAATCAAAAATATGCTGGTGGGCATGGGTTTTACAGAAATCATTACCTACAGCTTCATCTCACCAAAATCTGCTGATATCTTAGGGGCTAAACAGGACAGTAATCTGCGATCTTTTGTAACACTCTTAAATCCCCTGTCTCAGGATCAATCTGTTATGAGAACTTCCCTTATTCCCTGCCTCCTTTCCACGGTTAGGCTCAACACATTACGGGGTCAGAATGACCTGCGTATCTTTGAATGGGGAAAGGCATATATCAAAGGCAAAGAAGAGCTCCCCCAGGAAAAACAGGTCCTTGCAGCCCTCATTACTGGAATGAGCTCCACACAGAAGTGGTATCAACAGGGACGGGAGGCTGATTTCTTTGATATCAAGGGGGTGGCCGAAAATATCCTGGAAGACCTTGGCATTAAGAATGCCGGGTTCAAAAGAAACAGGCCAAAAGAAGGATTCGACCTACATGAATATGCCAGAGTTTACTCCGCCGATTCTGAAATAGGCATTATTGGCAAGATCTCGAAAACAGTGATGGATAGTTATGAACTCGAAAAAAACGCCTATATCCTGGAGTTTTATATTGCACCGCTCCTATCCTCGATTGTTTGGGAAAAACAATTTATACCCCTGGCCAAATATCCCTCAGTTAAACGAGATATCTCGATCATCATTAATCGCAGGACAGAGGCAGCTCTACTCATAGACATCGCAAAGAAGATAGGAAAGGATCTGGTTGAATCTATTGATATATTTGATGTCTACCAGGGAAAACAAATTTCCCCTCAAGAAAAAGCCATGGCCTTGAGAATTAGCTATCGATCTGATAAAAAGACATTGACAGACGATGAGGTAAATGCAATTCACGAGGAGGTAATAGCGGAAATTCGCAGACAGACAGGCGGAAGGCTTAGGGAGGGCCCGAAAAATGGAAATCCCGAATAACAAACGTTTCTTCAGGATCGGGGAGGTAAGCCGGATAATCGGAGTAAAGCCTTATGTTCTTCGCTACTGGGAAAAAGAATTTCAAGCTATCCGGCCTAAACGGGCGGATTCGAGACAGAGAACCTATCAGCGTGAGGATATCGAGACTATCGGGGAGATAAAAAGACTCCTCTACGAAGAAAAACTCACCATAGAAGGCGCAAAAAAACGACTCAAGGTTAAAAAACAGGCCGGCCCTACCCCGCCTGATACATTATTGCAGGAAATCAAAGAAGAACTTATCCAAATCCTGAAGTTGGTTGAATAATCCCTCTCACCGGCAAATTAAAAATCCAGCGGACTCTTTGCATCTTTTATGGTCAAGCGTTTCATGGTGTGCGCATAAACCAAGGTGGTTCGTCCATCACTGTGGCCTAATAATTCCTGAATGGTGCGGATATCATAATGGGCCTGTAATAGGTGGCTTGCAAAACTGTGACGGAAGGTGTTAGCAGAAGCATGCTTGGAGATTTTAGCCTTTCAAACAGCCCTCTTTAATATGCTTTAACAATTACCGAGTGCTGATCCAAGAACAAATAAATTCAATATTTTAACATAACAAGGCTAATGCAGCCGACGCAAAAAGCCCCGCGTCTAATACGGGACCATTTGATACTTCTATATATAACGACCTTTGAAAAACCTGGCGATTTTCAGAATTCCACGTTGTTTAAACCCAGATTATGCAGTAGGTATCGTCACGAGGGTTGAAAAACCTCAGCGAAACGAGAAGTTGGAGCGATTTTGCGCCGAAGGCATATTTGTAAATATGTTGAGAAGCAAAATCGTGAAACAAGCGTTGTAGCAAGGTTTTTCAGGTCGCAGTAGGTGGCTACTGCATAATCTGGGTTAAAATAAACCACAAAGCCACAAGGTACCCAAAGCAAGGAGTGTCCCTTAGGCGAAACTATGTATGTCCGGCGTTTAACCCGCCGGACATAAAAGTTTTCTTCGCTTTGCCCCGTTGAACCGGGTCCCTTTAGGGTGTTCAACTGGGGTGCTCTTCGTGCCTTCGTGGTTTACCCAGTTCAATCCCGAAGGGCTATTTAACCGGGGTTCAAACAAAGTGAATAAGTCAACGAATTCAAGTAGGTCCCCAACTTTCGTATATCCTCATGGTATTTCACCGATGAGTATCCGAATCACGTTGTTCCTGGCGCCTTTGCGTCTTGGCGCGAGGATTCG
>JAWOBA010000117.1:0-28479 GCA_046498285.1 Desulfatiglandales bacterium | reverse complement strand
GGTCTTATCAACTCCCTCTCAAAATGGCAACCCCTTTAAGCTTTAAGCCTTAAGCTTTCAGCTTTGCCCGCCCGCCTCGCCTGAGGGAGCGCAGGCTCGCGATGGCGGGCAGGCTTGCCCCGTGAAACAGCCCGCAGGGCTCCCTGACGAAGACAGGGGTTTCACTGGGGAGCTTCTCTGCTTTCAGCTCCCTGTAGCAGACAGGTGCCTTCGTGGTTTAAAAAAGGGAATACGTCAACGAAGTCAACCATGTCTCTGAGATCCCGATTTATCGGGGCAATGCGGAGAGGCCAAAATTTATCTCTGGCGGGCTCCCCCATGGATGCGTTACGAAAAGACCAGCCCGGGAGCCTTGGAACTGAAGAAAAGTCTATCCTCATAAAGTAAATATGAGTTCTGCAAAGTTCTGAATAACATCAATACTATGTCTTTCTATTTTTGAGATCAATTCCGTATATCTTGCCAATATCTTACCTCCATGATGTTCTGATATCAAGTGAGAATCCATGGGTGGATTCATTTTTGAACATATCTTCCTCTTCAAATGGGCCCTTCCGGGCTTCCTTTCTTGAGAAGGAACCCACTTCAAGCAGGCAAGGATTATTTCCAAAGATCACTTTACGTTTGACGATAGTGCTCTTCCATGAAGCAAAGCGAAAGGTTGCTGCATCGCATAAGGAAACTTGGAAATCTTTTTCGGCGGAAGGTTAAGAAGATGGTAGCCAAATAATTTGCATTATGATAAGCCAAAATGACAATTTTATTGCAGAAATAAGGCTTGATTTGGATTTGCTAGGGAAAAAGGCGTGTATTTCTTACGTAAAATACACGCCTTTACAATACGTTACGCAATTCCTAAGTGAAATTTAAGTGAATTCAGGGTGTTTTTCATCAGCATGGTAATGGTCATGGGTCCTACACCTCCAGGCACAGGGGTAATATAGCCCGCAATCTCTACGGCTTTATCAAAGTCAACATCACCCTTAAGGAGGGCAATCTTTTTACCTGTCTTCTCGCTAATCTTCTCACCAACCCTGTTTACCCCAACATCAATAACGCATGCACCTGGCTTTATCCACTCAGGTTTAACGAGGCCGGGCACACCAGCGGCAACCACCAGGATATCGGCCCGCTTGCAGTGAAAGGCCAAGTCTTTGGTCCTTGTGTGAGCTACTGTTACGGTAGCATTGGCACCTGGGGCCTTTTGCAGTAATATATTGGCAATAGGTTTTCCTACAATGTTAGACCTGCCGACTACCACGACTTCTGCACCCTCTATTTCCACCCCGGACCTGATGATCAATTCTTGAATACCAGCAGGTGTGCATGGGAGAAATTTTACCTCTCCCCCGCCTATCATCAATCTCCCGACATTAACCGGATGGAAACCATCCACATCTTTATCTGGATCAATGGCGTTGAGGATCTTTTTTTCATCAATACCTTTTGGCAATGGGAGTTGAACAAGGATACCATGAATCGAGTCATCGTTATTGTATTTATCTATGAGGCCAAGCAGGTCTTTTTCGGAAATGTCTTCCGGTTGACTATCCTGCACCTCTTTGTATCCAAGACTTTGGGCTGTTCTTATTTTTGATGTAACATAGGAAATCGATGCTGGGTTTTCGCCAACAAGAATTGTTACCAGACCAGGGACAACACCATGTTCTTCCTTGATCTTGTCGACCTCTTCTTTGAGCTCTTTTAAGATCTCATCTCTTACTTCTGTTCCCTTTATGATTTTAGCGGTCATCTGTAATCTCCTTTCATTATTTAAAATAGACGTAATTAATCAGGTTCAAAGTTCCGGGTTTCATGCTTGTCCGCCAGACGACGGTCTGCATTCAGAATTAAATAGGCGCAAGAAAGATTCGATTCTGAGCCAAATGCTAAAGTCTAGCCTGTTCTTGTAATATTAAAAACATTCTTGCACTGAAGGCCAGGATAAGCCCTCTGTCGCCCCCGAAACGGCCGACCTTGAACTGTAAAACTCAAGTCTTACAACTTGAGTAACCCCAAATAAACTATTAACACTCAAATCTTCTTTTATGATGGAATTAATTTGATTAGCTCGATACCATAAATTTATAAAAATATCAAATCTTAAAATGAAAAAACACAACAATTTAGCCACAGATTAATCCCGTCATCAAAACTGTCAGGAGCAGAGAGGTATCAAGGGACAAATTCAAAAATTATATACTTTATTTAATGGGATGAACACAGATTCACCCCGATGAATCGCTCAAAAGGCTTCACGAAAAGCGGAAATTCAACAGGGTAAATACAGATAGGTTGGAATATGAAGAAAAACACGTAGCATTACTCCCTTGACCCATTACTTGTTTTAGGATACGTATCGTATATGGAAAAAAATATTAATAGGGTAAAAGAAATCATTGCAACCTCAAAGAGGATAGTGGCCCTCACAGGGGCGGGTATCTCTGCAGAAAGCGGGGTACCAACATTTAGAGGTTCCGGCGGCATATGGCGAAATTATCAGATAACAGATGTAGCTACACCACAGGCATTTGCCAGGGATCCGGAACTGGTATGGGAATTCTATAATTGGAGAAGGGATCTCATTAGCAAGGTTACCTTTAACAGCGGCCACGAGGCCCTTGTTAGCTTAGAAAAACAGACGAATGAGTTTACTCTTATCACCCAGAATGTCGATGGCCTCCATAGGGAAGCTGGAAGCAAAAAACTCCTTGAGATGCATGGTAATCTCTGGGAGGTCAAATGTGCAGAATGCGGCGAGGTAACCCTTGATAGATCTCCGAATATGGGCAAATTACCCAAATGTAGCAAGTGTAGGGGACTTCTAAGACCAAATGTTGTCTGGTTCGGCGAATCCCTTGACCCTGATATTATGCACAAAGTAGTTAAGGCTTCAAAAAATTGTGATCTTATGCTTATTGTTGGAACATCTGGCAGCGTTCAACCAGCAGCTTCCCTTGCCTATCAAGCACAGGCAGAAGGTGCTTTAGTAGTTGAGATTAATATCGAACAGACACCGCAATCAGGGCGGATGGATTTTGTGTTACATGGCCCTGCCGGAAAACTCTTGCCAATGCTTGTCGAGGATTTCAATTGAAACCATCGGGAATTATTACCCTTACTACGGACTTTGGTGAAAGTGATCCCTATGTAGCCATGATGAAAGGAGTAATCCTTACCATCAATCCTGATGCAACGATTATAGACATCACCCATCAAATCCCTGCGCGTGCAATTAAAGAAGGGGGACTGGTAATAAAAGCTTCTTATACCTATTTCCCGTCAGGCACTGTTCATGTAGGTGTTGTTGATCCCGGAGTCGGTGGTAAAAGAAGGTCCATAGCCATTCTCACTGGCAACTATTTTTTTGTAGGTCCTGACAACGGCCTGTTCTCAACCATAATTGACACACAACATCATCCAGACATCATCCATCTCAAGAAAAAAAAATACTGGATGGACAGTATAAGCCCCACCTTTCATGGAAGAGACGTCTTTGCACCTGTTGCTGCCCATCTATCACTTGGGATTAATCCCCTTAGTATGGGTGAAAAAATTGACCATCTAACTCTCCTTGCCTACCCTCCTCCCCGTAAGATGAACAACCATCTTATTGGCGAGATTACACGGGTAGATCACTTTGGCAATCTCATTACTAATATTACCAAGGAGCACCTTAGCCCATGGCTTGCATCAAAGAATTTCATTATTACAGTTGGCGGATTAAGGTTAAAGAAAATCTGCGCTACCTATAATGATGTGCCAGCAGGTCATCCCCTGGCTTTAATAGGTAGTTCTAACCTGCTAGAGATAGCTGTTAATATGGGGAGAGCAATAGATTATGTAGGCCAAGACGAGGCAATAGGTGCAAAGGTAGAGGTTAATTCGCTGCAGTCATCCCGCTGAGGAGGAAAATAATGAGGGATTGCCCTTTGGAAATATGTCACAGAAAAGGTCAGCAAGTTACTATCATGAGATTTAATATAATCTTTGTGTACTCTTTTGGTTTGGATATTGAAGTGGGGTATCTGTAATGGCAAAATGGTACCCACAATCAAAGGTTGAAATACAGGGATTTACAGCAAAACATTACGATACCATAATGAATATTATATCCCTCGGTTTTTATGCTCGATTTATGGGTAATGCTTTATCAAAACTCGAAATAAACGAGGGGGATTCTATTTTGGATTTGGGATGCGGCACCGGTAGGAATGCTTGTCTAATGAGAAAATACTTACATGAGAAAGGATTTATTTTAGGCCTTGATGCTGCTGATGAAATGGGTAAACAATTTGTTAAAAAATGTAAATATTTTACCAATGTTGCATTCAAGAATCAACGTATCGACCAACCATTTTCACTTGCGAATAAATTTGATAAGGTCTTTATGAGTTTTGTCCTTCATGGTTTCCCTCATGCGATCAGAGAAATAATAATTACTAATGCCTATGAGAATTTAAAACCTGGAGGGACATTTTGGATATTAGATTATAATGAATTTTCCTTATTAGATATGACATTCTATTATCGTATCCCTTTTCTTGCCATTGAATGTCCTTATGCATTTGACTTTATAGAACGGGATTGGAAAAAGATACTGAAAAAATCGGGGTTTAACAACTTTATAGAAACGTTGTATCTCAAATCGTACATTCGGCTCCTGGCTTCAAAAAAGGTCTGATATACTGTTAATAGTCTGCTTTTAATTCCTCTAAAACATCTTGTAATGCCTTTTGGATATTCCCTTTTTTCTGCATAAGCTTTACACCTCTGGCTTCAAGCCGTTGAATACCTTTCTTACCGATGCGAGCAGAAACAATAATTCCACAATCACGCAACAGATCATACACATCCAGTGTTTTTAGATGTTGTTGTGTTTTGGCATAGGGGTTCTTTCTCTTTTCAACAAGCTTCATCTGGCCATTATTAATTTCATAAATAAACATCCTGTCTGCCATACCCAACATCTTTGGAAAAATAGTTACTTCATCATTTGTTGGAACGGCTATCAATGCATGTATATTGTTATCCATATATTTGGCTGCCATTCGAAGGTTTTCGTATCTTTTTGCCTGCATGGTTATTGGTTAAAAACAAGGTGTTTTCGATCTTTAGTTTTATTCGTTTCCGCAATCACTTCATCTATATGGTTCCTGACCATGGTGACGGCCTCACTGATGACCTTGGTTCTTACTACGACGCAAGCAAATTTGGCTACCATTCGAGTAATATTAGGTCCAAATTTTTTACTTACGAGAACATCTACTCCCATTAAAACAGAAGATGTGGCTCTGGCCTTTGCCGGATCACCATGCTTTTTGGTCTCATCCTCTTGGAAGTCTACATTCTCTCTCTGTTCTACAAATTCTTGGCCGTCATCAAAAAACCGGTAAATATGATAATATTTTGCCATGCCAAAGTGATCATCATTGAAGGTTTTGCCATTGTCAGTAGCAAATGCAATTAATAATTCCATTAAACATCCTCCATGTATTCCTAGAGATGATCAAAAATCACCTCCCTCTTGTCGGTCAAAAAAGTCATGCAACCCCAATTCTTGAGCCAATAATGGCAATGCAATGGTTGCCTTCTCCCGAAGAAAAATATCAGTTATGCTCCTCGTATAGTTTGATTCCTCTGGATTTACTTCAATAATAGTAGCGCCTTTTCTTTTGGCAACATGCGGTATCATTGAAGCCGGCATAATTTCCCCGGTAGTTCCAATAAGAAGAAAGACATCAGCCACTTCTGCCTCATGAAATGACAGCGTATTCGTTTGCTCGGGAATTGGTTCGCCAAAGAAAACAAAATCAGGTTTCAAAACCTGTCCACAATTTTTACACAGAGGGGGCAAGGTAGATAAATTGATCGTATCTATATGATATCTTTTTCCACATTTCTTACAGAGAAGATACTGTGAAGTCCCATGGAACTCAAAAATATTCCTGCCCCCCGCTTCATAGTGCAGATTGTCTATATTTTGAGTTATGGTCGCCTGTATCAATCCTTTCTGTTCTAGAGCAGCAATCGCATAATGTGCTGCATTTGGCTTTGCCTGGCCAAAAAAATCATAAAAGATCTCTTTGATCAATATCCATGAATCCCTGGGCCTTTGGTAGAAATATGTTATAGTAAGAAATGTTGGATCATATTTGTTCCAAAGCCCATCCTTCCCGCGGAAAGGCGGGATCCCGCTTTCTACTGAGATACCAGCTCCCGTAAAAACGCAAACTCTATTTGCACCTTTAATTGCCTCTGCCGCCAGCTTGTACATAACTACCCTATTACATGTCTTTAATACCTTATACCTCCTCTGCAATTTTGATTACAGCATTGCCCTTAACATTGCCATACTTAACTCGAATCAGTGCGTCTGGAAGCTCATTAAAGGGAAAAACCTCAATAGAAGCCTTTAGATTTGCTTGATTAGCTATATCTAAAAATTCAATACCGTCTCTCTTTGTAATATGTGCTAAGCTAATAATAGAACGCTCCTGCCAGATCAGGTTGTAGTCATTAATTTCAATCGGAGTCATCGTTACCGGACCCAATACAAGCCTGCCGCCACTTTGCAATTGCGACAAAGCATAAGAAACTAGATTTCCAGCCGGCGGAAAGATAATCCCGCCATCCAATTTGTCTGGAATTTTGTCATCATAGCCACCAACCCAATAAGCACCGATTTGTTTTGCTGCTGCCCTGTTTTTTTCACTTCGGGTAACTACGTAAACATCAATATTCTTATGCTGAGCAACCTGCAATACATATGTGGCAGTAGGGCCAAAACCGTAAAGACCCAATTTATCTCTTGATTCCAACTCTGCCAGACGGAACGCACGATAGCCGGCAATGCCGGGGCACATCAAAGGCGCCGTTTCCAAAAATGTTTGTTTGTTGCCAAGATGAAAGGCAAAATCAGCATCGATAACACTATATTCTGAATACCCGCCATCTGCATCCCACCCCGTAAAATGAGCTCGGGAACACAAATTTTCTCTTCCTGATAAACAAAACTTACATTGTCCGCAGGTGCTGTTGAGCCAGGCAATGCCCGCTCTATCTCCAATGTTAAAATTATGTACTTGATCTCCCACTTCATCTATCACACCCACTATCTCATGTCCTAAAATAAGTGGTGATTTCTTCAAGGGTAAATCTCCTTCTGCTACATGAATATCGGTTCGACATACACCGCAGGCAATATTTTTTATCCTTACCTCCCGTGCCCCTGGGTGAGGGGTGTGAACCTCTTTGAGTTTAAGCGGCCGTTCTTCAATCGGCGCCTGTTCTTCAAGAATCCATGCTTTCATAGTAGCCTCGAAAAGATATAGTTATGAGATTATCGGTATTTGCTTAGAATTCTAATACACCTTAAACGCATGAGAAAAATATTTTTGTATTTTCTTCCTATGCCCTCCTGACCTTCTCTTTTATTCGCTGGATATGTCCTCTACCCAACCCCTTGACCTCGCAACCCAGCCTAAAGAGCTTTTCTATCTTTTTATCATCAAGGATGCCGAAACAGTCAATCACCGCTAATGGGCCGCCTGCCATTGTAACTATATCATCTGGTTTGAGTTTTAGGTATTCCTTGTGCCTGACAGCCAAAACAACTGCATCGGACTCTTTTAGGGCCTCGGATATTGTTGAGCACATCCTTAATTCTTTAAGATGTTCCTGATTTCTAAAAAACCGGGAACGACTCTCCCCTACTGCTGGATAGGTATCCTGACTTTCAAATTCCCACCAGTGCTCTACATAGGGATCATGAACCTTAATCTCTGTCCCCATTTCAACCAACTTCCTTACGATGAGCTCCGACCCACTATATCTGGTATCCCCCACATCTTCACGGTAAGATGCTCCAAGGATTGCTATTTGGGATGCCGCCACCATCATTCCCATATTGCGCAGGGCATCTCTTACCAGTTGGGCGGCATGAAGCGCCCTGGTATCATTAATATTGATAGCGTCAGGTGTAATCTTAAATATCTCATTTTCAAAACCAAGCAGATGTTTGTATGACCATAACCCCAGACCACCATCTTTTGGCAGACAATACCCACCAATTCCAGGACCCGGAAATATGATGTTGCTATGAGTGGGTCTAATCTTGATAGCATCAATAACCTTAATCAGGTCAACTCCATTTGTTTCAGCAAAAAGGCTCCACTCATCTAAAAAGGCAAGTATGGTTGCCCTGTAACTATTCTCTACAATCTTACATGTTTCACTTTCAATAGGTCTTTCAAGAACAGTTATTGGGAACGTATCAACATCTATAACCTCATTTAAAAATGACACTACCTTTTTTTCACTTTCTTGATTTATACCACTGCAAACCCGCCAGAAATTGCGTATGGATTTTACATAATCTCGCCCTGGCATTACCCTTTCAAAAGAGTGCGCTAAAAGTGGTTCGGTCGTGATTCCTCTTTTTTTAAAGGCCTTTTTGATAATGGGATAGGCAATATACTCGGTTGTTCCCGGAGGAACCGTTGTCTCAATCAGGACAAGACAATGGGGTTCAATCAAGTTGCCAAGGATTTTGAAACTTTCCTCAAGTGCTCCTATTTCAGCATGACCACTATGGAGATTGCCGAGTTCATCTTTTAAAAAGTCGCATTGAACATCAAGCACTAGAATATCTGCTAGTTTGAGAGCCTCATACGTATACGTAGCCGTTAAAGTCCTTTTTTCTGTAACACAACGTTTAATCAATTCTTCAACAGCAGGATCTTCCGCGCTTACAGGAGAAATTCCCTTGTTAAACAAAGGTATTTTCCAGAAGCTTCTGGTGCTTGGGCGCTGCATACCGATCACAAATTTATTGGGCTGACCTGTTTTTTTATTCACACTGTCTGCGACAACTGCTGCCATAACAGCACCTACAAAGCCGAGGCCCATAACAACAACTATCTCATACCCCTTTTCTTTCTCTGTTTTTGCAATGAGAGACAGCCGCTCATATTCCTTTTTGTAATCCTCCTCTTGGGGAATGGCAAAACGTTCTCCATCTGGACTGATTGAATATTCCATAACAACTCCTTTATGTACTGGCATAAGCCCCTCCCCCACGCCCTAAGACCGAGAAGGAATCATGAGGCGCCATGTACTTTCATCAGCCTATGAATCCTGTATGCTGGTATTTGGTTAAATCAGTCAATTAAATGTATAGGCCAAAGTTGTACATGCCCAATTGCATAAATCAATTAATCCCTTGATTTGTAATTGCTAAATCCTTGCATTACATTGCCTAATTTCTCAATCAACTCTTCTGTTACTTCTTCGACACTATTTTTTCCATCTAGCTCCACAACCACCGGGATACCATCTTTATTTGATAAATCCTTATAGTATTCGATTGCTGCGACAGTGCCATTTTTTGTATCGTAATAGATATCGTGCCTCTTATCAATTGCTTCTTCATCCTGATCATCATCCCGTTTTCTTAACTCCCCGCCGCATATCCTGCACTTATCTCCATCTGGTTTGATAGCCTCAATATTGATATTATTCGGGTGATTATTATCATTTACACAGAGTCTCCTGCCCATAATTCTCTGTTTAGCTACCTCCCTATCCAGGATAATTTCAATGACAACATCCGTATTAATGCCTTCGTGCATCAATGCCTCATTCAACTTAACAGCCTGATTAAGGTTTCGTGGAAAACCATCTAAAAGCCAGCCATCAATGCAGTCTTTCTCTTTAAGTCTATTGAGAACCATTGGTATAGTTATTTCATCAGGAACCAATTCTCCCCTATCTATAAAGGTCTTGGCCATTCTCCCTAATTCTGTATCTCTTGATATATTCTCTCTAAATATAACCCCTGTTTCGATGTGGAGTATATTTAATCTTTCTTTAATAATTGCACCCTGGGTACCTTTTCCACTTCCGTTAGGACCAAAAAAGAGTATGTTCATTATTTATTCTCCTTTCAAGATATTGATCAAAAAATCTGGAAATCGGACTATCTTGTTATCTCTATCCAGACATGCATGAATTGTATAGCCCCGTACAACTAATTCCTTTCCTCTATAAATAGCATAATCGAATCTACTGCTTGCCTTTTTTACAAAACCAATCATGGTCTCAATAATCAATAAATCATCATATAAAGCAGGCTTAACGTACTTGAGGTATGTTTCTGTTGTCGGCAGAAAAAATCCCCTGTCTTCAACATCCCTGTATGTAACACCAGCCTGGCGTAACAGCTCTGTTCTGCCTATCTCAAAGAACTTGAGATAATTTGCATAATACACTATAGCCATTGAGTCACAATCAGCATAAATAACCCGGTAATAGGTAACATTCTTTGCTGGTGGATGCTTTCTTGTTTCTGTTTTTCCCTTGTTCATTTCTTGTATACAACCAATGAAGGTATTCTCACAAAACCTCTTCTATAAGCACTTTTGACTACGGTCAAAAAAATTTATAACATGTAGAGCATTAATAATTACTAAGCTGCCCACCTTCCATCTACCTCGTCCTTCGGCTTAAGCCTTGCAAGCCAGGCCACCTGCCAAGCAGAGCCAGGCGGCAAGAGCAAGGGCGTTGTAGGCGGGTGCCGAGAAGGTTTGGGGCCTTTCAGCTGATATTTGAAATTGAGGAAGCATCTCAGGAATACCAAAATGCGCATCCTGAACAAATAAGAGGACTTATAACGAGCATATCAATAACAAAATGGAAAAAGATTCAAACTAATCTATTTTCTCTGGATTTTTTGCATGAAATATGAACCTTGAACATCGAGATACATACTATAGATACTGTTTCAGCTTAGCTTTTAAATCCTCATAGGTTTCAATAATAGGGAAGCTAAATTCTTTTTTTATGTTCTCAGGTGGTCTAAAAAGGATGCTTTCATCTGCCTCACTGAGCATAGTAGTATCATTGTAACTATCTCCAATAGCCACGACATTATAGCCCAAATTCTTCAAAGCCTTTACCACATGCCTTTTGCCATCCCTTTGTCGAAGTCGATAATCGGTAATTGCTCCATGGCGATCAATGATAAGAGAATTACAAAAAAGGGTAGGCCTGTTGAGCTTTTGCAAAAGGGGATCGGCAAACTCAACAAACGTATCAGAAACAAGAATCAGTTGAAACCTTTGCCTGATCCACTCCAAAAACTCAACAGCCCCATCCAGAGGGTTAATTGACTGTATTACCTTTTGGATATCTGTAATCCTAAGGCCTTCTCTTTTAAGGATCTCCAACCTTCTCCTCATCAATTGATCATAATCAGGGATATCTCTGGTCGTTAATCGGAGTTCTTGTATCCCTGTCCTTTCTGATACATTAATCCAAATTTCAGGCACAAAAATCCCTTCGAGGTCTGGGCATATGATGTACATTTAGATTCCTGTCTTTCTCTCTACCCGAAAAAGGACTGTCTTTTCAGTTACAATGTCAAGCTTATCAATAAGCTCCAGGGATTTATTGACATCCCTTTCCCTCGCTTCGTGGGTCAGCATTACTACAGGGACAGAGCCATGTACCTCTCTCCTTTTTTGAATAACAGAGGCAATACTTATATGGTGAGCACCCAAAATTCCGGATATTTTAGAAAGAACCCCTGGGTTATCTACTGCAGAAAACCGAAAATAATAATCAGTAATTACCTGATCCATAGGCTTAATCGATAGTTCCTTGGCTGGCAAACATGCAAAAGATAGAGGTGAAATTCTTCTGGTGATACCTTTAATATGATTTCTTGCTATATCCATCAGATCAGACACCACTGCACTTCCAGTAGGTCTTCTACCAGCTCCGAGACCATAAAAGAGAGTGGGCCCTACAAAGTCGCCCTCAACATACACTGCATTATATGCCTCATTGACATTTGCCAAAATATGATCCTGAGGAACAAATGCCGGATGCACCCTGGCCTCAATTTGGCCATCTATCCCTCTTGCAATAGCCAGCAATTTGATACAATAGCCAAACTCTCCTGCAAACCGTATGTCCTCAAGGCAAACCTCATTAATTCCTTCCTTATAAACATCCTCATAGGTAAAAGGGTGTCCAAAGGCCAGGGAAAGTATAATGGTCAGCTTATGGGCAGCATCACTTCCATCAATATCGAGGGTTGGATCTGCCTCTGCGTACCCAAGTCGTTTGGCTTTTGAGAGCGCCTCATGAAAAGGAAGACCTTCTTCTGACATCCTTGTGAGGATATAATTGGATGTTCCATTCAAAATACCCAGGACTGCTTGAATGTGGTTTGCTGCCAGACCCTCTCTAAAGGCTCTAACAATAGGAATACCTCCGGCAACACTGGCCCCAAAGGCAATATCAACATTGTATTTTTCGGCTTTCTCAAATAAAACTCTTCCATGTTTGGCTATCAGGGCCTTATTGGCTGTAATTACCTGCTTCCCTTTTTCCATCGCCATTAGGATATAATCCATTGCCTGATCATAACCACCGATTAGTTCTATAATGACATCTATCTCAGGATCATTGATTATCTCCATTGCATCTGTAGTAAAAATCTCAGTATCAACCGCTACTCCTCTATCAGATACAGTATCCAAGTCTGCAATTTTTTTTACTACTATCTCCGTGCCAAGCCTATCCTTTATCAGTTTCCGGTTTTTGAGCAGGATCTCCACTACTCCTGCCCCCACTGTTCCGAAGCCAATCAATCCAACATGTATCTGAGACATCTGCTTACCCTGCTATAATATCTTTTTAATCCCTCGTATGGCCTGGTTGATCCTGTGATTATTTTCAACCAAAGCAAACCTGATGTATCCTTCGCCATATTGCCCAAAACCTATACCTGGGGAGACTGCTACTTTAGCCTCTTGTATAAGCAATTTTGAAAATTCCAATGAACCCATCTCTATAAAGCTATCTGGTATTTTTCCCCATACAAACATAGTGCCTTTCGGTTTTTCTATTTTCCAGCCAATCCTTGCCAACCCGTTGATCAGGGTATTTCTTCTCTGCTGATACACTTTTGTCATCTCACGCACACAGTCATAGGATCCTTTTAAAGCGATTATAGAGGAAATTTGTATTGGCTGAAAAATACCATAGTCAAGATAGCTCTTTATCTTTCTTAAGGCTGCTATCATCTTGTTGTTACCAATGCAAAAACCTACCCTCCAACCGGGCATGGAAAAACTTTTCGTAAGTGAATAAAATTCCACACCTATCTCCTTGGCCCCTGGTATCTCAAGAAAGCTGGGAGGTCTATAGCCATCAAAAACCAAATCTGCATAGGCAAAGTCGTGAATAACCATTATCTCATGATCAGTACAAAACTCCACAATCTTTTCAAAAAATTCTCTATCCGCTACATTCGTTGTCGGGTTATGGGGATAGGATATTATCAGCATCTTTGGTCTTGGCCATGTCTGCTTTGTCGCTGTCAAGAGGTCTTCAAAAAAATCTCTATCAGGCCCAATTGGAATCCCTCTGAGATCGCCTCCAGCAATAATTGCTGAATATGGATGAATGGGATAGGTAGGATTGGGAGCAAACACTACATCCCCAGGGCATATAGTTGCTAAAACTAAATGGGCTATCCCTTCCTTGGCGCCAATAGTAACAACAGCCTCCTCTTCAGGATCGATCTCAACCCCAAAGTGAACCCGGTACCAATCAGAAATGGCGTACCGAAGCTTTGTTATCCCCCTCGAGGCAGAATATCTATGATTTTTTGGTTTCTGAACTGCCTCCACCATCTTGTTGACAATATGTTTAGGTGTAGGCAGATCCGGATTACCCATGCCCAAATCGATTATATCCTCGCCCTTTTTTCTTGCTTCCATTTTTAACTCATCAACCGAAGCAAAAACATATGGAGGCAAGCGGTCAATCCTTGGGAATATATACATTCTTTCTCCTTCCTGCAAAAAAAGTGTATTTATACTACACAAGATATAGAATAGTCAAAATTTTCTTTTCCCCACTCCCTCCTCTGTGAACCACCCGCCCTCAAATGATTAAGATTTCTATTTTATTTTGTTTATATATAATTTTTGGCATTAATATGCTATAAATACAAGGTAAAGTATAAAATAAAAATTGAATTTTGTTAAAAGATAAGGCAGCAAGTGATGTCTTTGGCCATTATCGATGCATGTATTTTTCAATCTTTGAAAACCCATATGCTATTTTGAATAAGATTACCATAATGTAATAGGAGGTTTAAAACTATGACATATAAAAAAAAGAAGGATAGTTACTCAAAGGCTGGTGTAGACATAGATGCTGGAAAAAAATTCGTTGAGATGATTAGACCAATCGTAAGCAAGACATTTAAATCAAATGTCTTGAGCGATTTGGGCGGCTATGCCGGCCTTTATTCCCTTAGTTTAGAAAATATTAAAAAACCTATTCTTGTATCATCTACTGATGGTGTAGGTACAAAATTAAAAGTAGCTTTTATGCTGGATAAACATGACACCATTGGAATTGATCTGGTAGCCATGTGTGTTAATGATATCATTGTACAGGGGGCAATACCCCTCTTTTTTCTGGATTACCTTTCAACGGGCAAACTTATTCCCGATACCGCGGTAGAGATCATAAAAGGTATTAGTACTGGGTGCAAAGAGGCTCAATGCGTCCTCATCGGCGGAGAAACTGCTGAAATGCCTGGATTTTATGCCAAAGGAGAATACGATCTTGCTGGTTTTGCTACTGGAATCGTAGATAATGATCAAATAATTGATGGCAGCGAAATAGCAATCGGGCACCAATTGATTGGAATAAGTTCCAGTGGGCTTCACAGTAATGGATATTCCCTAGTCAGAAAAATATTTTTCGATAATCTTAAAATGTCTGTAAATGATCATATTGATGAATTTGGAAGGACAGTTGGGGAAGAATTGCTCGAGCCAACAAAGATTTACGCCAATATTACAAATAACCTGATAAAAAATTTTCATCTCCATGGGATCTCTCACATAACCGGTGGGGGTATTGTAGAAAACCTTCCCAGGATTTTGCCTGCTAATTGCCAGGCGGTAATCAGGAAGTCATCATGGAAGCCACAACCCATCTTTCAGTTTATTAAGAAGGTAGGGAATCTTTCTGAAGAGGAAATGATAAGAACGTTTAATAATGGGATCGGCCTTATACTTGTCGTAGCTGAAAAGGAACTTCAGGATATCATAGACCACATTCAAGTAATGGGCGAAAAGGCCTATCAGATAGGATGGATAAAGGAAAGGAAGCCCAAAGATTCTGCAGTGAAATTTATTGAGTGAGGTCATATTCTTGCCTGTCTTGATAAGTAGTTGCCTTCTTGGTATTGAATGCCGGTACGATGCGTATCATAGCCGAGATGATGAAATTATTAAAAAGGCTCAAGAAATACAATTTATACCTATCTGCCCAGAGCAGTTAGGCGGTTTATCTACCCCCCGAGCACCATCCAATATTATTAAGGGCGATGGAAAGGGAGTCCTTTTCGGACATGCACAAGTAATAAATATCTTGGGCGAGGATGTAACAGAAGCTTTTATTAAAGGGGCTCGAGAAAGTCTTAAACTTGCCAGAATAACAGGCGCGACAAAAGCAATTTTAAAAAATAAAAGCCCCTCATGCGGCCTCAATACCCCTTACTGTGAAACAGATACTGGATATGGCATGGGGGTCACGGCAGCACTTCTTCTCAGTAACGGCATCAAAATAATTGAAATAAATCCAGAGGAAAAAAATAACGACATAATAGAAAGGCTACAGCTTTTATAAAAAACATATGTAAGGTGATTTCCCACCAAAATCTACAGTTTTAATTCAAACATCTGCTCCTCTATATCCCTGCCCCACTGCCGGACCGCATGCGTTTTGCATAGCCTGAATCCTTCTTTTTCGTATAGATACCGTGCAGATTCCAGGCCTTTAAACGTCCACAAATATACTCTTTTATAGTGTGCCCCTTTGCAAAAATCGATCGATTTGCTCAGCAGTGTTTTCCCAACCCCAATTCTATGGAACCGTGGTGCAACAATAAACCACCGAAGACGTGAACCTTCCGTGCCTTGATGACGCCCATCTATGGCAATAGAACCCGCAAACTTCCCTGATATGGTAGCCACCCAAAAACCATCTCTGTCTTTCTGGAATTCCATAAGAAACTCCGAAAGCTCCCGCCCAACCTGTGTTTCAAAAGAGATATCAAATCCCCAATTTTCATAATAGTAAACAGCATGCTCCTCTGTTATTTTGCCAACGATACCAGGATAGTACCCAGTCAATCGGAGCTGATCCACTTTTACACGTATCATGTTAGTAATTTCCCAGAGTGATGAACCTGTTTCGATTTTCTATGTAATTTTACAAGAGTAATAATGGTAAACTCGTAAAGAGCTAATTTATGCCGCAAGCGGCATCCTACGAGCAACGAATTCAATCAATAATGAATTCATGGTGAGATAGATTTGAACAACGAAGATAATGACATATACTTATAATATCCCCCCTTACCAGTATTGCATTATTCCAACAGCGTTTAATCAGGGTAACAGTACAGGTAGGATACTGGCTAAAGCTTCATGAAACAGGTTACAGCACTTTTGAGATGCTAAATTGTCCTACCCATACAGATAAGTCTTTGCAACTGTCTTTTCTTCTAAAATAGCATCAATTTTTGCCTGGATCTCTGCTCTTGCTGGATTATTATTCCAACCATTCCAATCTTCGAGGCTGTTCCAGGTGCTTATTACCATAAACTCATCTGGATAGCTCATCCCTTTCAATGTTTCTCCAGAGATATATCCCTTTTGCTTCATAGCTTTCGATCATAATTCCATCAAAAGAGAAAGTAGATCCTTTTGCTTCCCTTTAGCCGCCTTTCTTGTAATTATTACCTTGATTGCCATTCTTCCCTCTCCAAATGTAGTTGCCTAAAATATGAAACTTTATTTACACTGTAAATTACCAATATCCTGCAAATTTATCAATATAGATTTTAGTATTCTTTCGGGTTCAACGCTCCTGTGGACACTCCTGCAGAGAAATAATCGGGGTGCATATATAAATCGAGCAATTCGAGGATCTATAATTTATTGATAAATTTCTTGACAGGTTTGAGCACTGCATGAAATAAAGCAATTTTAGCATAAACCTTTAGCGAGAGAAAAGATGATCGGCATATCGAAATTATACTGCGGGACAATTGAACCATCTGATCCTATCAGATATGGCAGACAAACAAAGGATTTACCTGCTCATCTGCTTCAGTTTTCTTCCGATAAAAAACCGGTAGTCGTGTGGAACACCACCAGGGCATGCAATTTAAATTGCATCCACTGTTATGCCAAGGCTGTTCATCAAAGTAATGATAGGGAGTTAACCACAGAGGAAGGCTTTCATCTTATTGATGATCTAGCAAGCTTTGGTGTACCGGTTATACTCTTTTCTGGCGGCGAACCTCTTATGCGATCAGATTTGGTGGAGTTAAGCAGTTACGCTGTGAAAAAAGGTATAAGGGCCGTGATTTCTACTAATGGCACCCTGATTACTGATGAGAAAGCAATGCTGTTAAAAAATGCAGGCGTGTCTTACGTTGGCATAAGCATTGATGGTCTGGAAAAAGTAAATGATCACTTTAGAGGGAGTAAGGGTGCTTTTAAAAAGGCAATTATTGGGATAAAAAACTGTCAGAAGGTAAAACTTAAGGTAGGATTACGATTCACTATGAACAAGTTGAACATAGACCAGGTTCCTGGCATCTTTGATCTTGCAGAGGCAATGAGCATTGAGAGGATGTGTTTTTATCATCTTGTTTATTCCGGGAGGGGATCAGATTTAGTTGATCAGGATCTTTCCCATAGTGAAACTAGGAAAACAGTAGATATTATCATGGACAAAACCAGGGATATGTATCAACGAGGATTAAAAAAGGAGGTTTTGACTGTAGATAATCATGCTGATGGACCCTATCTCTATTTGAGGATGCTCAAAGAAAATAATCCCCGGGCAGGAGAAGTCTTAAAACTTCTCAAAATGAATAAAGGAAACAGCTCAGGTGAGGGAATAGGTTGCGTAAGCTGGGATGGTACGGTACACGCAGACCAATTCTGGCGTGAACATTCCTTTGGTAATATTCTTCAGAAGCCCTTTAGCCAAATATGGTCTGATCTAACAAACCCCTTACTGGCCCAACTCAAAGATAAACGTCGATATGTAAAGGGACGATGCGCCCATTGCAAGTGGCTGGATGTATGCGGTGGTAATTTTCGAGCAAGGGCCGAGGCAATAAGTGGTGATATATGGGGAGATGATCCAGCCTGTTATTTAACAGATAAGGAAATAGGATTAGATTGAGATGCCTTTGAAAATAAAAAAAAGATTATTCTCCTTTCTATCCTCGGTAAAATTAACCATTATCCTTTTGATTATCATTGCTATTGCCTCTATATTGGGGACCATTATTCCTCAGGAATATGAAGGAGGAGAGTCCTTTAGGCATCTAGCTCCCGAGTTGGTTAAAGTCCTCAATTCTCTTCAACTATTTGATATGTATCACTCTGTCTGGTTTATCATTCTGATGGTCCTGCTGTCCCTGAACCTTATCGTGTGTTCCTTGAAAAGATTTCCTGCCTCTTGGAAGCTTTTTAGAACTGTCCCTTCGCCAGACAGAAGTAAACCCTTTGAAAACCTCCCCTCCGATAGGATTCTCCTCGTTGAACAAAATCGTAATGAAGTTATTGACAATGTGCGACACCTTCTTGCAAAAAAGTACAAAAAAATCAGAAAAAAAGATACTGACGGCATTACATTTTTTTATGGACAAAAGGGTGCATTCTCCAATTTTGGCGTTTACATTATACATCTGAGCACCCTGATTATCATTACAGGTGCATTAATAGGGTCTTTGTTTGGATTTGAGGCCTTTGTAAATATACCTGAAGGGGAGTCTACCAATACTGTCTATTTGACAAGGCAAAAGGGGATTAAAAAATTAGATTTTAGTGTGAGGTGTAATAAATTTACTATTTCTTTTTATGATAATGGAATGCCTAAAGAATATCGGTCAAACCTAAGCTTTCTAAAAGATAATAATGTTGTGCTCCAGGGTCCTTTATTAGTTAATCATCCCATAACATTTCATGGAATCAGATTTTATCAGGCAAGTTACGGACCTACTCCTGGGGGCAAGGCATACATAACTATCATGAGGGACAATAAGGAAAAAAATACTCTAACAGTTAAACAAAAAGATTCATTTTACCTGGAAGAAAAAAATACAAAGGTTACCGTATTACGAATAGAAAAAAACTTTATGTCCATGGGTCCAGCTATTCTTATCAATATCCAATATCCTGAAGGTAGTATGCGCTTCTGGGTTTTTAAAAACATAAAAAGAATCGAAGATAGGATTCCTGGACTCTTTAAAAAGGTGCCAAAATTTAACCCTGGCCTGTTTAAGCCTTACTATTTTAAGCTCACCAAAATAGAAAGCCACTATTATACTGGTCTCCAGTTGAGCCATGATCCAGGTGTGTTAATTGTGGCAATTGGCTCCTTTTTTGTTATAATTGGATTATTTATCACCTTTTTTACTTCCCATAAAAGGTTCTGGGTAAGGGTTGATGAAAAAGAAGGACGGAGTAGAATAGCTATAGCAGCTACAAGCAATAAAGATCCTGTCGGTCTAGAGCGGGAGACAAAACAGCTCCTAAAGCATCTTTCTTCTATAAAATAATACCATGATTATCAATACTACAATACTTAGTTGGGTAACTTTTATTTATTTTGGTTCAGCTATATTCTATGTCTTCAAAATGGTCATAGGAAAAGAATTCTGGGGATCACTTGCCTCAATTATTGCCTCTATCGGCCTCGTTGTACAGACTGTAGGATTAATCCTGAGGTGGTTCGAATCCTACAAGATGGGAATTGGGCATGCACCGCTTTCCAATCTTTACGAATCACTCATCTTCTTTTCATGGACCATAGTCCTACTCTATCTGATTATAGAGTGGCGAATCAAGAGCAGGAATCTTGGTGCCTTTGTGATTCCCTTTGCCTTCTTTTCAATGGCCTTTGCCTCCTTTTCTCCAAATGTTAACGCCAGGATACAGCCATTGATTCCTGCCCTGCAAAGTAACTGGTTAATAAGCCATGTTATCACCTGCTTTTTTGGTTATGCTGCACTTACCATAGCATGTGCATTCGGCTTCGTGTATCTCCTAAAAGGATTAGAGAAAGGGGAAAGAACCCGGCCTTTTTTTAGACTTTTACCCAGTCAAAAAATAGCAGATGAGCTTATCTATCATAGTGTTGTTATCGGCTTTATCTTTTTAACCCTGGGAATTATTACTGGTTCAGTGTGGGCTTACTCTGCCTGGGGATCATACTGGAGCTGGGACCCAAAAGAGACATGGTCTTTGATAACATGGCTCATCTATGCAGCAATGCTTCACTCCAGATTTGTCCGAGGCTGGAAAGGAAAAAGGATGGCCATAATGAGTATAATTGGTTTTGCCTCTGTACTGTTTACCTATTTTGGCGTTAATTATCTTCCTGGATTACATAGCTACTTTTAGTTCGTCAAGTTTAAATTGCCTAAAGTTAACGAGAAAATTCAAACTAAATTAAAGGATTATGAGCTAGAAACTTGAAACTGGAACCTATATTGTTCAAAAAGATCTCAGTACCATATAGCCTTGAGATAAAAAAGAGTGGTATATAAGTTGCGGCGTCCAAATGACAAACAACGGTAACTACTTTATACACATTAGCCCTTGGCAAACCTGATTTTTCAGCATGTGGTGCAACATAGACTGTTCATGAAATACCATAATATTAAAAGTATATCCCAAGCAAGCCCCGCTAGGCGGCCTCATTTTAATCATTTACTATGATCAGATCTATTTTTATTTGGATATTTATTGGCATAATAAATACCCTTATCTGGGCATTGATTGGGATTGTTTTATCCATCTTCACCTCTTCCAGCAGGATTATTCATTTCTACTGTGCTGTCCCATGGTCAAAGATTATTCTTTGGGGCTCTGGTGTAAGAGTAACAATACGTGGGCTTGAATTAATAGATAAAAAAAAGAGCTATATCTACATTCCGAATCACCTGAGCTTTTTTGATATATTTTCCCTCTTGGCATATCTCCCGGTTGATTTTAAATTCATCCTTAAAGGGGAACTGATGGGGATTCCAATCCTTGGCTGGGCAATGAGAAAAGCAGGATATATAAGCATTGACCGTTCATCTCCGGCAAAGGCTAAAAGTACCTTTAAACAGGCAGTCAATATGATTAAGAGCGGAGCTTCAATAGTAATATTTGCCGAAGGCACTCGCAGTAAAGAAGGGCATTTGCAACCATTAAAGCGGGGTGCCTTTTATCTTGCTATTGAATCAGGGACACCTGTTGTTCCAATAGCAATCAAGGGGACCAACGCAATTATGCCAAAGGGAAGCTTCAAGCTAAAAAAAGGATCAATACAAATTCAACTTGGTACACCGATTGAAACAATCCATTATAAAAGCCAAATGCATAACCTTATAGAAAGGGTTACAGGATGCTTACGGTCAATGTTAGAAGAGGAAAACTGATCTCCCTTATATATTTAATAAACCCATCATCATCTTGGCATTGGTAACAGCCTGGGCCTTTTTATGATTATTAAAAACTATAAACAGCTTTTCTGTTTGTTTTGCTAATGTATTAACTTTAGGGAGCCACTCCTTAAGTTCGTCTTCGTTATACAGATAATCATATCTTTCTTTCGAATCCCCTGTATACCATTTCGAGCAATTTTGACCATGAAAGCGAATATACCCTATATCAGCTGTGGCCACTGCAACCGGAGGAAGAAGACCTCTTAGAGGAGGTTCATCAACGCAAACAAAACCAGCATTTAACTCTTTTAACGTAGCATAAACCGAATCTTTTAACCATTCCCGTTGCCTGAACTCAACACACACTGACATCGGATTAAATCCCTCAATAAGTGACTGCAGATAGACCCGAGACCTGGGGGTGTAATGAAAACTTTGAGGAAATTGTAAGAGTATGGCTCCAAGTGTACTGCTTTGTGAAAAGGGTTCAATGGATTCCTTAAACTGAGGTAATAACACAGGTAACGATTGATCGGTGATTTCATGGGTAAGGCCTTTAAAGGCCTTGATGACAAATTCAACTCTATGGCTTGATTTTTTCAACATCTGCCTACACTGAGCTGGTGTTGGTATTCTGTAATATGAAAAGTTTAGCTCAACGGTATTAAATTCCCGGCAATAGAAAGCTAAAAAATCAGCTGGGTGAAGATCGCGGGGATAAAAAACATCCTTCCACTCATGATAAGAAAAACCAGATGTTCCCACCAAGATTTTTGCCATGTTTCAAATAGTGAAAATATAAATTTCGATGGTACCTGTCCATCATTATTACTTAAGGATCATTCAAAAGATTGTTCTCTTGATAGGACGATTCTGATATCTTGCGGTATATCAATTGCCTTGAGTTTCAAAGTATCGGAAACATCTAAACAGATCCTTTTCTCAAATCCATCTACCATAAGAGACCTGTCCGAGAGACGGAAGATATCATGCCGCAGCAACACTGCCTTATCTGAAATACCATCAATATATGTGACAATTTCAATCCATTCATCATACCTCCCTGGAAAATGATATTTACAACCGGTCTCTACGAGACCGAATATAATTTTCCTTTCTTTCCATAGGCTTCCTAATGAAAGATTTAAGGATTTAAAAAACATATGGCTGCTTGCATCTATCCACTTATAGTAATTGGGATAAAAGACGATTCCAAGTGAATCAAGATCTCCCCACGCTATCTGTTTTTTTATTGTATTCTTCTTCATCAATATTAAAATTCTTAATTACTCAGCCGCTAGCTTGGTAGCTAGATTGTAACATTCAATCAAAAATGGCCTCTACAAATTCTCTTGGGTTAAATTTCTCAAAATCCTCAAGTCCTTCGCCAGTTCCTATAAATGAGATAGGGATGCGGAGCTTCTGGGAAATACCAATGACAGCACCACCCTTAGCAGTGCCATCCAATTTAGTTATAATAATATCTGTTACGCCGAGCGACTCAGCAAATGCCCGAGCCTGGGCAATTGCATTTTGGCCAGTAGTAGCATCAATGATAAGGGGAATCTGTTGAGGGGCTCCGGGAAGCTGCTGGCTAGCCACTCTCTGAATTTTTTTTAACTCTTCCATTAAGTTTGATTTAGTGTGAAGTCTGCCAGCAGTATCAATAAAAACCCTGTCTATTTTCCTGGATTGAGCGGCTGAAAGGGCATCAAAAACAACTGCTCCTGGGTCTGCCCCCCTTTTTTGATTGATCACCTCTGCACCTACACGCTCTCCCCAAATCTGCAGTTGCTCTATAGCAGCAGCTCTGAAGGTATCTGCCGCCACCATCATTACCCTTTCTCCCAAGGCTTGAAAATAATGAGCCATTTTAGCGATAGTCGTTGTTTTCCCTACCCCATTAACACCTACAACCATGGATACGTTTACAATGTGAGAAGTTTTATCTAATACATGAAATGCAGAAAGGTCCTGGCTAGGCCCTAACAAAGACAGCATTTCTTGTTTTAAAATGGATTGCAACTCTCCCGGATTAGGAAGAGATTTCCTTTCTATACCCTGTTTTAGTTTCTCTATCAGCTGTTGTGTTAACTCTACACCAATGTCAGAGGTAAAAAGAACCTCCTCGAGATCCTCTAACAGTGATATATCGATTACATCCTTGTTTGTTACTAATGCATTAAGCCTTTCTGTTAAATTCCTTCTCGTTTTAGACAGCTTATTCCAGAGTCTTCCCCCAGAAGAGCCATAATGATTAGGTTCTGATTTATTCAAAATGGGTATTTGCCTCCTTGTAAGATCCTTGCCTGTTGTCCTTTGTGCATCGAAAAATGGTCAACGGTGAATATTCTCTATCCTACCGATACTCCTGTAAATCCACAGAGACAATTTTTGAAGTGCTGCCTTTATCCATAGTCACACCATACAAGCGAGCAGCCATTTCCATTGTCTTTCGATTATGGGTAACCATTATTACTTGAGATGATTTTTCAATCTCCCTTAAAAGGGCATTAAAACGATCGGTATTGGCCTCATCTAAGGGAGCATCGACCTCATCCATTATGATGAATGGGCTTGGTTTAATAAGGTAAATAGCGAATAGTAAGGCCATAGCTGCGAGGGCCTTTTCCCCACCGGATAGGAGTCTCATATAAACCAGCCTCTTTCCTGGAGGTTGGACTTCAACCAATACACCGCTTTCCAATGGAAGACTTTCATCAACCAGCCGTAGCCGCGCCTTACCACCATTAAACAGGATCGGAAAAACCTTCTTTAATTTCTCATCAACCTGGCTAAATGTAGCAAGAAACTTCTCCTTTGAAATCCTGTTTATTCTTCTAATAGCCTTAGAAAGAGAATCAATGGAAGAAAGAAGGTCTTGCTGCTGTCCCATAATAAATTTATACCTTTCTTCTAACTTTTCATACTCATTAATAGCTAAAAGATTCACCTCTCCAATTCTATCCTTAACAGCTACATAATCCTTGAGCTTTCGTTCATATTCTGCCTCTGAAAATTTTTCATCCAAATATTGCCTATAATCCCTCTGGAGATTGATTCCCATCTCTTTATCAGCCTGAGATAAAATATTCCTGAGCTTAAAATCTATCTCCGCCTCTCTTATTCGCGCCTCGTTGATTTCTTCCCTTATTTTACTAATACTTTCCCTTGAAAGAGCAGCCTTTTTCTCTTCCTCTCGTAATGCTTCCCTTAAAATCTCAAATTCTTTTTCGCAATCATCAACCTCTTTTTTAAGACCACTTTCCCTTTGACAGATTACGGTTAATGCTTCTTTTATTTCCTGCTCTTTGATCAAACATTCATCGTATTGAGTACTATTTGAATTTATCTCTTCTCCTAGCTTTCCAATTCTCACCTTCATCTCACTTATGAATTGACCAAGCCGTTCCTTTTCCCGTGCAAGACCTCTTTCCTCCTCTTTATATTGGTTATACCTTAGAAGCAGTTGAGAAAGATTTTCTTTAGAATCATCAATGGCATTCCCCAGCTCTTCAATATGAGCCTCTTTATGTGCAGCTATATGCTGGCACCTTTCCTTCTCCTTTGAACATTTTGATAGCTCTTCTTTAATATAAACAAGATGAGCTCTCCTTTCCTTCCTCTCCTTGTTTAATAATTCTAATTCGTTTTCGATATATTGAGATTGCTTCATGAGCTCTTTTGCTTCATTTTCAAGCATAAATATGTCTCTGTCCACTACTTCAACCTGGTGGGAATAAGATGATTTATCATTTTCTAATTGATCAACGAGGATATGTATACCATCTAATTGGGCATTCAATTCACCAATGTCTGATTGTAATTTTGAAATGCTCTTTTCCTTATCTTTTATCTTAACAGATAATTCCTTCTCATTTCGCCTTCTTGTCAATAGTCCTACAGCGCCTTTTCCTAATCTCCCGCCGATTATGACACCCCTATTATCCACAAGATCCCCCTCGGGGGTAACAAGTGTTTGTTTTCCTTTCCCGTTGTTCCAGGCCAATAAAGCCTGAGAAAGGTTATCTGTCAACGCTGCATTACCCAGGAATGATTCTACCAACGGCCGAATTTTTGTTTCTACAGTAATATGATCTTTTAACAGCTTAAAACCGTTGAGTTTACCTTTGCTGTTAGTAAGCATATGTTCCTGTTGGAACTCTTCAATAGGAAGAAAATGGCTCCTGCCCATGGATTTCGATCTTAAGTACTCAACAGCATCCCTCCCATCCTCCTGCCGAGCAACAATGATATATTGCAATCTTTCCGCTAAAACTGCCTCGACAGCCAGCTCGAATTCGGGTTCAACTTGAATAAAATCTGCCAGAACGCCTAAAATGGTGCCTTCTTTGATATTCTTTTGCCCGTAAGAATTCATAATACTTTGAACACCTGATTGATACCCTTCATAATTTTCAATAAGATCCCTTATGTTTTTTAATTGGGACCGAAAAAGATTGCATTCTAACTCAGCTACCGAGCATTCAGATTCTCTTTGTCTTCTCGCTTCTGTAAGCATCTTGAGTTTTATTTCCTGTTCCTGTTTATCTTTTTCGATTGAGCTTACCTGCAATACTGCCTTCTGCCTGCTTTCTTTTTTTTCCTTTAACAAATGAGATGGTTTTTCAATATGTTTTGCAATCTTTCCGGAGTTCGCCTTAAGCTCATTCTTTCTGGTTTCTAACTTATTAATTATCTCTGTAAGATTATTTATTTCACCTCTCAGGCTCGCCTCATTGGCAGCTAACTTGATTAAACGTGGTTTTTCTTGTTTTAACTCGTCTTTCAATCTGTTCAAGCTTTCCTTTTCCTCTTTGAAAGCAGAATCATATTTAGTATAAAGGGATGAGCTTTCCTGGATCGATTTTGTTAATTCATTTATCCTGGAATTAATCTTCTTTATCTCAGATTGAAATTGTATTGATTTTTTACTGGCTTCCTCTTTCTCTGCATGCAATTTAACGGAGGTATTGCTGAATCTTTCCTGATCCGCAGACAAATGCCTCAGCGTATCCTCGCTATTTCTGCGTTCTTCCCTAAGAGAAAAGACTGATTCCTTCAGAGCAGATAAGGATTTTTCTTTCTCAATTATTGCCAAATTCTTCGTTTCGATAGATTCTTCGAATTTAGAAAAATTTGCCTCCAATCCGTTTTTTTTATCTAGTAAGTCTTCAATGATCCTTCCTCGCTTTTCTTTCTCTGTTTGCAATTCACCATACCTATTGGCATGCAAAACGAGCTTTAAGCGATTAATCTCAGAATTTATCTTTTTGAATTTTCTGGCCTTACCGGCTTGTCTCTTAAGAGAACTCATCTCCCTTTTAATCTCAACGAGAAGATCTTCTACTCTTTTAAGATTTTCTTTGGTTAATGCCACCTTTCTTAAAGACTCTTCTCTTCTCACTTTATACTTAGTAATACCAGCCGCCTCTTCCAAAAGAAATCTTATTTCTTCTGGTCTCTGTTCTATGATTAAGCCTATCTCTCCTTGAGCAATAATAGCATATGATCTATTTCCCAATCCTGTACCTATAAATAAATCATGGATATCCTTTAATCTGCATGTTGCATTATTAATAAGATACTCACTTTCACCAGACCTATAGAGTCGCCTGCAAATGGATATCTCGTTGGTGCCATATAATTCTTCAGTATCTCCAAGCGTGAGGGCTACCTCTACCATACCCAATGCCTTCAAGGGTCCTGACCCTGAAAAAATCATATCTTCCATCTGTCGCCCGCGAAGCTGCTTGGGGCTTTGCTCACCCATAACCCACCGTATAGCATCAATGATATTGCTTTTACCGCAACCATTAGGACCGACGAACGCACTAATCCCAGGAGAAATCAAAATTTCCACTCTATCCATAAAAGACTTAAAGCCCTGAATAGAAAGCTTCTCTATTTTCATGTTTATGTATCTCCCTACCAACAATAATTAAAACGATCCACGGATCTAGCCAGATTTATCCGGGTATTATGGTCCGCCAGATGTCTTGCGGACATGGCTTACCATGCCTCGATCATACCAGGAACAAAGGCAATACACAAAAAGTAATCTCAACCATAAACGCTGCGCATTTGAACAAATAATTCTAATTGTATTTATAATAAACATTAACATAAATGTAAAGATAAAAATACTACATAGTGTATATTAGCTCTTTATTAATTCAATATATTGTATAAAATTCTTAAGATGTGAAAAAGATCTTGACATAATCGTATTTAACTAATTAATATAACAATGATAATATCAATCCCGATAAACCGGGATTATCAATAGCAGGTCATGAGATATTATCGAATACATAGGCGAGATGGTAGATTTTTATCTCATCTCCTTCTGTATATATACACTACTTGTATGAGATAGAGACCATTGAACAACCTGGCGATTTTCAGAATTCCACGTTGTTTAAAATAAACTACAAAGCCACAAGGTACACAAAGCAAGGACTGCCCCTTAGGCGAAACTATGTCCCTGAGATCCCGATTTATCGGGGCAATGCGGAGAGGCCAAAATTTATCTCTGGCGGGCTCCCCCATGGATACGTTGCTGAAAAGACCAACCCGGGTAGCCTCGGCCTCCGGCCCGGAGGGAACTGAAAAAAAGCCCATCGTCTTTAGATCAAGAGGGGTTATGCAAAGGTCTCAGATAGTTTAAATATCAAACAACGATCAGCCTATTATACCAGTTATTTCTATCAAAAATAAAGTGGTGAGGGTTATCATGAGTTTTCCTATTTGCATCAAAACTAGACCAGGCCAAATTGCCTTTTACTTTCTATTTCTGGTTGCTTTTCCATGGTTATTTACTCCTTTGGCTCAAGGACAAGAAAAGGATACATGCTCTATCTCTTTAGTTCAGCAGGCCAAGATCAAAAAGATGGAAGGAAAAGAGGTTATTAGTAAAACAT